>CADBNI010000049.1 GCA_902795965.1 uncultured bacterium
AAAATGCTTTTTAAGTTCGTTTACAAACGCTTCGGTTGTAGAATAAGAATCCAACAACAAACCCAAGGATTTCATCTTATCCGTTGCCAATGTCAGCTTATATTTAGCGCTTCTGACCTGTTCGGTTCTGACTCTGTCTTGAATATTTGCAACAATTATGGGCATGGTTACTGCCGCAACAACGCCTATGATGCCGAGGGTGATTAGAACCTCTGCTAAAGTAAAACCTGTGTTTTTATTCATAATTCCTCTCCTTTAAGTTTTATTACAAAACTTTTGCATATATATTTGAAACTTTGCATGTATATACAAATATTATAACTTATATTCCAATATTTGTCAATACGAGCATAAGTTTGTAAAATCGTACAAAGGAGTAACTATGACAGCACGCGAATTTGTTAAGATTTTACTTGCCAAAGAAGGTATGACACTGACCGAATTAATCAGGCTTGCAAACGAAAACAATAAAAATTTTACCATATATGGCATATCACACAAAATGAGCAAAGGAACTCTGCGCTTTGAAGAATTTGAATTTTTTGCAAAACTTTTAGGGTACGAAATTGAGTTAAGAAAAATTGAAAAAATTTAGGAGATATAATTTTATAGTATATCGTTTCGATAGGTAGTGATAACATTTTATTCTTAGCTGCATGGCTGCTTAACTTCTTAGCAGCCTAATTTCTTAACTTCATTGCATCTTTTTATACTTAGAACTGCTCATTAGGGTTGAATTTTCGACTTCTTTTCGGTGAGCGGCGATTATAGCCTCGTTAGGAAGGTTTAAATTTTCGTCACGATAAAATATACCCGCTTTTGTTTTTAAAAGTCCTAAATCGTATTGTGAAAGGGGAGAAATTTTTGGAAATTGCGATAAAATAGACCCCTCACCCGCTGGTGTAACGTTCGCAAGCTCACTAACATCAGCTCCCTCTCCCGCAAGGGGAGAGGTTTGCCTTACAGTTATTTTAACAGCGACGGTTCCGATTGATTTTCCGTCAAAAACATTTTTACCGACCCAAAATCCCGCCTCTAAAAACGCGTGTCTGACCTGCGCAGAATTTGAATACGTTAAAATCATTCCGCCGTCTTGCAAATGTTCATACAACGCTTTGAAAAAATCAACCGTCCACAGACAAGGACATTTGGTTGCCGTAAATGCGTCCAAAAACACAAAATCATACAGATTTTTATCTTCCTGAATAACCTTCCTTGCATCATCAATTTTTATCTCAAAATTAAAATCAAGCAATTTAAGGGCTTTTAACGCGTTTTTATGGCTTGTAGATATATACTTATAATATATATTATGTAAAAAGGCATTTAAACGTCTTAGAGGGGTATTATTTATCCTCTCGTTTTTCTTAATGCGGTAAAAATCGACCATAAATCCGTCAAAAAATTGTGAGTAATTCTTATCTGTCAAAATATCTTCAACATCATTATCAATAAGGTTTATAAGTTTTTCGAGCAAAAGAATATTAACTTCTTTTCTAAATTTATATTTCGGTTTTGCATTAGTTGAAAGCAATTTGCGGATTTTGTCCTGTTCAAACGATAACTTGTTATCTTTTACAATCTTTTTATCCGCTATAAAAAACGGCGACAACCCAGCCAAATTTTTATCTGTGTCTATGGCTTTTATGAAAATTTTGAAGTTTTTATGAGATTCTTCGCCTTTTGTCATCCTGAGCGCAGCGAAGGATCTCATAATATTTTTCGGCTCAGAATGACAGGAAATATTTTGTTTTTTATTATTTTTATTATCGTCACCTATCTTATCGTTATATTTAATATTATCAGTACCTATCGTTTCGTTATAGAGTATATCAAGAAAATTATTTAAAAAACTTTTTGAGTTATAACCGATTCCAAAACAAATATCCAAAATTTTTATATCGGAATTTTTTTGAAAAAAGTTTTGAAAATTTGCGGGCAGAATAAATTTTTCATATGCCTCGGATAAAGCTCCGCTTGTCGAATGATAAATATCGTCCGCATCGGGTGAAAACAGTCCTACAGAGCCGTCATTAGTGAAATACGGGTATAATTTGTACATATAACCATTATAGAATTTGAATTTTAGGGGGCAAATTCTTTATATATCTTCATTTTATCTGTTTATCTTTTTTTATATTTATGGTATTATTATTGTGCAAAAAATGAGGAAAGTATGAAAGTTAGCGTAAAAGTACCTGCCACAACTGCCAATATTGGCGCAGGGTTTGACTGTTTGGGTATGGCACTGCCTTTATATAACACTATTACGATAGAAGAAACGGTTTTGCCAGGAACCGGGGTTGAAATCAACGTTATTAATGACGAATCCGTTGCAAGCGATTTAATTCTTGAGCATGTTCCAATGGACGAAAACAGTATTATTTACAAGGCTGTTGAGCTTTTGTACAATTCTATCGGGCAGTCACCGAGCGAACTTAAAATAACCGTTCAGTCTCAAATTCCTATTGCACGCGGACTCGGAAGCAGTGCCTCGGTAATTGTTGGCGGTTTGCTTGCGGCAAACGAACTTTTGGGCAAACCTGCGGACGAAGTTGCGCTTTTATCAATAGCAACGGAGGTTGAAGGTCACCCTGATAATGTTACACCAGCAATAGTCGGCGGGCTTGTTTTGACTTCTTTTGAAGATGATGGTCATGTTGTTTACACAAAACTTGATTGGCCCGAAGAATGGTGTCTGACGATATGTATTCCCGATTATGAACTTTCAACTGACATTGCGCGTTCGGTTTTGCCGAAAGAAGTTCCTCTTGAAGATGCCATATTTAACGCAAAGCGTTTGGGAATGTTTGTTCAAGCGGTAAATAAAAAAGATGAAGATTTGATGCGTCTTGCCCTGCAAGACAGACTTCATCAGCCTTACAGAATGAAACTTGTTCCCGGATTAGATAAAATTACGGAAAAACTTAAACACGAAGAAGATGTTTTGGGTTGTGTTTTGAGCGGTGCAGGTCCTTCGATATTGATTGTTTCACGCAAAAACAACCTTGATAAGATTAAAAATATCGTAAAAGAAACCTGGGCAGATATGAACGTAAAAGCTGATATAATGACTTTGCCCGTAGAAAATGAAGGCGCAAGAATTGTGAATGAATGATTTACGTCATTGCGAGGAACGAACGCAGTGAGCGACGTCGCAATCTCATTAAATTAAATAACTAAAACCGGCTCGCATTTGCGAGCCGGTTTTATATTGTTGATTATTAACCGTTTTGTGTTTCAGGAACTAAACCTTTAACATCTTTTTGTTCCATTTCTTTATAGTATTGCTGTTGTTGTTCTGCAAGTTTTATTCTTGATTCAAGATTAAGTTTTTCTGTTTCAAGTTCGTCTTGTAAATCCTTCAGAGCTTGCAAATCAGCATCTTTTTGAAGTTCAAACATATTCTGCCACATTGTTTGTGCTTGTGCAAACTGCATTTGCAGCATTTGAGCACCTTGCGTATAGGCTGTCATTTGTGACTGTGACATACCGCCCCACATATTCATAGCAGCATTCACATCCATCATACCAACACCGTAACCCATAGGCATACCAGCAAGTCCCATAAGTCCCGCTTGCATTTGGGCTTGCATAGCTTGTTTCATGTTACGCTCTTGAGCTTGGTACATCTTTTCTTTGTCACCAATTTCTCGAGTAACACGCATAGCACGGCGAGTGACGCTCGTCAGTCGATATTGTAAATCCCTGACAAGTTTCCCGGCCATCAATTTTCCGTATGCGCCCATTAAGAAACCCATGTCTCGTGTCCTTTACTTTTTAGTCCTCGTAAATATATAAAGTAATATATACTTAAATAATTGCCTTTTTTTGAAATTTATGTTAAGATTTTGTAACATTTAAATAAAAAATCAAGATATACAAGGATTTTAACATATATTAAAATTTGTGGTATAATAAATAAAAAAGGATTAGAAATATGTATTTTGACAGAAAATGTAAAATAACTTTTATATGTAACGGTGCTACGATATTTAGTGAGGACGGAAGATTTACCGATTCCGAAAAATATCCTCCGCTGAGTGATATGGGGCAGGAAGAAATCGAAAAAATTTGCGATTTTCTAAAACAACGCGGGATAAAAAATGATAAAATTTATTCATCACCTGCAATTCGTTCATTGCAATCGGCATCTATGGTTGCAAAAACATTTAAGCAGGATTATGAAGTTTTGCTTGATTTGCACCCGAGAAAATGCGGAAGTTTTAACGGGCTTACATTTGAACAAATAGCCGAAAAAAGCCCTGATTTGCTCGAAAGAATGATTAACAACCCCGATATTCCGACTCCTGATGATGCGGAATCCGTTTCGGCATTTATAACACGTGTCAAAAATTCTATCGACAAAATTATAGAAGAAAATCACGGTAGCAGAATTATAATCGTAACTCACAAAGACGTGATAAAAGCTGCGGTTTGTGCCGCACTAAATATGCCTGATACAAGTATGCACAGAATTTACATTAAATCTGGCAGTGCAACCCAAATAAGCTACTTTGAACGCTGGTCAAGCCTTATCTATTGCGATTACAAGCCGTTATAAAGCCGAATGTTTTCTTTAATCAAAAATTCTTTACCGGGTTGTACTTCAATAAAATCCCAAGGAAGTTTTGTATCAAATTCAAAATTTGAACACGCAAAATAATCGGTATCAATTCCGTATTTTTTTGCTGACGACTTGAACGCTCCCAATTTACCCCCCTGTCGGTAAACATCAATCAAAAAGTCGCACAAACTTCCGTCCCCGCGTGACAAAACAGCCTGCCAATAATCCCATTTAATACTTGAAATATGCGCGGTAATGCCGTTTTTGTGCATTTCTTTTTGTAAATAAAGAGCCTTATCCTCAAGTGATTTTGTATTTTCTCGCCCAATCCACTGAAACGGTGTATGCGGTTTCGGAACAAAACTTGAAAACCCGAAAGTTAATCCAAACCCCTTATTTTCATTTTTTATACGCTTGGCAAGAGTTACGAGCGCATCAATATCTTCGTATGTTTCGGTCGGCAGACCTATCATTCCGTAGAATTTCAACCCCTTCAAGCCGTTTTCGCGCGCAATTTTTACCGCCTCAAAAATTTGTTCTTCGGAAATATTTTTGTTAATAAGTTTTCTCAAACGTTCACTGCCCGCCTCAATGGCAAGTGTTGAATTCTTTTGACCCGCAGTAACAAGGGTTTTGACAACATCTTCGGATATAGCATCAACCCTGAGTGACGAAAAATTCATCTCAATATTTTGACCCGATTGAATTTTATCGTAAATATGCTTGCACAAATCTTTAAAATGAGGGTGCGCGCTGACTTGTGCGCCTAAAAATGCAATTTTATCGGTATATTTAAGCCCTAAATCAACAGTATTGAGTAAATCTTCATAGGGTACGCTTCTCAAGGGCAAATTCAGATATGATGCAAGGCAAAAACCGCACCTGTTCATACAACCGCGCGACATTTCAATAATAAAGGTATTTTTAAAAAAAGAATTTTCACTCATAATCGGGGTATAAATGCATTCGGACAAACGTTTAGTAACTTTTTTAACCTTATCCGACAAATTCGGCACATAAATTCCTTCAAGTTCAGACAAGCGTTTGAGAGCCTCTTTTTTGCTCTTTGAATTTTTGCAGATACGCATGGCCTCAAGGTTTAAATCTTCCCCGTCACCGATTATAAAGAAATCGAAAAAGTCCTTATATGGCTCTGGATTTGCGCTTACGACAGGACCGCCCGAAAATATCAACGGACAACTTTCATCTCTCTGCGAAGATTTTAAAGGAATTTTATACTTTTCAAGCATCGAAAAAACCGTTAAAAAATCCAAATCGAACGAAAATGAAAACCCGAATACATCAGGTTTTAAAAATGATGTTTCTTTTGTATCGGAGCAAATTCGCTCAACATTTATATCTTCGGTTTCATCAAGCAGTTTAAACAACCACAAAAACCCCAAAGACGACATTGAAAACGAATAAACCGCAGGAAAACCGAGCCATACGCAAAAATCGGAATTTTTCTTAGGATTTCGTTTGTATAAAAACTTTTCTCCGTTATGCATTTTCACTCCCACTTATTTGATTAATGGGTTTGATATAAATTTCGTCAATTAAAACGCATACAGTAGAGGCGATAGCGGGTGACAAAATTACACCCCAAAATCCCAAAAACTGGTTTGCCGCAAACAGTGCAAAAAATATCATCAGCGGATGCATTTTCATCAATTTTCCGAACAACAACGGCTTTATAACATAGTTTGAAAGCTGTTGAGAAAGCAAAAAGCCTGCAATAATAAGTACAATTTTTACCATTCCCATAGGATATGCAACAAGTATAATTATCGCAAGCGCAACCGAAGGTCCAAAAACGGGAATTAAATCCAATATACCTGCGATTAATGCCAAAAGTGTTGCATATTCAACTCTGAAAATCAGTAAAACAATCAAAACCATTATGCCAACCGCAACCATTGACAAAATCTGCCCGCGAACATATGCACCTACTCTTGAACTTATGTGAGAAAGTATTGTTTCAGCTTTGTTCTTCAAATCAGGAGGGAAAAATTGCAAAAACTTCTTTTTCAAATAATCTTTGTCGACCAATATGTAATAAATAACCATTGTTAAAACAACCAAAACTACAACCAAATGTGCAATTCCGACTGTTATATTTAACGATTGACTGAAAAAATCTTTTGCAAAATAGGGTGAACCGTTTATTATATTTTCGGGTTCTAAAATTTTTGTAAATTTATTACCGTCTATTTGTAAGTTGGTTAAAAAGTTTTGTAAAAACTGTGCCTTTTGCGGTAATGTGATTAGAAATATCCTAATTTCTTTTGCCGCAACAATAAAAATCGGAATAAAAAGAGCAATTACCGATAAAATACCTGCCGATAACACTATTGAGGAAGCGACAGTTCGGTTCATCTTCTTCATAAGAATGTTTACATAAGGATTTAGCGCACATGCCAAAATATATGCACCGAAAAACATTAAAAGAATATTTATTATTTTGGGCAATATTAGTATAACTGCAGCCGCAAGTATCAAAAATATTATATTTTTCCCCGTCCAAAAACTCTTTCTAAAGAACATTCGGAACCTCCCGAACCTATTTTAACAGGAAAAGTCGTAAATGGCAAATTTTATGGTATAATTAAGAAAAAGGAGATAACCATGCGAGGAAAAGCATTTAAATTCGGAGATAATATTTCAACAGATCATATAGCACCGGGAAGATTATTCCACCTTCGTTCTAACCTTCCCGAATTTGCAAAACATGTTTTGGAAGATGCCGATCCGAATTTCGCTTCTTCCATGAAAAAAGGAGATTTTGTCGTAGGAGGTTCAAACTTTGGCTTGGGATCTTCGAGAGAACATGCTCCGCAAATTATTAAAATTGCGGGTGTAGGTGCGGTTATCGCAAAATCTTTTGCAAGAATTTTTTATCGTAATGCCATAAATATCGGACTTTTGGCTATCGAATGCGATACGGATTCTATTGACGCGGGTGATGAACTTGATCTTGATATAGAAAAGGGGATTATTAAAAACTTAACAAACGGTACAATCGTTCAAATAGAACCGTTACCGCCCGTTATGATTAAACTTTTACAAGACGGCGGACTTGTCGAACATATAAAAAAGAACGGCGATTTCAAATTAGTGTAAACAAACGCTATCGTTCAGTGATATATCACCAAAGTTTTACACCTTCAAGAAGCTGATTGGCTTCCGAAGCGTTACGGCGTTTTAGAATTAAGTACTGCTTTTTGTAAGGAGAAACTACGCACATTGTCTTACCGCATTGTTCCAAAAAATTGACTAACAATGAGTAATTTGATGCTTTTTCACGCATTTCATTACATTCTTGCAGACTGTTACATATTTTGGAAGGTCCGGTTCCGCCCATATTGTAATGTGCGAATCCCTTCCTGCTATACTGCTGAAAATCGTAATATTTACCTAATTTATTGCGATTGGCATAGCTGATAATTTCACTGTTAAAATTATCAGAGTCATCATATAAATAGAAAACAACTTTTTTATTTGAATTAAATATATTAGTCCAGCTTCTTGAGGTTTCAGAACCTTTTAGGACGTTTGCGGGAATTATCATAGGGCGATACGACTTGTATACGGCTGCAGAGACCCTATCTTCAGGATTTGTTGCAAGATATTTTGCAGCTCCCGATGATTTTACGTTGCCCGAAATTGTACTGCCCAAATCGTTAAACGCGTTTTGAAAATCTTTTGGAGCAAATCCTTTCAATATTCCCGAATAATATGCCAAGCCGAGAATAGCAGCAATACAAACCAAAAATGCCGATAATTCTTTCAATTTATTCATAACTCTCACCTCAAACCGATTATACTATAAAATATTCAATATTGACAAGTAATTTTGAGCGGTGTTTAATGATAGTACACTGAGCCGAAGTGCTGTTCGCTCGTGAGGTAAAAATAGGACGTAGGTTTGAAAAAGAACGGCAGTCCCGTCATAGTCGGAATGCGTAAGGGTTTCGGATTATGATTTTACCGAATGTATGTACAAAAGGTCAGAATTTAATCTGACAAAAAGGAGAAAAAATGCCTACAATTAATCAATTAGTACGTCAGGAACGTAAAAAATTGACTGACAAAACAAAATCTCCCGCTTTGATGGAATGTCCTCAAAGACGCGGAGTATGCACAAGGGTTTACACTACAACCCCGAAAAAACCTAACTCTGCTTTGAGAAAAGTAGCCAGAGTAAGATTGACAAACGGATTTGAAGTTACTTCATATATCCCCGGTATCGGTCACAACCTTCAAGAACACAGTGTTGTTCTAATCAGAGGCGGCAGGGTTAAAGACCTCCCCGGTGTAAGATACCATATCGTTAGAGGTACATTGGATACCGCAGGCGTTGCTAACCGCGCACAATCAAGATCCAAATACGGTGCCAAAAGAGATAAAAAAGGAGGTAAGAAGTAATGTCAAGACGTTCTAAACCCGCAAGACGTATTCCTGCGGCAGATCCTGTTTATAACAGTGTAGATATATCGAAATTTATCAACAGAATTATGAGACGCGGTAAAAAATCTCTTGCTGAAAAAATCTTCTACGCAACTTTGACAAGAATAGAAGAAAAAACCGGAGAAAAATCTCTTGAAATTTTCCAAAAAGCAATGACTAACGCAACTCCGCTTTTGGAAGTTAAAGCAAGACGTATCGGCGGTTCTACTTATCAGGTACCTATCGAAGTAAAAGCTGACAGAGGCTTTGCTTTGGCATCGACTTGGTTAATCGAATCCGCTAAAAAACGCGGTGGTAAATCATTCATTGATAAATTAACCAACGAATTGATTGACGCTTCAAACGGTTCGGGTTCGGCTTGCAAAAAACGTGAAGATACTCACAAAATGGCTGAAGCTAACAAAGCGTTTGCTCATTACAGATATTAATTCGAAAATTAAAAAAATAAGAGGAACATTCGTTCCTCTTATTTTTTATTCTTTAAATATTCAATAATATCGGCAGATTCATACATTTTTACGCTTCCGTCAACCAAAAACGGAACTTGTTCAACCCCGCCTATCTGCAAAAGCATCTCATGATTTTTTAGTTCGTAAATATCTTTTTTGTTATATTCAATGTGTTCCTGCTCCATAAAGTCCATAACTTTTCTGCAAAACGGGCAGGTATCCATTACATACAAATCCATAAAATTTCCTCCTTTATTTTATTATAAAGTGCATTTCAAATATTTCATCAGTCATTTGTATAATAATTTATTTGTAATAAAATAAAAGTATGAAAAATATATTATTCGTATTCGGCACTCGTCCCGAAGTTATAAAATTAGCACCCGTTATTTTGGAATTAAAAAAATATCCTGACAAATATAATGTTCTTATTTGCAATACCGAGCAGCAAAAAGAACTGTCAAACCAAACCTTGAAATATTTCGGGCTTAAAGCTGATTTAAATTTGGATTGCATGCGTCCGAATCAGACTTTGGCAGAAGTTCAAACAAGAATTTTATCCGAATTGAATAAAGTTTTTCAAAGCAATAAAATTGATGCAACAATGGTACAAGGCGACACAATGACCGTTCTTTGCGGAGCATTGGTAAGTTTCTACAATAAAATACCCGTTTATCATGTTGAGGCGGGACTTCGCTCTTATGATATTTTCGAACCTTTTCCCGAAGAAGTTATGCGTCAAATGACAACCCGTGTTGCAGATATAAATTTTGCTCCGACAGAAAAAAACAGACAGGCACTTTTGGCGGAAAATATTGATGATAAAAAGATTTTTGTGGTCGGAAACACCGTAACGGATGCTCTGTTTTGCTTGTCGGAAGAAACAATAGCAAAGTCTGCTGAATTTTTTAAAGAAAAAAATATTGTAATTGATGAAAATTTGGTATTGATTACCGCTCACAGACGTGAAAACCATGGGGAAAGGATTGACAGAATTATTAATGCTGTTGAGTTTTTGGCTAAAAAATACGAAAACCACACTTTTGTAATCCCCGTTCATCCAAATCCGAACGTAAAAAACAAAATTCATTCAAGATTAGGAAATTTAGCAAATGTATCTCTTTTAGAACCGCTCGATTACCCTTATCTTGTTTACTTAATGAAAAATGCAAAATTAATACTTACGGATTCAGGCGGAATACAAGAAGAAGCTCCGACTTTCGGTTGTCCGACACTCGTAATGCGATACGAAACAGAACGCCAGGAAGGAATTGATGCGGGTGTATCGGTGCTTGTAGGTGCGGATTATGATAAAATTATAAACGAAAGTGAAAAAATTCTTTCCAAACCTCGTTCACAAACACGATTAAAAGCCCAAAATCCTTACGGAAACGGAACTTCTGCAAAACAAATAGAAAAAATAATCAGTAACCTATGAAACTTTAGAAAGCCTGTTCTCGTAACTTCTGATAGTTTCGCCCTTTAGTACATGCTTTCTGTAGCTTTTCAGTTTGTGATTCATGCTCGGCAATGTCGCGACTTCTCGCTGAAAATTGCGATAAAGAGCTTTTTCACGTTCTTTAATTATTTCATTAACATCTTTTTGGACTTCTTCTTCAACATTCAAATTACGTGCCGAAACTATTACACCTAACACCAATAAAAGTGAAATAATGCTCCAGACCGTTTTTTCCGTTCCGTTTACGTCATTAACCGTAATCGGAGCCGAATTAGGAGTTTCAAAAACAATATTTGCCTTGGAAATGTTTGGAGCATCTATATAGAGTTTAAGTTCGTTTCCTGCGTTTTGGATAACCAAACCGTCAACCTCGGAAGCGTTTTTGTACAACGTATTAATATCTTCCGCCTGTTTAATCCCTTTTAGCGTAAGAACAATTTTGTCGGAAGATTCTACTTCCTTTTTGATTTTTGTAACTTCATCAGAACGCAATACAACTGACATTTTACCGTCATCATTTGAAATCACTACGGAATTCAAGTAGTTGTCCGAAGCAAATGCCGACAAACCGCTCAATAAAAATATTGTTACAACTATCTTTTTAAACATAATTTATTCCTCTACACAAATACAATACTAAATATCTTTTCAGTTGACATCAATCGGTACGGCTATTTGCATAAACCATGCGGTTGATTATTTTGTTAAGGATTGTAACAAATAAAACCCATGCTGAAATCGGACAAAAAAATAAACTTTTATATATATGTACACGAGATATGGGAGTTACAAATGAACGGTATTCTTGAACATAACAATGACAACAAACTTCATGGGGTTTTATTTACAAGACAAAATGAATCAGTAGAAACAGCAGGTTCATTGGCTATGAATTCATTTTTTAGTTTGTTCTCGGTTAATACTTATGACGAATTTTCATCAAGCAATCCGTTTGCGGTAGATTATTCACTATACTCGGATTGCGGTGACAGTGTTGCATATAGCGGATTTTTAAGCAGTTTTTCCAATGCAATATCAACACTCGGGGATTGTTCCTCATCATTTTCGGGTGGAGATTGCTCAGGAAGTTTTTCCTGCGGAAGCTCGGGCGGATTTACATCAGTTTGTTAGAGAAGAAAATAAAGATACATTAATTGACGGTTTTAAAAGACCGTCAATTTTGTTATTAAAACATATATGTATTATACGTATATGCTTTTAACCGAAAACAATACTTTCTATTGCGGTTATACTGATGATGTAGAAAAAAGATTTCAAAAACATCTTTCGGGTAAAGGCGCAAAATATACCCGTGCAAACAAACCCGTAAAAATAGTATATAAACAAGAATTTGAAAATAAATCTGATGCCATGAAAGAAGAAGCTCGATTAAAAAAACTTTCGCATGCAGAGAAATTAAAGCTCACCCTCTGAATTTTCTCCGGTTTTTTGTGATTTTGCCTGTTCATTGTTTTTTTGCTTTTCTTCTTTTAGTTTTTGTTTTTCCAAATCACGTAATTCTTTTTCTTTTTGTTTTTCAAGCATCTGTTGACGTTTTATCGCCTGTTGTTCTTTTATTTCTTTGTATTTTTCAACTGCCTCCGTACCTGACGTCGAACCGTTGATTTTTTGCCTTAAATTATAGTCCCTTTGAGATTCTTTGTATTCTTTATTTAATTCTTTAATCTTAGCCTTGTAAGAATTTTTCATATCTTTTAATTCGGCTTTATCTTCTTTTTTCTTTTGTTTTGCATTTGCTTTTTCAATACGCTTGAGCTGTTTTTCTTCCTTTTTAAGTATTTTGGGCGGTTCAACACCGTCTTTTATCAGCTTGTATCCGTTCATACTTATTGCTTCTGCCGAATTTTGGGTTGAAACCAATCGCGGTTTTTCTCCGTAACATGTAATCGCCCAGGTACCTAAATTTACTGGAGTTTCGCCTGTGTATGCAACTGCATTTACGACAACCCAATCGGGATTATTTTGGCTGAACCCGAGGGGTTGAATATCCCAGCGTTTGTCATCCAAATTGAGTTCTTTCGCAACTTGCCAATAATAAGTTATCGCCTCTCTTACATCTTGAAGGTTGTACGAATTTTTGGTTGTAAAATCATAAACATAAGGAGTTGTTTTCCAAATCCCGTCCTTCGTATTGCCAATTTTTTCTTTTACTAAGATACGAGTTCCGTCAGTCGAAAAATCAACAGGCGTAAGCGTTCTGTAAGTATAATAATTATCATTGTCTTTGTCGGTCGACAAAATAGGTTCAGACATTCTGTGAACAACGTTTGCCGTCAAAATTTTATCTTTGTTTGATTTTGCCTCATCAAGATTAATAACAAACAAATCCGCTGCGGTAGAACCCGTATTCGGATAATAATAAATCGAAGGATAAACCAAACGCTTAAAATCGGGAGAAACAATACCTTGAGCATTCAGTTGTCTGTTTGTATATAACGTATCATTAAACGAAACTTCCTGAGAACCCGGCGGATTGTTATATCGAACAATTTTGTATGAAGGTTGAGGCACATACAACATATCGGCAGGTGTCGGAATTTTCGGGATTTCTATTTCTTCCTTCATTCTGTCTTTCGGAACTGATAAAGCCTCATATTCTTCAACAGTCATATATCCCGAAGGATTGCGGTTTAAAACGGCACGCTCATATTTTTCTTTTTCGTCTTGTTTTTTTACGTTAAGCTCGTATTTTGAGGTTTGTTTGTTATAATCTGCTTTCGGTAAAGGGATTTCGTCTCCCCACTGTATCCAGGCACAAAAAGCAGCCGCAACAGCCATCAATGCAGGTATCATACAAGTCCTTCTTTCATAGCGGTAGAAATGGCTTTGGCGCGCGTGTTAACATATAATTTTTGCAAAATACTGTGAACGTGAGTTTTTGTCGTGGAAATGGTTATTACAAGTTTTTCGGCAATCTGCGGATTTGTAAGCCCGTCAACAATTAAAGCCAAAACTTCCATTTCACGCTCCGTCAATCCGTAAAGATTTTTGCCTAATTTATAATTAATTTCACCGCGTTTTTCGGTTTGTTCCGTTCCGCGTCTGATATTTGTCAAAACTACTTTTGCAATGGCGGGATCAAGCCAGCCTGCACCCTCAGAAACAGCAATAACCGCCGAAACGGTTTGTTCTGCCGTTGCACCTTTTGTAATATACCCGTCAGCACCCGCTTTAAACGAATCAAATATATCATCATCACCTTCACGCGAAGTATACATCAAAACTTTGATGTTTTGATTAACCGATTTAATTTTTCTCGTAGCTTCAATCCCGTCAATAGTCGGCAGACCGATATCCATAATAACAACGTCAGGCAAAAGTTTCAAAGCCTCATCAACACCTTCTTGCCCGTCAGAACACATTCCAATGGTTTCGATACGTTCATTGTTGCTCAAAATTACGGATAACCCCAATCGAGCCATATCGTGATCTTCCACTATTAAAACTTTTATTTTATCAGTCATTACTTTCTCCCGACAGAATTTGTCAAAAGGAAAGAAAACTCGCTTCCTTTTCCTAATTTACTGTCAACCCATATTTTTCCGCCATGTGCCTCAACAATTTGCCTTGACAGATACAAGCCGAGTCCTGTACCCGTTGAACGTTTTCTTGTTGTTCCTTGAGAAAATCTCATAAACAAATTCGGAATATCTTCCTGCGGTATCCCTTTGCCGTTATCCGAAACAGAGAATATAAAATCACCTTCCTGCGCCTTTGCTAAAACAGTAATTTCTCCGTTTTTATCCGTATAATTAACCGCATTACCGCACAAATTTATCATTACACGCTTTATTTCCGCTCTATCGGCATAAAGATAAGTATCTTCACCTAAGTCGTATTCTATTTTCAAATTAATATCTTTTTTATCTGCAAGAGGTTTAATCTCATTAAAACACTGCTCTACCAAGTCTTTTACATCAAAATTTGTTTTACAAAGTTCAAGTTTTCCGCTGTCGAAACGATAAACTTCCAAAAGCGCATTCACAAGTCCCAACAAATCCTCATTACTTTGTAACATTGTAGAAAGCAGGACTTTTTGTTTTTCATCAAGCGTACCGATTGCACCTTCAAGAAAATATTTAAGAGTTTGAATTGCCGCTAACAGGGGAGTGCGCATATCATGCGTCAATGTCGCAATAAAGTCATCTCTTAAACGTTCTGTTTCTTTTTGAACACTGACATCTCTGATTACACCGACAAATTTATCGGCTTTTTGGTTTTCATTATTTGAAATTGATGCAAAATTTATTTCAACGGGAGTGTGAATACCGCTCAAAGTATTTACAATATAGTAATCTCTGAGTAAAACCTCATTATTGTCATCGCTAAGTCCGAAAATTTCGCCCGACACATTATCCGCGGAGGAATTGAGTGATTTTTTACCACAGTACGCAATTTCTTGAAATTTCTTGTTGCAAAGAGCAGTTTCAGACAAACCCGTCATATTTTCGCAGGTCGGATTTACTTGAAGAATGTTTCCCAAACCGTCAACAATCACTATTCCATCTGCACAGTAGTTAATAATTCCCGATAGTTTTTTGTTTGCTTCCGAGAGGTCTGCCGTACGTTCCGCAACAATCTTTTCCAAATCTTCCGAATATCTTTTTAACTGTGATTTTGCATCTTCAAGTTCTGAAATTTTATTTCTTAAATTTTCAAGCAAATGACTTCTTTCGATACCGTTTTTAATATTAAGCATCAAATCGTCATTATCCCAAGGTTTTTCTATATATTTATAAAGCCCCGTTTCATTAATGGCTTTTATAGCATTTTCTTTATCCGCATATCCTGTAAGCAATATCATACTCACTTCGGGATGAAGTTTTTTGGCTTCTTTCAGAAATTCCAATCCGTTCATCTCCGGCATGATAAAATCGGAAATAATTAAGTCGGGAGTTTCGTTTTTTAAAAACTCAAGTGCTTCAACCGGATTGTTGAACAGATGCACATCAGAGTATCCTTCGACCTTAAACAGAGTTTTAAAGGCGGAAGTAACCATTTTTTCGTCATCAACAGCTACAATCTTATTCATACTTACAATAATACCCCTTTTTTGTATAACAGACAAATACATTACGAAATTGCAATAAAAAAGCAGGTTGTTAACCTGCTTCATAAGTATGATGTTTGTATTCCCTCTCGCCTAATTCTTTATCAAGGTGATAAAGAGCTGCTTTTTCGTCGCCAAACATATTCAATTTTTTGATTACACTGCGCGCGTTTGCTTCTTCTTCAACCTGCTCTGAAATATACCAATCAATAAATTGTCGGGTTGCAATATCGCATTCGCCTTCACTCATTTCTGCAACGCAGTTTATGCTTTCGGTTACGAATTTTTCATGCTCCAAGATTTTTTCAAAAACCTGTTTAGGATTCTTAAAATCTTTTTCGGGAACATCAATTTGAGTAAGATTAACAGTTCCGTCCCTGTCGACAATATAGTCAAACAAAATCATGCCATGCTCGACTTCTTCTCTTGCCTGTATTTTGGTCCAATTTGAAAAGCCATACAAACCAAGTTTATCAAAATAAGCAGACATAGCAAGATATAAATAAGCCGAATAAAATTCTTTGTTAATTTGTGAATTAAGAACATCCTGTACCTTTTCGTTAATCATTATTTTTACCCTCCCATAATCCGTGAATATTGCAAAATTCTCTTGCATAAATCTTGTGTTCAAGATTATCCAAAAGCATTTTTGGTTCTTCATTCGGATTTAAATATTTTAAACTTGAATATTTTTTATCATCAGAGATAGCCTGAATAAACATTATATAGTGTTCATCCGTCATAGGGTGAAGAATTTCACCCACACGAATTTCGCCGTTTTTGTCATCATGTTTTATTATTATGGGAACA
Organism: uncultured bacterium; assembly: GCA_902795965.1. GTDB lineage: Bacteria > Cyanobacteriota > Vampirovibrionia > Gastranaerophilales > Gastranaerophilaceae > Stercorousia. The sequence goes on from CADBNI010000049.1 coordinate 16,824, forward strand.
TGTTTTTCCATAACAGCTTCTTCATGGTATTTAGGTTCAAGTTTCTTCATAGGTTTTCCGCAGCAGACGAGTTCACCTCCGCCCGATATACGGATTTCAACCATATTACCGCAAATATCACATCTGTACAGATCCAATCGTTCCATGTTGCCTCCTTGCATACATTATCTCGTACGTTGCATGCTTTTTAAATTAGCCAAGTGTCTATATTTTAAATTTACTTTTCTTAATAAACAGGCAAAATTTTTCTTTTTAAGTTTTAAAATAATGTTATGAAAGTTTCTGCGGTTTCTTTAGTAAGTTTCAAGTCTCACATAAATGCGAATAATTTTGATTCGGCATTTCTTTATAATGCCAAAGATAAAGAAAACAAAAATTACCTGCACGGCTATAAATTATTAACTGCTATTACGGCATTAATTGCGGTAATCATAACTCTTGTTAACATACGAGGGAAAAAATAAGTTCAATAAAATTATTATATAATGTTACATTTATAATTTTTGTGTTATATTTAATTTAAGCCGTGCTCCACGGGGAATTGCAATCTCTTGACCCGAAGTTTATGCGGGGTGCAGAGCCTGTTGTGAGGGTTTGGCAAGCAATTTTGACAAATAAATTATTGTTGACGTTTGGTGATATGGCGGCGCAATCTGTCGAACCGTGTCAGGATAGAAATATAGCAGCACTAAGGCAACCTTTGCGGGTGTTATATTGACAAAAAGAGATAATTTGTTTGAAAACTTTGTTTGACATTTTCGATAGACAGTGGCACGGCTTTTTTTAAACATCAAAATTTTTTATTTTTTCAGGAATATTTTCTTCCAATTTGTTAATAAACTGCCCTATATTCATGTTAAAAGCAAAAGACAGACGTTTAAGCGTAATAATGCTTGCCATACGTTCTCCACGTTCCAAACGACTTAGCGTAGAATGCGGTATGCCAGCCTCGTAAGCCAAAAGCCGAAGGCTTTTCTTCGTCAATGTTTGCCTTAAATTTTTTAAACTCTTACCTAATTCGGCAAGATACTTATCTTCATCACTTGACATAACCAAATTATAAATGTATACTGCTTTGTGTAGTGGTTCCATATGGAGACAATAAAGGAGAAATTAATGAGCAATAAACATTTTGCTTTCACTCTTGCCGAAGTACTAATCACCCTCGGCATAATAGGTGTTGTTGCGGCAGTAACCATGCCCGTATTGATTAACAATATTAAGTACCATAGTTACGACAATGCAAAACGCAAGGTTTTGAACTCAATCGGCGAGGCAGGCAAATTGCTTGCAATCGAAGGTGATTTGAACGGAGCGGCAGATGCGGAAGATTTTGTAAAAAATCGTTTGTCTAAAAAACTTTCTATTGCAAAGATGTGTGACAGTGCGCATTTGACCGATTGCGGATTGCCGAGCAAGTTTTTGAAAACAGACGGCAAAACAGAAATGGACATGCCAACCGTTATGAAAGGTGGAACCTCAAATTCTGTTTTTAATAACGGAAGTGCGGAAACTAAAGCATATTCTATTTTAAGCAGTTATGGTTTTGTAACCGGTAACGGCTATAGTATAAATTTATTTTATAACGGAGCATGTGAACCTGATTACAGAAATAGTAACTGGCATTTCTCTCAAAATACTGTTTGTGTGAACGTGATTTATGATATGAACGGATTAAGAGGACCAAATATCGTAGGAAAAGATATCGGACTTTTAGGTGTATTCTATCCTAATGAGGAAACACGCGCCGTTGCAGTTTTGCCTGCTGATTATGATTATAGTGAAACAAAAGGTGGCGAGAGAAAAGCTGTGTCATTCAACGAGGCTGGTTCTCTTTGTGACAGTTTTGGTAGTGACTACAGGATGCCTGACCGTAATGAAACATCTCTTATGGCTATTAACGGAAACTTGTTAGGTATACTAAATGGAGGTTATTGGTCGGGAACAATGGGAACAACTGGAGCCTGGAAACAAGATTTTAGAGATGGTGATATTGTCATGGAAGCTACAAATAAAGGTAGAACAATACGTTGTATAAGAAGATAAATGGTCGTAACAGATAGGTCGGGTTTTAACTCGACAATAAAAACGGCATTGGGTTTTTCTCGATGTCGTTTTTTACTCCCCCCTCACCCGCAGTTGTAACTCGCTTTCGCTCGAACAACTGCTCCCTCTCCCTCAAGGGGCGAGGAAATAGTTTTCATGTCATTGCGAGGGAGCGGATTTGCGGACGGACGGAGCGAAGTGAGTCCGGATAGCGAACAGATTGAGCATACTGTGACGAAGTCAC
>CADBNI010000050.1 GCA_902795965.1 uncultured bacterium
GCTAACGGCAGTGTCATCGGCTTTTATCCGAGAGGCACATTTTGTGAAGTATATGTTGATTTAAACGGTAAAAAAGGTCCGAATAAATATGGTAAAGATGCTTTTGATATTATAATAGCTAAAACATCAAGAAGTGATGCTTACGGTAATTTTAACAGAAGCGGGGTATATATGTATGGTCAAGGTAAAGATAAGACAAGTTTGACACCGGGTTATTACGGTTGTTCAAAAACAGCAACAGACTTAGCAGGTACATATTGCGGAGCATTAATACTGCATGACAACTGGAAAATCGCCCCTGACTATCCCTGGTAAGTCAAATCTTTCACGACTTCACCCGCGATAATCAGACCTGCAACTGCGGGAGTAAATGCCGTACTGCCGGGGATTTGATGTTTAACCGTTTCTTCTTTCGATACGGCGGGTTTTATCGGTGGTTCTTTTGAATAAACTACTTTTACCCCCGAAATTTTTCTCTTTTTTAATTCCGTCCTTATTACACGTGCAAGAGGACAAACCGAAGTTTTTGATATATCCGCAACCTCAAAACGTGTCGGGTCAAGTTTGTTCCCCGCACCCATTGCGCATATTATCGGAACATTAGCCTTTTTAGCCTCCTCTATTAAAGACAGTTTTCCGACAACGGTGTCAATCGCGTCCACGACATAATCATAATCCGTAAAGTCAAACTCTGATTTCGTTTCGGGTGTGTAAAAAGTTTTATATTTTTTAATTTTTACATTCGGATTTATGTCCAAAATACGTTTTTCCGCAACATCAACTTTGTATTGACCTATGGTTGAATGCAGTGCATAAATCTGTCGATTTAGGTTTGTTTCGGCAACAGTGTCGTTGTCAATAATATCAATCGCCCCAATTCCCGAACGAACAAGAGCTTCAGCTGCATAGCCTCCGACTCCGCCGATACCGAAAATTGCAATGCGAGAGGATTTGAGCTTGTCTAAACATTCTTTTCCTATTAAAATTTCCGTTCGTGAAAATTGGTTCATACATAAATAATAGGATAAAAATAATCAGTTATAAATAATGTTAGCAAATATTTCGAGATTCCACGGGCTTCGCCCTCTGAATGACCGAAATATTTGCCTAAACAAGTCCCTCTTTCAATGCTTTGACTGCGGCTTGGGTTCGGTCGTCCACAACCAATTTTTGGATAATGTTGCAGACATGAGCCTTTGCTGTATGTTCCGATATTGTTAATTCTTGGGCTATTTCACTGTTAGAAAGTCCGTCCACGACTAATTTCAGAACTTCATATTCGCGCTGGGTAAGGTTTGCGTGTTGTTCTTTAAACATTGCGCGTGACATTTGACGCGGAGGGATTACTCCGCAATTTTTTTCGCGTAAGATTGGAACGACTTGCGGATCAAGCCACATTGCCCCCTCATAAACAGTTTTGATAACCATTTTCAATGTATCTGTTCCGATATCTTTCAAAGCATAGGCTCTTGCGCCTGCATGCAGTGAATTTATAACCTCTTGTTCGCTTAAATGAGCAGTAAGAATGATAATTTTAGCTTTCGGGTCAAATTCAATAATACGTTTTGAGGCTTCTATACCCGAAATGTCCGGCAAACCTATGTCCATTAAAACTATGTCGGGTTTTGAAATTTTGTATTTTTCTATTGCTTCTTTTCCGCTTTGAGCTTCGGAGGAAACAACTATTTCTCCTTCAAAAAGGGATTTCAATCCCACTCTTATTAATTTTTGATCCTCTACAAGTAATACGTTAATTGTCATAATATTTCTCCCATATTACTTATAAAATTAAATTTCAACCGCTTAATCCCTTTTGTATGAACGTTTTGTGGCAATATTAAATAAAGAAAATTGTGAAATAATATTTGGATTAAAATTTTCATACAAAAAAATGAACAAATTTTACATAAAATCGTTATAATAATGTTGGTTACAAAATAGAAAGGATATTATTATGACAGAAGAAAACAAAGAACAAAAAATTTGTCCGTGGTGTGTCGGCAGAGATTACAAAATCTTTTTGGCAAATATTTTCGGTGCTTTCGTAGGATGCTTGTTGGCACTTTGCCTTTATAATGCAAGTGTAAACACTCAACCTCGCGTAATTTATGAAACAGCACCTTGTCCTTGTGAAGTTGAACATTTCGATAATTTTCAATGTGAAAAAGGGAAAAAACCTCATTTTAAAGGTGCCAAAAAACACCACGAAGCTCCGAAACCGGAAGAAATGGAATAACAATAAAAAGCGGCTGATAACAGCCGCTTTTTTATTTTAATAAAAACTTAATCTTTACATATAGCAAAAATATTTATTCTATATTATTATGTTAATAGTATAAGGTATAAATATATGAAATACTCCAAATATTCTGCCGTAATTATCGGCAGCGGAATTGCGGGACTGTATTCCGCACTCAAGATTGAACAACAGGCAAATTTGCCTGACGGATTGCTTTTGATTACTAAATCAAGATTAGGCGAAAGTAACTCACGTTACGCTCAAGGCGGTATGGTTGCGGTTATGAAAGAAAACAAATCCGATTCAACCGCGTCGCACATCTCGGATACTATCAAAGCAGGTGCGGGCTTGAGCGAATTTAATACCGTAAAATTTATCTCTGAAAATTCCGACAAAGTTGTTCATGATTTACTTAAATTCGGGGTTCAATTTGATTGTGACGAAAATAACAATCTCTGCTTTACAAAAGAAGCCGCACACAGCGTCAGAAGAATTTTGCATTCGGGCGGTGATGCTACGGGCAGAATGATTGAACAGGCTCTTTGTAAAAAAGTAAAAGAAAATTCTAATATCGAAATTTACGAACAAACCGTTGCAACCGAGCTTTTGGTCAGTAATTCCAAATGCAAAGGACTTGTCGTATTTAATGACTTAACTCAGGAATATGAAACGATTTATGCCTCAGCGATTATTCTTGCAACGGGCGGTATCGGACAACTATACAAATACACGACAAATCCTGTCGGTGCTACGGGTGACGGGCTTGCGCTTGCATACAACGCAGGCGCGGTAATGCAGGATATGGAATTTGTTCAGTTCCACCCCACCGCACTTGCAATAGACGGAGAAGAAAACAGATTTTTAATCAGCGAAGCCGTAAGAGGGGAAGGAGCAAAACTCTGTGATGCAGACGGCTTGGAATATATGAGCCAATATGACGAAAGAAAAGAACTTGCACCGCGCGATATCGTGACCCGTGCAAACTTTAACGAAATGATGAAAAATCATACAGATAACGTTTATCTGAACGCAACTTGCATTGAAAGCTCAAAACTTGCAAAGCGTTTTCCGAATATTTCCAAAAAATGTCTTGAAAACGGAATTGATATTGCTCACGATTTTATTCCCGTTGCCCCTGCGGCACATTATTTTATGGGCGGTGTAAAAACCGATTTGAAAGGTCAAACTTCAATAAACGGTTTGTTTGCAATCGGTGAAGTCGCATCAACAGGGCTTCATGGCGGAAACAGACTTGCAAGTAATTCGCTTTTGGAATGCGTAGTCTGTGCTTATGCCGCTGCGGATTATTTGAAAACGCTTGAATTAAATGCACCTAAACAGATTGATGAAGAAATTAAATCCGAAATTGACAAATACAAAAATGAAGATGAAGTTTTGGAAGAACTTGATACTAAGTCTTTGAAGTCAACTTTGCAGGATATAATGTGGGATTATGTGGGAATTTTGCGTGACGAAAAATCGCTTACAACTGCTCTTGAAAAGATTAATAAAATACAATTCCCCCGTAAATCAAAATGTTTATCAAGAGATGAATACGAATTTAGGAATATGCTTACGGTTGCAAAATTGGTTGCATCTTGCGCATTGTCAAGAAAAGAATCTCGAGGAGCGCATTGCAGAACGGATTATCCCGAAAGCCGTGAAGAATGTATTCACAGTATTATTACAAAAGAAGAAGGAGTACCCGAATTTGTTAAGTAAATTTTATGTTGAAGATCATATTAAAAATGCACTGAAAGAAGATATAGGATTTGGTGATATTACAACAGAAAATCTTGCGGAAGAAACAGATTTTTTGAAAGCCGAATTGAATACGCGAAACGACGGTGTTCTTTGCGGTTGTGATGTTTTTAAACAGGTTTTTGAGGTGCTTTCGGACAGTGTTAAAATAAAATTTTATTTTAAAGATGGTGATGAAATTAAAAAAGGCGACAAAATCGCAGATTTGGAAGGTTCGGCAAAAGATTTGCTGATGGGGGAAAGGCTTGCTCTTAATTATATTCAAAGAATGTCGGGGATTGCTACCGAAACAAGAAAATACAAACGCGCAATAGAGCCGTATCATGCCAAAATCGTCGATACAAGAAAAACTACCCCGAATTTCAGAGCATTTGAAAAATATGCCGTCAAAACGGGCGGAGGTGCGCTTCACAGATTTAACCTTTCCGATTGCGCAATGATAAAAGATAATCATATAAAACTTGCGGGTTCTATTACAAAAGCAGTTGCAAAATTGAGATGTGCAATATCTTTTACGCACAAAATCGAGGTCGAATGTGATACGTTTGAACAGGTAAAAGAAGCGGTTGAGGCCGGTGCTGATATAATTATGCTTGATAATATGTCTGTTGATTTGATGAAAAAAGCTGTTGAATATATTAATGGGCGCGCAATTATTGAGGCAAGCGGAAATGTTAACCTTGATACGGTAAACGAAATTGCCTCTACAGGCGTGGATATAATTTCATCAAGTGCTATTGTTGCAAAAGCTCCTACTTTGGATTTGGCACTTGATATGTAAACTTTGTAACAAAAATTTTAAACTCCGAAATTTGAAAAATTTTCGGGGTTTATTTTATATATGAACGGTATAGAGGCAATACAACAACAGAATATTTACCGTGTAAATCCGATTAATTTCTTTGAGAGAGCGCAAAGACGAGAAGATAACAATATCTTCAGACAACAAACGGGCTTTAGTTTGAACCACCCTGTTGTGGCGGGCAGTCCTACTCAGGCAAGAAGTTTGGATTTATTGGCTTAATATTTCTTAACATACAGTCAATTTTTTGACCGCAAAATCCTTTATATATATAAGGGAAATTTTGGGGTTAATATGACTGTTGGAAAAGCAAACGTAGCAAATTTAGAAATAGGTAATCTGTCCTGGTACAGAGGGACTTTTCCTCAACGTACCGCGCAGAATTATCAGACAGATGTGGTTCCGGGCAATCCTAATCGTCCCGTTCATCTGAACAATGATCCGACCAGAGGACCTGTTGTAACTAAGGATTGGTCATTTTAAAAGAAAATTATTTTTTGTATTTGTACCGAAAACGATATCCCGCCTTGTAAAATCGGGGGTAAAGGAATAGATTTTCGGTGCTTTTTTCTTAAAACCGCAAAGCCCTACAATTTTTTCATCATCTTTGAATAAATTTTTGATAAAATCCATAATTCTTCCTTTTTGTTATATAATGTATTTAAGGATTAAGTACAAAAAGTCAAAAAGGAGAAAAATTATGGCACAAAAAATTTCAAAAGATATGAACATTATGGACATTGTACAGATTTGTCCCGAAAGCGTTGCAGTATTCCAAAAATACGGTTTGGGCTGTATCGGTTGTGCGGCGGCACACTTTGAAAACCTTGAAGCGGGCGCAAAAGTTCACGGCTTTGACCCTGATGCAATGGTTGCCGATATCAATGCGTTAATCGGAGAATAAAATTGTCAGCCCTTTTAAGAGGGCTGATTTTTTATCTGATTATTTAAGCCCTTTTAACAGCTGATTTATTCTTATTCTATCTTTCAGTTCATTTATTAAACTTAGCGGCATGTACATTTTTTGAGAACCTAAATGTCCCGTAAAAACCCTTTCACCTTTTTTGATATTATTTAAAATATTGCTCAGATATGCATTAATCTCTTCATTAATGTATCGTTTACCTCTTTTAAAATGTTGAAGTAAAGTTCCTGAGGCTGCTTCGGATTGGATATTTGGGTTTTCAATTCCATTGTTAAGGCAATGTTCCAATTCGATTTGATCTGCAACCATCCCAAAATGTTTGTATAATTTTGGTTGTTCATTTTTGATATACAGAACGGTTACACCGTCTTTTGAATCTTTTAAATCAACATAACCGATATTTATTGATGTATTCGCTTTATCGTTTACTACGTACCTGGTAAAGGTTTTATAAACTTCTTTTTGTACTTGAACCGGTACTTCTCTATGTTGTTTTACAGAATAAACCATGTTAAAAATCCTAAAAAAATATGTTATTTAAACCGAAAATCGGGGGGGGGGAATCTAATCCATGTTAAAAAGACCACTTTTATGGAATTAATTATTCAAAAATCCTGCCATCGTCGGTTTGTTTGTCTGAACAATTTCAATCTGCTTTGTTTGGTTCAAATTGTTCATTTCGGCTGCTCGTTGAGCCTTTTCTTTTTCTACCGCTTTTTTGGTCATTTTTTCACAGTATCTTGCAAGCCACATCATAAACGCAGGTACAAGAACCAACGTTGATGCAAAACCGAATGCGCTGTTAAGAGTTTTGGCACGATTTATAAATCTGTTATCTTTTGCGGAAAATACCGTATAAATATCTTCAAGCGCATTCCAACGCGATTTTCTTGCCGTATCAAACGCTTTTTTAATTTCTTCAACTGATGCTTTGTCTATCGGCTTACCGATAATTATTTCGGCATTTTGTCTTACGCGTTTGTCTAATTTAAGAACTTTTTTAATATCTCCGCCGTTTTCTTCCAAGAATTTGAAGAATCCGTTTATACCATCTTTGTATTGACCCAAATTACTGTATTTGGAAACAATTTGTTCGCTTGAAAGAACATTTATGCCGCCGCCTGCGGTTACGTAGTTTTTAATTTTGTTGAACAAGTTTTTCGAGTGGTCGGCAGGCTTGATATTCAATGCAAGTCCCGAAAGTTTTGCAAACGCAACCGAGAATATTCTTGAAAGTGCTTTTGCACCAAACAGGATTGCGGTGAAACTTGAAATATCTCTAACCAAAATTTCTTTACGTTCTTTGTCGCTTTTTGCATTCAAATAACGTGTGGGCAGAGTAAAACCGAACAACAATGTCAACATTGCCGATACCGGCATTGATGCCCCGTTAAATTCAAAATTTTTGAGAATTTTGTTAATCGGACCGTCTTTTAACGCCGTTTCGCCCGCTTTAGTAAAGAAATTACCCGTAAATGCAACATCTTTATTTTTCTTTTCTTCGGGTTCTTCCAGTCCTTTCAAGCCCGGGTCATGCTTCAAACCGAGATTGTAAAGTTTCGGAATTATTGAATAAAATCCGACAACCGAACCCCACATGCCAAGATTGGAAACAACTCTCGTTCCTGCTCTGTGGAGATTGAATTTTTTTACAAAACCTTTTATGTCACCCGATTCGTTTTTAACATATTTTGCCAATTTTTCAAGAGCATCATTTGTATAATCCGTCATGCTTTGTGTCAAACGTCTGATATCGGTATTTAATGTCTTGTTATCGTATTTAAGCGTTGCATCAAGGTTATTGGAAGATGCTTCCGTGGTTAGTTTGCGAAGATTCATGTATTCTTCAACCAATTCACCTTGAAGTTTTTTTGCATCTTTTTTCTTGCCCGATGAACGCAAATTCTCAATACTTATTAATTTATCGGCAAACGCGCGTGACTTTGCGGTAATGTCACTGCTGTTTAAGGATTTGTCCGTTGAATTTGAAAGTAAGTTTTCAAAAACTTTTGTGTAATATCCTTTTTTAAATGTGGCTGTACTATTGATGTGTGAAGGATTTGCGGAAGCATATTTTCCGAATTCATCACCGAGAGCCGAGATATGGTTTATGTGAACATTGTTTGCGGTGCCTGAGTATTTTTTAATAAGTGCCATTATACCCATAGGTATTAAAAATGCACTCGGTCCTGAAAGAACTTCTCTGATACCTTCACGTCTTGCAAATTCCCAGTTCAGAGGTCCTGTTTTTTTGCCGTTTTCGTCTTTTTCCCTGTTACGGTTCAAACCTTCGTAAATACGAGGTGCAACCATGCCAATACCGTCCTGCGCAATAAACGAAGCCGCAAAACCGCCTCTGTCTATGGCATCCATCAACGTGACAACAGGGTTAAAACTTCCCGTGAAAGTTTGTTGATGTTGTTTTGATGACACTTTATTGTCATGGTGTTTTATATTGCTTTGAGTTTTATTTACTGCTTGTACAGGCATATCCCTACTTTATAATTAACTACACATGTATTTAAAAACCGCACATTTACATTAATTGCTAATTTCGACTTCAATCTTAACAAATATTAAGTAAACGCATTAAGTGTAATCAGTATACTTAATTTTTTAAATTTTTGCAAGTTATTTACTACAAATATAACAATAAATTTACAAAATTTGTAATAAAACGTATTAATAATAAAAAAATCACCCGATTTGGCCGGAATAGTCGGTTAATTTTAAATATATTAATATATGTTAATTAAATCAATTTCTATTTGCTTTTTAAAATTGTATGGTGTACACTTCTTATTGGTATAGGCCGGGTCGGAATTAAAAACCTTACCGGCAAAAAGAAATTAAGGAGAAATGATATGACACCAAGAAACTTTTTATTCACTTCCGAATCAGTTACGGAAGGACACCCCGACAAAGTTTGCGACCAGATTTCGGACGCGATTTTGGACGAATTTTTGACAAAAGACCGCTCATCTCGTGTAGCGGCTGAAACTACCGTTACAACAGGTATGGCACTTGTTTGCGGTGAAATTACATCTGATTGCTATGTTGATATTCCGTCAGTAGTAAGAAATACTATTAAAAATATCGGATATACAGGTTCGCATGGCGGAGGTTTTGATGCCGATACGTGTGCCGTATTGACAAGTATTGACGAACAATCCTGCGATATTGCGGGCGGTGTAAACAAGGCTTATGAAACAAGAAGCGATAATGCGGATACATCAGTTTCCGAAACCGAAAATATCGGTGCGGGCGATCAGGGGATTATGTTCGGTTATGCTTGTAATGAAACTCCCGAACTTATGCCGCTGCCAATCAGTCTTGCGCATAAACTTTCTTACAGACTTTCTCAAGTCAGAAAGCAGGGAATTTTGAATTATTTAAGACCTGACGGAAAATCTCAGGTAACTGTTGAATATGTTGACGGAAAACCTTCAAGAATTCATACCGTACTTATATCAACTCAGCATGACCCTGAAATTAACGGAATTTCCGACAATTCAAAAGTTCAGGAAATTATAAGAAATGATATAAAAAAATACGTTATAGATTATGTATTTGAAAATGAATCAATCAAACTTGACAGTAAAACAAAAATTTTGGTAAATCCTTCGGGACGTTTTGTAGTAGGCGGTCCTCAAGGTGATGCGGGTTTGACGGGACGTAAGATTATCGTTGATACTTACGGCGGTTATTCTCGTCATGGCGGCGGAGCTTTCTCGGGAAAAGACCCCACAAAAGTTGACAGATCGGCAGCTTACGCATCACGCTGGGTTGCAAAAAACATTGTAGCCGCAGGTTTGGCTGACAAATGCGAAATCGAATTGGCTTATGCTATAGGTGTTGCAGAACCGATTTCAATAATGGTTGATACTTTTGGAACGGGTAGAATTTCTGATGATGAAATTTCTTCACTTGTTTTCAAAAACTTTGATTTAAGACCCGCAGCAATTATAAATCAGTTTGATTTGCGCGGTTTGCCCGCTAAAAACGGCGGTAAATTCTATCAACTGTTGGCGGCATACGGTCACATGGGAAGATCAGATATAGATGTTCCCTGGGAAAGAACCGATAAGGCAGCTTTGCTAAAGGAGCAAGCCTGTAGTTTAGCAGTATAAAAATTTTTAAGGAGAGCCTAAAGGCTCTCTTTTTTATCGTTATTATCAAATTTAAAATTAACTTTGTTTCTCTTAATTAAAATTGCGGCTATGATTGCGGTAATCGGAACGCATGCAAGAATGGCTATACTTCCGATTAGGGCAGACAAAATTTCTGTTGCAACCTGATTAAGATTAAAAAATTTGTTAAAATCAATATTATTTGAAAGCAGGACAAGCGGCAAAGAGCTTCCGAGATAAACCAAAATCAAAGTGTTTGACATGGTGCCTATAATATCGCGTCCGACGTTCATTCCCGATTTGAAAAGTTGTGAAACGGAAAGTGAATTATCGGTTTCGTGGATTTCATTAATCGTACTTGCAATAGAAACCGCCGTATCCATTAAAGCTCCCAATGCGGCTATAATCATTGATGCGGAGAGGATTCCTTTAAAGTTTAAATCGGGACGTGATGTATATAAAAACATATTTTCTTCCCCCGAAAAACCTGTCAAATGAGCAAAATATATGGCAAGCATTGATAAAAGTCCCGCAAACACAAGACTTATACTCGTTCCGATTATTGCAGACGAGCTTTTTGAATTAAAACCTCCAACCAAATATATTGTTATAACGGTTGATAAAATTCCCGTAATAATTGCCGAAACAATCGGATTTATTCCGTTTAAAATCAAAGGAATCATTGCACAAAAAATTAAACCTACTGTAGCAATTATTGAGATAATACTTCTGATACCCTTTTTGTGGCCGATAATCAGCAATAACAAACAAAAGATTCCAGAAAATAACCAAATTTGGTTATCCCGTTTTATATCCGCAATAAAAAAGTCAACATCATCAGCCGAAACAATTTCATCATCAATTTGTTCAACGTGCAAAATAACTTTGTCGCCTTTGGAAAGCGGGATATCATAAGCGGGATTACCGGTCAGCATATTGTCAATAATCCTTTCTTCCCCCTTAAATTTACCCGTCAAAACTTTAACCGTAACAGATTGCTTAACCGTTTGATTGTCGGAATTATCATCAATATATTCAATGTTTTTTACTAATCCCGTTTGAGATGGAAGTACTGTTTTTTCAGCATAACATTGCAGTCCTGTCAAAAGTACAAAACATATTATCAAAAATTTTTTCATATTATACCCCTGTTTGATTTTAGCATAAAATATTCCCCCTGTGTGTAATGTGGCAAAATTATTATTGATTTAATTTTGGTTATGAGGTTTTACAAATGAAGAAAATTATTTTATCACTAATTATTTTATTATCAACACAATCAGCACAAGCAGGATTTTTATCGACATTTTTCGGAAACGGATTTTTTAGCAATCCTTACGTAAATCCGTACAACCCCTATGGCGAATATTACAACAATTATAATAATTATAACGGTTGTTACGGAGATTACGGACGTCAAAGATATTATACCCCGCAGAGATTTTATCCGAATTATTACAATCAACAGCAGCCGATTATATACAGAACAAGAGTTCGCAGAAGTGAGGCACAAAAGAATGAAATTTCGGTTGCAAGTAAAATTTCCGAAATTACCGCGCTTGAAAAGAAAATTTTAAATCAAACTTTTGAATATGATTCGCCCGCAAGCAGGGTTGAAAGACTTGAACAAAAAATGTTCGGAACTTGTCAGAGCGGAGAATATGGTGACAGAATAGAGCTTTTGAAAAATGCGTCAAAGAATTACAAAGCATACATAAATCCCGAAAAAACTTACACAAACCAATACCGCGCACCGATATTTTCGGGAACTATGGGCAGTGGTTGGAAAAACATGGCGCGCGGAAATTTTATGAATCAATTTGCAACGGGAATGCCGACAGGCATGACTCCCGCACTTGATCCCGCGTATATGGATTATTTTGAGGCGGAACGCGCAGGCATGGGGGACAGTAATGATTATGCCGACAACTATGGTTTCTATCATTCAAATACAAACAGAGGAACAGGAACCGGAGTTACAATTATTGACTAATTTAAAATTTTCATTAAATCATACATATAGATGTTTATAACACTCAAAAAACAAGTCATAATACGATAGAGTGATATAAAATGCCTTTCAGATACAGGTTGCAAAAAGTCTTAGAATTCAGAATCCACAAGAAAGACGAACAGCTTATGGTTGTTCAAAAGGCCCAACAGGCAGTCTACGAGGCGGAAGAAAATATTCGCAAGAATAACGAAGAAATAAGACAAACCAAACTGAACATGCGACAGGCTGATCCAATGATGTACGATACTTACGACAAATACCTTATACATCTTTGGGAGAAAGCAGACCAATTAGAAGCAATACGCGCGGAAAAACAGAGAATACTTGATGAAGAAAAAGCAATTCTCGTAAAATTGGAGCAGGGCGTAAAAGTCCTTGAAAAACACAAAGAAAAAAACAGAGAAGCCTATATTGCGGAAGAAAAAGCTCAAGAACTTAAAACATATTCGGAATTAGGTATTACAAGGTATTTCAGACAAACTCAAGACAAAATCGAAGAAGAAGAAAAGGCAATTCTCAAACAACTTGAAGAAATAGACGGAGGTTAAAAAATGGATGTAAATACGGCAACGGCAGTTTCAGCATCAACGGCTTCAACTCCAGCGAAGTCGACAAACAGTACTGCCAAAACTTCCGAAAAATCTTTTGACGAAGAAATGAAAACGGTTTCCAAAAACGAAGATTCAAAATCTCAGGCAAAAGATGAAAAAAGTACCGAAAAAACTTCCGATAAAAAAGCCGAAAATAATCAATCTCAAAAAATAAATACGGATAAAAAAGAATCCGAAGAATTTATTTCATCAGATATTTATCAAGGCGAAGTTGATTTTACCGATTTTAAATATCACAACGAAAGCCAACATCTTCTTTCGATGAACATTCAAGACCTTTTGAACACAAAAGATTTGATGGCAACGGTAAATTCTGCCGAACCCTTTGATTATGACGTAATTAATATGTCGGATAATGATGCGAATTTCTTTGCAAATCTTGTTCAAAATACCGATATGTCTATGAAAAGTATTTCGGCTCAAATTAATGATGCCGTTAACAAACAAAGCGGAGTTCAACAAAGCGTTCAGGTATCTTCGGTTTTGATGGAAAAATTGGCGGAATCAATGAAAACAAACCAACCTTTCAGGATAGATTTTGACAAAGATGTTTCCGTCATTATAAAAGTAAATAAAGACGGAAGTCTTTCGGCAAACTTTATTCCGGGGGATAAAGCCGTTGAACAGTATTTGAGAAATAACATTGATTCGTTGAAACAACGTTTTGACGAAGAAAATCTTTCCTATTCGGAATTGACTTACAGTAATTCGAGAGAAGGAAAACAACAAAGACGTAAAAAGGAGAACGACAATGAATGATTCGTTTATTACGGCACTGAATACTCAAAAATCCACCGTAAACTGGATGGACGTTATCGCACACAATATGACTAACGTCTACACACCGGGTTTCAGGGAACAACAGGTTAATTTTAAAACCTTTTTGGGTGGTGCAATCGCTGACGATTACGACAAAAAAATCGATCAGGGTAAATCAACTCCCGGGACTTCAAAAGAAAACCTCTTTCTTGAAGGTAAAGGCTTTTTCCTTGTAAAAAATTCCGAAGGCAAAAGTATTTATACAAGATTGGGAGAATTTACTTTTGACAAAGAAGGTGTTTACCGTGACAGAAGCGGAAATACGGTTCAAGGTTATATCTTGAACGACAAAGGTGAAATTATGCAGGGTACAAAATCCATTTCTGCGGATTTGTACGAAGAAACCGCGGCAAAAGGCGGTGCGCTTGATATTCCGACAACAAATATAAAATTGTGGATTGATCCGAATAACGGAAAATTCCTTGGTAAATATGATGATTACGAAATCAAAAATGACGGAACAATTTACGGTAAAGCGGACGGCGGAAAACGTTCCGTACCATTGTATCGCATAACAACAAGAAATTTCCATAACGCGGCAGCGTTGTACGAATTTAAAGAAGGACAATTCCTTGAAACCGAAGAATCGGGTAAGCCCGTAATCGGTGTGGGCGAAATTCGTTCAGGCTTGTTGGAAATGTCAAATGCCGATTTTAAAGCAAATATTTCTTACTACCAAATGGCTAAACTCCAAATGGAAGTAACCAACAAAATCATATCTTCACAAAAAGAACTCCTGCAAGAAGCAATGAGGCTTGTAGGAAGTTAAGGACTTATAATAAATACATTTTAAACTCCATAAGAGGCTTTATGCCTCTTTTTTATTATGACTTTATTATCAGGCACACTGTTGTAATCAACGAATAATATACCATCAAATTCCGCGCTTTTAAAAGGCGGAAATAAAATTCTTTTACTTCTCCTCCGCACTCAAATGTTTTTAAGTTCTTATGCAAATCTATAATCAGCGGAATAAGTATAAATGTCGAAAACATCAGATAATTTTTTGTTAAATACGCAAATATTGCCGTAAACAAAAATCCCAAACCGTATACAACATACACTCCGTTTATTGCTTGTTCTTTTGAAGCCAATCTGCAAACAAGCGTCTTTTTGCCTGAGGCTTTGTCCCCTTCATAATCAAGTACGGTGTGCGTATACATCAAACCTATCGTAAACATCACAACTGCAATCGACAATATAAAGACCGAAAAAGAAAAATACCCTTTCATAACAAAATGTACGCCTTCAAAAAATAACGGCCCGAAAGCCGTTCCGACAGCGACTTCACTCAATCCGCGTTCGGAAAGTTTTGCATAAGAAAGTGCGATAAAAGCCCCGATTAAAGCAAGCCAAATTACGGGAAATCCGCACCGCAAAAACAAAAACAATCCGATAACAGAACCGATTGCAAAATAAATTATTACGACACGTAAAACATCATTAATTGTGGCTTTTCCTTCTTTTATATAAGCACATTTGCACTGTTGACAATCATCAGTGAGAGTTTTGTAATCGACATAGTCGTCAAAAAGGTTTGTCGCAAGATGAATGCAGGCAATTCCGAATAATGCGGCAATCCCGTTTGTTATGTTGCCGTTTATTGAATACACAAATATTACAAGCCATGACAAAATCGTCATAGGAAGCGAAAACAAACGTGAATTTTTTAACCAAAACCAAATTCTCACTAAAAAATATTCCCCATACCTTTAACCAATTCATAACTAACCCCGGCTTCGAGCATTTCTTCGGCAGTAAGCCCGAAAAGCGTAATTATGGAATATGCTTCTTTGTCGCCGTTTTTCAAGTATTCAACGGCTTTTTCAACGGCTTGAATACGTGTAAGGTTTTCAAACTGTTGATTTTTCCCTTTGTAAATAATTCTTTTTTTTGCCTTACCCATTTTGTAAATATATTATCACAAAATTCTATTCTTTTTCAAATCCCGCCAACTCGTCAAGTGAAACTTTAAAAATTTGAGCAAGTCGGATAAATGTCGGGAAACCGATTGTTTCTTTTCCTGTTTCAAGTCGATTTACATGCTCTCTTGTACGGTCAATCAATTCTGCAAGATACTCTTGTGAATATTTGTTTTGTTTTCTTAATTTTCTTATATTTTTTGAAACTTTATTTTTGTATTTGTCATCCTCTTGCATATTTCGATTATATGTGTATAATATGAATTATACTGTGATGTATACCGCACTAAAAAGAAAGGAATAAATATGAAATTTAATCTGAAAAACAAAATTGCTTTTACTCTTGCCGAAATCCTTATCACCCTCGGCATTATCGGTGTCGTTGCGGCTTTGACCTTGCCGACATTGATAAAAAACTACCAAAAGCATGAAACGGTTAACCGCCTCAAAGAAACGTACAGTATACTTTATCAAGCTATAAGAATGTCCGAAACCGAAAACGGACTTTTGGAAACCTGGGAAATACCGAATACGAGTTGGGATAACAATACATACACTTACGGAAAAACA
>CADBNI010000051.1 GCA_902795965.1 uncultured bacterium
GGAAACCGAAGGTTTCTTACAAAGACAGATAAAAGCCAACGAAAATTGGCGGAAAGGATGAAAAGGAAACCGAAGGTTTCTTACAAAAATAATTAAAGTCTGACCAAGGTCAGCGGAAAGGACAGAAAAATGAGTTTTGTACCCGTAGTAATTGAACAGTCGAGCAGAGGTGAACGTTCTTTTGATATTTTTTCAAGATTGTTGAGAGAGAGAATTATATTTTTGGGAACTCCCATTGACGATATGGTCGCAAATTTGGTTGTTGCGCAACTTTTGCTTTTGGATAGTGAAAATCCTGAAAAAGATATTATGCTTTATATTAACAGTCCGGGAGGTTCTGTAACGGCAGGCTTTGCAATTTATGATACTATGCAGCATATCAGAGCTGATGTTTCGACGATTTGCTTGGGACAGGCTGCTTCTATGGGCGCATTTTTGCTTTCTTCGGGTACGAAGGGTAAGAGAATGGCTTTGCCTCATTCCAGAGTTCTTATTCACCAACCTTTGGGCGGTGCGCAAGGTCAGGCAACCGATATTGAAATTCAAGCTGCAGAAATTATAAGAATTAAAAAATCTTTGAACGAAATTTTGGCTTCCAATACGGGTCAGTCGATTAAGAAAATCGAAAAAGATACGGATCGTGATTATATTATGACTCCGCAGGAAGCGTTGGAATACGGTATGATTGATAAAGTCGTATCAAGAGATATTATTAAGTAAAAAGGAAATACAAATGCCCAAACATGACGATAGTCGTTTAAAATGTTCATTTTGCGGAAAATCGCAGGATCAGGTAAAAAAACTTATTGCGGGTCCTGAGGTTTATATCTGTGATGAATGCGTAGACCTTTGTAACCAAATTCTTGATGAAGAATTTTTCGAGAATAAGGATAAAGAAGGCGGTGAAAACAGTAGTAATAAAGAAGAAAAACCGATTCCGAAACCGCATGAAATAAAAGCGTATTTGGATCAGTATATTGTCGGTCAGGACGATGCAAAGAAAGTCCTTTCCGTGGCGGTTTATAACCATTATAAAAGGTTAAGACACAATGCTCAGAGTGGCAAAGAAGGTGTTGAAATTCAAAAATCAAATATTCTTCTTGTCGGTCCGACAGGTTCAGGTAAAACATTGCTCGCACAGACTTTGGCAAAGATGCTTGATGTACCGTTTGCGGTTGCTGATGCTACGACGTTGACGGAGGCGGGTTATGTCGGTGATGATGTTGAAAATATTCTGTTAAGATTGTACCAAAATGCGGGATTTGATCCTGCAAAAGCCGAACGCGGTATAATTTATATTGATGAAATTGATAAAATTTCAAGAAAATCCGAAAATACTTCCATAACAAGAGATGTTTCGGGTGAAGGTGTTCAGCAGGCACTTTTGAAGATGATAGAGGGAACTGTTGCTCATGTTCCTCCTCAAGGCGGGAGAAAACACCCGCATCAGGAATTTATTGAGATTGATACTAAAAACGTATTGTTCATTGTCGGCGGTGCGTTTGTAGGTTTGGAAAAAATCGTTGATGCAAGAGCAGGTGTTGGAAATTCCGTAGGTTTTGGGCATAATCCCGTTTCGCAGGCTGAAAAAGAGGCGAATGCGCTGAAACTTTTGAAAAAACTTCAGCCTGAAGATTTGTTGAAGTTTGGTTTGATACCCGAATTTATCGGTCGTGTTCCTGTTTATGCGGTTTTGGATCAGTTGAATGAAAAAACATTAAAGATGATTTTGACTGAGCCGAAAGATGCCATTTTGAAACAGTATAAAGAACTTTTGAAAATGGATAATGTTGAGTTGGAATTTGAACCCGAGGCAGTTGATTTGATTGCTCAGGAAGCGATTAAGAGAAAGACGGGTGCAAGGGCATTGCGTTCCATTGTTGAAGAAATAATGCTTGATATTATGTATGATGTTCCCTCAAAGGCTGATGTTACCAAGTTTGTTGTAACCGCTGATATGGTAAAAAACAGAAAGAATGCGGAGCTTATTCAACTTCCGACAGCTAAGGAACGTGAAATAACAGCATAAAAAAGCGACCTTTCGGGGTCGTTTTTTTATCCCTTTGATACGCAGGCACTGATTGCGTCCATAAGCCGTTTTACGGGAACTATTTCGATTTTGTCGTAGTCAATTTTGTTTGCGTACGGTATTATTGCTTTTTTAAATCCTGATGTAACCGCTTCGTTTAAACGTTTTTCTATATTGCTTACGGGGTGGATTTCTCCCGACAAACCGATTTCTCCTATAATTACCGTTTGAGGATCGACAACAACATCACGTGCGCAGGTCGCAACCGCAAGTGCAATCCCCAAATCCGCAGAAGGCTCGGATACATCAATCCCGCCCGTAACATTTACATATACATCTTGTTTTGAAAGGTTTAATCCTACTCTTTTTTCAAGTACCGCAAGAATTTGCAAAACCCTGCTTGTGTCAACTCCGTTTGTAACTCTGCGCGGTGTTGCATAAGGTGTCGTGCCGACAAGTGCCTGAATTTCTACAAGCAACGGACGAGTTCCCTCATTTGTTACAATAATTGCGCTGCCCGGAACACATACCTGTGAACGCTCGTTCAAAAATAATTCATTCGGATTTTTTACTTCCTTTAATCCGTCAGAGTGCATTTCAAAAATTCCGACTTCTGACGTGTTTCCGAAACGGTTTTTCATAGAACGAAGCATTCTGTAAGATTTGTATTTATCACCTTCAAAATAAATGACGGTATCAACCATGTGTTCCAAAACCTTAGGCCCTGCGATATTACCGTCTTTTGTGACGTGACCTATTACAAGCACCGTAATATTTTTTGATTTTGCAATGTGCATAAGAATATTACAGCATTCTCTGATTTGAGAAACACTTCCGGCAGTGCTTGAAACATTTTGGGAATATATCGCCTGAATACTGTCTACCACAACAATATCGGGCATAACTTCATCAATCTGAGTTTTTATGTTTTCAAGTAAGGTTTGAGGATAAACATACAGATTGTCGGAATTTATATTCAGACGTTCTGCTCTGAGTTTAAGCTGATTTGCACTTTCTTCGGCTGAAATATAAAGAACTTTTTTCCCGCTGTTGCAAAGTTCTCCGCTTGTCTGCAAAAGTATTGTGGATTTTCCGATTCCCGGATCTCCTGCTATCAAAACAAGTGAACCTTGTACCAATCCGCCTCCCAGTATCCTGTCAAACTCGGAAATGTTTGTGGAAACACGGACTTCTTTTCCGATATGAATATCTTTTAAAAGTTCGGGTTTTTGTGTGTTAATAAATTCGCTTTGCGGAAGTGTCTGTTTAACTTCAAACTGAGTTTCTTCAACCAAACTGCCCCACGCACCGCACTCGGGACATTTGCCCAAATAACCCGCGGTTTCATATCCGCATTCCGTACAAACCCATTTTGATTTAACCTTTGCCATAAAATAATTATATCAAAAATCATTTAATATTCAAATATCTGAAAAAACTGTGTAGAAAACCTTTTGTGTTATTTTGATGGGGAATATTTGCCGTTTCGTAATATTTTTCGTAGTTTTTTATAATATTGTCGGGTAAGTCTTCTCCGCTTTCCAAAATATGTGCGATATATTCAAGATAATCGTCCTGTTCATCTCTGTATACTTCGTCACGTGCGCGCAAATCCTCATCTGCTTCATAGTGAACAAGAGCATGATAAGCTGCGTGAATACTTTTATCCTCCGTATCACGCGGAAATTTCAAAACAGCTTCCCTTACACACAACCGAGAAATTAAAACCTGCCTGATAAGCTCGGCAACCAACAGTCTTTCCTGATTCATACCGTCAAAATCTGTGTTTTCTTTTCTATAAATTTAATCATATCGGAATAATTGCCGTCAAAGAAATTTTCGGCAGTGGTTTTAACTGCTTCCAAAGCCATTTCTTCTTTGCTCATTGCAGCTTTGTAAAAGAACTTTTTACCCGATTTGTAGCGAACAAGGATTGATTTAACCGTCAATCTGTCCATAACGGTTTTTATCGTTGTATATGCGCGTTGAATTCCGTTTGCGGACATGTCGTCAACAACATCTTGTATGGAAACATCACGGTCTTCATTTTCTGAAGCCAATTTCCAAAATGAATTTAAAATATCAATTTCCAAACTGCCGCACACCATACATTTTTCCTCTACTTTCTACTACTAACATTGTAACACATAACGAAAATTTTTCAAGTTCCAAACTTACAAAACGTTACAATTATTCTTCGTCAAACAAATCTTTTTCTTTTGTAAAATTCTTTTTGGGTTTTTTGACTTTTGCGTTATGTTTTTTTGATTTGTCTGAAATATGCCTGTAAGCATTGTCAATAGAAATTTTTGTTAAAGTTGAACCCTTTCGTCTGTCATAAAGTGTAAGCCAAAAACTTCTGTCAATATTATCTACCGCAAATGATACTCTCCCTGCAAATTTATCTCCCGGGTGTATTTGTCTGAACATTATTTTTGTATCACCGAAAACGGACGGTCGAAATACCGAATTGTAGTCGTTTACAAGTGCCATATCAAGACCGGAAAAAGTTTTGTCCGACATATTTGATATCATAATTGTTAAAGTGATGGTATTTACCTGTCCGAACGGGTCTTTTTCGTTTCTGATATCGCTTATTTTTATGTCAAGTCCGGGGTAAAACATTTCGTGTTGTTTTAATGCAGTCTCTTTGTATACAGGCAAAGGAACGGTAGTATTAATTTTTACCTTAATTCTGTCACCGGGAGAAATTAAAACATCACTTCCTTTTCTGTAAAGTGCCATTCCAAGTCCTATTGCACCTCCTATTGCCGCACCGCCCGCAACTGTGTAACCTTGTGATAAAACGGCAGATTCAATTCCGAGCCAGTTTAGAGCGAGAAAACCTCCTATTGCACCGCCTGCTACCGTATAGCCCACGTCTTGTGCGATAATTTTTGATGTTTCCGCAACGGGGTGAAGTTTTGTTGTCATTTTCCCTTCAATGGGTATTTCACGTCCGTCAGGTGTAATCAGATAGTCAAAATCCATTTCAATCCATGCTTTTCTTCCAAGACGTTTTGCTTCCCCGCTTTCGGAAATTCTTCCGTGAGCTATTGTGCCTTTCGGGATAATTACCCCTTTATCACCGACAACTTCGTCAGTTACTTCGGCAAAAAATTCATCGCCTTCTACATTGATGTTGCTGTCAAGAACCTGTGATACGGTCATGTTTATAATATCTTTTCTTTCAAGATTTTCAATTTTACCCGTAAACAGTTCTTCGCGGAGTTTTTGTTCGTAAATATCGTCTTTTTGCGCGTGTCCGTGGAGAACTTCCGCCCCGAAAGAAGCGTTAAGAGAAAACATTATTACTGATAAAAATATTGCAATAAATTTTTTCATAACAGGATTATACAACATATTTTTCTTAATTTCAAAAATCTTGACAATATTCACAAAAATTTGTATTATTGTTTTATGAAAAAACGTTGGTATGATATTGATCCTACGGTCAGCAGAGCCGTTGCAAAACTTGAACGGGCAGAAGAATATATTCAGATTCGTTGTGCTGATTTTATAATCGACAGACTGAAAGATATTGATTTTAATATTGAGATGTCGCTTGATGATCAGTTCAATTATATTCTGCGCCGTTGGTACGATAAAAACATTAAAGTCTCTCATGCCATGGAATATTTGAAAAATGCGCCTGATGATATTAGAAAAGAACTTGCGCTTGAAATTATTGATTTTATAAAAGAATATACGGATTATTCCAAGAATTTGAAATAATTTTGATAACAAAAATTTACAAACAAATTATATTATCATTATTCATGCTAATCTTATTATAATATATTTTTTATAAGAGGTGAGTGATGAGCGTTAATATTGCTGTAATTTTTGCGGGAGGAGTAGGACACAGGCTTGCTCAAGATACAAAATCCGTACCAAAGCAGTTTTTGAAAATTTATAATAAACCTATTATTATTCATACGTTGGAGCTTTTTCAATCGCACGAAGAAATCGACAAAATTTATATTTCAATTCACCCCGATTATTACGACTATATGCAAGAATTGGTTAAACATTATTATATAACCAAAACTGCAGGTATCGTAAAAGGCGGAGCAACGGGACAGGATTCAATCTATAATGCTTTACAACTTGCTCAAAGAGAAAATCCTGAAGATTCTCTTGTGTTAATTCATGACGGAGTTCGTCCGAATATTACCTCCGAAGTTATTTCAAGAAATATTGAATGTGCAAAGAAAAACGGCAACGCAATTACCTGTACATCTTGCCACGAAACTATTTTAATCAGTGAGGACGGAACTTCTCCAAAACATGTTCCCTACAGGAAAAATACTTATGCGGCGCAGGCTCCGCAAACGTTCAGATTAGGCGATATAATCAATGCGCATCACAAAATGCGTGAAATAAATCCTTCTTATACGGATATTGTTGATTCTTGTACGTTATTTAAAACATTGAATATTCCGACATATATGATAGAAGGAAACAGAGGTAATATAAAAATTACAACAATCGAAGATTTGTATATATTGAGGGCTTTAATCAGATTTAAAGAAGATATGGAAGCGTTTTCCGTTGAGGGAGTGGAATAGTGGAAAATATTGTAAAAAATAAGGTTACGCATAACGATATTGTGTCTGTTTATGAATATAAAAATATCGACTGGAGACAATTTGACGGAAAAACATTTTATATTACGGGAGCGACCGGCACAATCGGCAGTTTTTTGATAAGAGTTTTGCGTCACGTTCAAAAATATGAAGAAATTAATATTAATATAGTTGCATCAGCCAGAAATAAAGCTCTTGCGGAAACTTTTTATAAGGATATACTTTTAGATCCGCGTTTTAAACTGCATGTTGTTGATATAAACAATCCTGTTTCCTATAAAGGTAAAATTGATTATATAATTCATACCGCTTGCGCAACGAGTTCAAAATCGTTTGTTGAAAATCCCGTTGAGGTTTTTAACACCGCAACTAAAGGCACTGAAAATATTTTGAAACTTGCAAAAGAACATAACATAGAAAGTATGGTCTTTTTGTCGTCAATGGAAGTTTATGGAGATATTGACGACGATAAAAAAGTTTTAAAAGAAACGGATTTGGGTAATATTGATGTTCAAAATCCTCGCAGTTCTTATCCAATGGGAAAAAGAGCGGCAGAAACATTGTGTTTTTCTTACGCAAATGAATATAATGTTCCCGTAAAGGTTGCCCGTCTTGCACAGGTAATCGGTGCGAATGTTGATTATAACGACGGCAGAGTGTATGCGCAATTTGCAAGAAGCGTGGTCGAAAAACGGGATATTGTTTTGAATACTACGGCACAGACAATTAGGAGTTATTGCTATATTACGGATATTGCAACGGGTATTTTTACTCTTTTGTCAAAAGGAAATAACGGAGAGGTTTACAACCTTGCAAACGAAAATGCCTCAATAAGAATTAAAGATATGGCGCAAATGCTTTGTGATAAATATCCGAATACAAATCTTAAAATTGAACTTACAAATCCGAATATGTACTATAAAGAAACTTATTGGAATCTGGACACCTCAAAAATTAAATCTCTGGGCTGGAATGCTGATGTATCGCTGAATGAAGCGTATAACAGACTCGTAACAAGTTTTTATATGCAGAAATCTTATGGTAATTCCAATATTGTTTACGCAAATTCTAAGCGTAGAAAAATTACATTTTTGCAGCGAATATTTTCAATTTTGAATTATGAAAACAAAAAACATGTCAGAATTTTAGGGTTGCATTTTAAATTGGAATTGAACAGAAAAAATTTGTATAAAAAATATGCCAATCTTCCCGTTAAAAAAAATAAAATTGTCTTTAATAACTATATGGGTAACAATTTTGGTTGCAACTCGAAATATTTAACAGAAGAAATATTAAAAAGAAAACTGCCCGTTGACATTGTTTGGCTTGTAAAAAAAACTGTTCCGACTGATAATTTTCCGTCAAATGTGCGGGTTGTTGATTATTCTTCAAAGAATGCTTTATTTGAACTGGCTACGGCAAAAATTTGGGTAGATAATTATCACAAAATATTTTTTATAAAACGCGGATTAGAAAAAAAAGACGGCCAAAAATATATACAAACTTGGCATGGTTCTCTCGGAATAAAAAAAATAGAGAAAGTTGTTGATTGCCTTACTCAAGATCCTTTTTGGGTTGAATGTGCTCAAAAAAATTCTGAAATGACTGATTATTGGATTTCTAACAGTAAGTTTGAAACTGCTGTATACCAAGAAAGTTTTTGGAATGTAAAAAATATTCTTGAACTCGGACACCCGAGAAATGACGTTTTCTTTACCTGTAATGAAAATATAAAAGAAAAAGTATATGAATGTTTCAATATAGACAGAAATAAAAAAATTGCGCTTTATGTTCCTTCTTTCAGGGAAGATGAAGGGTTGGAATATTATACTCTCGATTACTTAAAAGTAATATCGGAATTAAATAATAAATTTGGAAGTGATTTTGTATTTATAACACGTTTACATCCGCGTGTAGCAAAATATTCATCATTGCTTTTGCCAGAAAGTATTATCGACGGTTCATTATATCCCGATATTCAAGAATTGCTTTATGCGGCTGATGTTGTATTTACCGATTATTCTTCGTGTATATTTGATTTTATGCTGTCTAAAAAGCCTGCATTTATATTTGCAACTGATATTGAAAGCTATAATAACGAAAGAGGGTTTTATTATCCTTTAGAAAGTACTCCTTTTCCGGTTGCGTGCAATAACGAAGAATTGGTTGAAAATATTAAAAACTTTGACATTGAAAAATACAAAAATGATGTTGATAATTTCTTAAAAGATAAAGGTTGCATGGAAGACGGACAAGCATCAAAAAGAGTTGTCGATTTGATAGAGGATATTTTTAATGCTTAATACAATATTAAATAAAATATTTTCGATTAATTATAACAATAAGACCCAAGTTTTTACATTTTTGGGGATAAAGTTTAAGTTTAAATATTCTTATATAAAATGCAATATTCAATTCAATTTTTTATCTTTTTTGGAATGTTTTTTCAAATTTGCGATTGAAAATAATTTTGTGACAATAAGAATTTTCGGTATAACGTTTAAATTTGCTTTATGTTCAAAATATGCGGAACTTGCGGACATTTTGGAATATTTAAAACCGTACATTGCCTTTTCGGTTGATGATTTAATAAGTTCGTTTCGCAAAAAACGCGGTATAGTTTCGGTCAGTGAGTATAATAATGACAAAAAAGAATATACAAAGGCTGTTCATACGGTAAATCCTTCGGATATTAAGCCTGCCGACGGGCTGTTACGAGAAATTCAACTGAATGAATTAGGATTTGCAAAAGAAATTATAAATGACATAGAAGCTAACGCAGGCATAAAACCTTTTATGGCATACGGTACTCTTTTGGGAGCCGTACGTCACGGCGGATTTATTCCTTGGGATGATGATTTGGACTTCTCATTGTTAAGACCCGAATACGAAGAATTGAAAAAATATTTGTTCGCCAAATATGAACATATTGATACTTCAAATTGGATTGTAAAACAGTTTACGAATACTATTAATGAGTATAAAAAGTACTATGACGGTAAAACCGTTGTATTGGAAAATTTTGATACGTTAAAAGTTTTAAGATTTGATGGAGAACGGTTGTTATTCGTTGATTTTTTTGTTATGGATTATTATAACGAAGAACATAATTTCGTTACGTTGCAAAAATATATGCGTGATGCAAAAAAATGTTATTCGGATATGGTTTATTTTAAAGATAAATTCGTATATTATAATAAAGAGATAGCAAAGAACAAGGATATAGTGAAGGAAAGTAATTTAATAGCACCCGGTATCGGCAGTTGCGGTTTTGACAAAATTTTAATGAAAAACATCTTAACAAAATCCGATATATTTCCTTTACAAAAAATGCAATTTGAGGATACGGAATTTTGGGCTCCGAATATTACCGATGCATATTTAAAACATGCTTATTCTTTTTATAAAAATTTACCAGATAAAATACCTTTCCAAAGGCACATCATGTTACATGAAAATAATACTCAAAAGGAGAAAAAGTGGGCAAAATAAAAAATTTGGAATTTTTGAGAGTAATAGGATGTTTGGCGATTGTTTTGCTGCATTTATTTAAAACTGATTTTTTGGGAGTTTTTCGCAGCGTACATTTTTATAACAATATAATGCATTTTACAAGAGACGGACAAAAAGCTGTAGAACTGTTTTTTATTCTTTCGGGTTTCTTTTTTGCTTTTAAGTTAAATACTGCTGCAAGTTTGTGGGAATTTCTTAAAAAGAAAATTATAAGATTATATCCTGTATTAATCGGATGTATTATTCTATCGGGGATAATTTCATTATTCGGAATTTTAAAATTCGATTTATACAGTAATTTCTTAGTATTATGCGGTGCTTTAGCCACTCCGTTTGACAAAAATATGCCCGGAGTACAGGTCAGACCTTACTGGTATGTTTCGGGAATGTTATGGTGCTTATTGACATATTACTATCTTTTAAAGAACTTTAATAAAAAATTTGTAAATCTTATTATATTCGTCATTACATTTGTTACTTATGCTCTCGTTATTCAAGTAAACGGAGGTAAAATAAATAACGGTTGTCCAACGATATACTATATTGTCACTTCAAAATTGTTACGAGCTTTTGCGGGAATTGGTTTGGGGTATTTTATAGGTAATTGGTGGCGTGAAAATGGAGAACGCATAAGTCAGATATCTTTAAATATTTATCAAAAACTGTTGTGTACCGTCGCGGAATTAGCTTGCCTTTTCTTTATTATTTTTAATCTAATGTTCCATAAAGTTGTTTACAAAAATGATATGATTTTCATAGTAATATTTGCTATAACAATTATGTTATTTGTTGCAAAAAAGGGTTATATTTCGCAAGTTCTTAACGATACAAAACTTGGTGATATAAGCGTATTTTTTGCAAAATATACATATTCGATTTATATGGTTCATGCAATAGTTCTTTATACGGCAGCGGGTTCGGTGTGGAAATATCATAAAGATATTGTCTTTTTGCACCCGTATTTGAATTTTTGTGTTACAATGCTTGTAATGCTTGGATTAGGTGTCGTCATGTATCATTTTGTCGAAGAACCTTGTATGAACTATTTTAAAAACAGACAAAATGCTGATGTAGCGAAAGTTTTGCAGGAGAGGTAGCTCCTCTTAGCCTATGCTATTGTTAAGTGAAACTATAATTTAAAGGAGAAATTTATGACAAAAAATTGTTTACAAAAAATCTTTTCGATAAAAAATTGTAAAAAGAAGAATGGAAAAGTTCATAAAGTTATTACTTTGTTAGGTGTAAAAGTGTCTTTTAAAAAGAAAAATAATAACAACAAAGAGATAGAAACGATAAGACAAGAAATAGACAAATTAAAAAATAAGAATAATCAAATCAGTGCATATTGCCAGTATTTAAAAATACTTGCAGAGTGCGGAGGCGACATTACAAAATATCCGAAAGCTCAAGGACCTATGAGATTGTTACAAGTAGTGAGAGCTAAAGGTTTGGTTTACTTAGTTTCAATACTGAATGAATACAATATCGAATACTGGCTTGATTACGGTACCTTAATCGGAGCATACAGGCATCAGGGGTTGATCCCTTGGGATGATGATGTTGATATATCTATGGACAGACAAAATTATATAAAAGCGAAAGAGATATTGTTAAAAGAATTAGATGATACGGATTTTAGGCTTACTTTTGGTGAAGGAAAGTCCGCGTACTTCATGAAACTAAAATTGGACAAATTTCAATTAGTAGATATTTTTCCAAATGATTATTCGGACAATGAAACGATATCCTATGAAGATTTGTATTCCGATATACGAAAAGCAAGAGATGATTTCTATGAAAAATTCCCCGTTAATGATTTGAAAAACGGTAAGATTAATATTGATGATACATTTGATGCAATGATGGATTTGTACAAATCTTCCGGTATAACAAAACAGCATGATAAAGGAAAATGGATATTCAGAGGACTTGATTCTTCAACGGTAAATAAAGAACCGTCTTTGCATTTGGTTGAGAATGTATATCCTTTAAGAAAAGTAATGTATGAAGGTTTTGAGTTTCTTGCACCGAACAAAATTTATGAGCATTTAAACGAATGTTTGAAAAAAGGTTACTACGGTGATGTAAATAAATTCCCTGATTTTGAAGCAAGTCGCATACATAATGGTGCAATATCTTGCTCAAAGCAATCGTACATTGACATGCTAAACAAATATAATGTTCTTTTGGATAAATATTTAAAAGAGAAAGGAATTGATTACAATATAAATTAAAATATTGTAAAAGGAAGGCAATGGCAATAAAGCAAGAAATATATGATTTTATAAATAAAAACGGAAACTTCAAAATCAAAGAAGTAAAAACGAAAGATATCGTTTTTGAAGAAAGAATTAAATTAAAGTGTTTTTATTGCAATAATTACAATAAAAAATGGACTTGTCCGCCAAAAATTCCTAAAGTCGATTATAAAAAAATAATCAAAGAGGAATATACAAACGGATTAATTCTTTGTTATAGCGAAGAAATAAACGAAGATAATTTTGAAATTGTAAGAAGCCGTACCACAAACAAACTTCATGGTATGCTTTTAAAATTGGAAAAATTGTTGTATGATAACAATATGGTAGTTGTCCTTTCGTTTATCGGCGGTTCTTGCAAATTATGTAAAAACGGCTGTAATCCTGAAAGGTGCAACAACCCGTTGTTGGCAAGAATTTCTATGGAAGGTGCAGGTATAAATGTTATAAAAACCGTAGAAAAATTAGGATTTAAGGTAAAATTCCCTATTGAAAATGAATTATCACGTTACGGATTACTGTTATGGGAGGAAAAGAAATGAAGTATATTATTTTAGCAGCAGGCATGGGTACAAGATTGCACCCTTACACAAGAAATTATCCGAAATCAATGCTCAAACTCGGAAATGACAAGTTTGTGCTTCAATATACTATTGATTGCATTAACAAATTGGATAGTAATGCTCAGATATACACTGTTGTCGGCTTTAATCAGGACTTTATAAGAGAAAAAATAAAAGGTTGTGAATTTATTGAGAATCCTTTTTATTCGGTTACTAACAGTATCGCATCACTTTGGTTTGCCAAAGATTTACTTGTGGGACCGGTTACGATAATTAATGCTGATGTTGTGTTTGAAGAAGAACTTTGGCAGGCTATTATAAATAAGAACGATATGTCTTTTGTTTGTCTTGACAGTTCAATTAAGCAGGACGGTGATTACAATGTTCAGGTTTTGGGTGACAAAGTAGTTATAATGAGCAAAGAACTTAAAGAATATTTTGGTGAATATTGCGGGGTTACAAAATTGAATGAATGTGATACTGCAATTTTGAAAGATGAAATTTTGAATATGGTAAATGACGGATTTTATAACGAGTGGTACGAAAATGCAGTTGTTCAAAAAATCCTAAATAATAAAATGATTGTCAGATATCTTGATATAAAAGAGTATGCTTGGACGGAGTTGGATACGGTGAATGATTTGTTCTTAGCACGCAAAATTACCGAAAATAAGGACATTTAATTATGGCAAATATCCTTAAATTAGGTATTGTCGGAAACGGAAGAATTGCAAAACGTTTTGCGTCTGAGGCAAAATATGTTGATGGAGTTTTGCTACAGAGTATTTTCGGTCGCAATGAAGAACACATAAAAAGTTTTTGTAATGATTACGGACTGATAAACTATTACACAAATTATGAAAAATTTTTGGACTCGGTTGATGCTGTTTATGTCGCAACTCCGCATAAAACGCATTATGATTTTGCTAAAAAGGCTATTTTAGCAAAGAAACATGTTTTGTGTGAAAAACCAATGGTTTTAACCAAAAATGAAGCTGAAGAATTATATGATTTAGCGGAATATAATTCCGTTATATTACAAGAAGCAATAAAAACCGCTTATGCCCCCGGATTTAGCGAACTTATAAATGTTGCAAAAAGTGGTATTATCGGGGAAATAAAGGATATTAGTGCAACTTTTACAAAGTTGGTGCTTGATAAAAATTTGAGAGAATATGACAAAAGTGCAGGTGGAGGCTGTTGCACCGAACTCGGAACATATCCGTTATGTCCGATAGTTAAGTTATTTGGCACTGATTATAAAAACTTACGGTTTGCATGCTTTACGGATAGTGAAACTCATGTTGACTATTACACAAAAATAAACATTGAGTATAAAAATTCCATGGCAACCGCAACCGTTGGTATCGGAGTAAAAAAAGAAGGTGATATGGTTATTGCGGGAACTCTGGGTTATATATATGTGCCTGCACCATGGTGGAAAACCGAATATTTTGAAATCAGGCATGAAAATGTGTCAGATGTTCAAAAATTTTATAAAAAATTTGAGGGTGATGGTTTGAGATATGAGCTTTCGGAATTTTTATGCGCGATAAATACTCATAAAAATTCTTGCCTGTTTACAAAGCAAGAATCAATTTTTGTTGCTGAAATAATGGAACATTTTATAAATTATAGAGATAAAATAACGGATTGAAATTCGGATTAAAATGAGTTATAATGTATTTGAGGAAAGTTGGATGAAAAAATACGGATTTACTTTATCGGAAGTTCTGATTACTCTTGGAATTTTAGGGGTGCTTGCAGCGATTATGATACCTGTTATGAGGCACGCATTGCCTGATAAAATTGAAGAAAACCATAAAAAAGCTACGTATATGATTGAGCAAACTGTTTCGCAGATGTTTACAAACAGTTCAATGTACCCTGAAAATCAAGTTTATTCTGCTCAAGGTTTTAAAAACACTTCGGCTGTTACAACGGTTGGCGGAAAAACTCACAGCGGAAATACAAAGTTCTGTACATTATTTGCTAATAATTTTAATCGTTTGCCTTTAGAAATTGATTCCTGCTCTGTTAAAATCCCAAAACCTGGCGGTGGTGAGCTTGTTATTTACGAAGGTAATGATAAAAATCAATGTGCGCATTATATGGATTTATATAAAATTGATCGCACAGTTAATTGCAAAACTACGGGTTCACTATCTTTTACCTCTAACGACGGATTTGACTGGTTTTTGCCGGTTTCAAATTTCCAAGACGGTTATGCCCCGTTAACGGTTGATGTAAACGGCCCGGAAAAACCGAATTGTTTGGCAAGTTCTACTTGTAAAAAACCCGACAGGTTTAAATATTACATAAGATCTAACGGTACGGTTACGTTGGATGAGCCGAGTGTTGACAGTGGCAATTCTTATGCAATATCAGTTTCTTTGTTTTGTACGGATAATGAAGAAAATCCCTCCGAATGCGGTTCCGTAAGTATCAGCGGCGGATCATTTACTAATTTAACGGCAGGTAATACATATACTTTGACTGCAGCTCCTGCAAGCGGATATTATACAAATTGGAAAGATAATACAAAAAATGTAAAAATAAACGGTTATAAAATGAATACGAGGGTAAAATTGCGATTTATAAAAGAAGATAAATATAGTATAAATCTTGTGGTGAATGATTGTGATAACAGTAATTTGTCGAATTGTGTTTCGACGACTTTAAAATATTATTCTTCAGGTTCAATAGACTCAGGCGGAACTTTAACTTCCGTAGCCAACGATTGTCAGTTGGTTTATAATTCTGATTTGAACGTTTTGCAATCGGGATGCAAATTATCTGCAGGGGATTATGTATTGACTATTAATCCTGCAGCAGGTTATAGTCTTTATCCCGAACCTGAGGAGGGGGATTTGAAGCAGCCTGTAAAGTTAGGTTCGGAGGATGTAACATTTGCAGTTACGGTTCAAAAATAAATATTTACACAAAATTTTGTTTGTGTTAATATAATCCTATAACCGAGAGAGGTGTCCGAGCGGTTTAAGGTGCAATCTTGGAAAGGTTGTGTGGGAACAATTCCACCGAGGGTTCGAATCCCTTCCTCTCTGAATTTATTGACAAAATAATATTAAAAAGGTGGGATGAGAACCACAAGGCGTTAGCCTTGTAGCGGTTCGAGCGCGAACGAGCTGAGGGCGAAGGCTTGATTGCGAAATAATTGAAAATTATTCAGCAATCAACCGTAGACCCGTTAATGGCGAGTGAGTAAGAAAATCCCTTCCTCTCTGAATTTTAATGCCGATATAGCTCAGTTGGTAGAGCAACTCATTCGTAATGAGTAGGTCGTCGGTTCGAGTCCGACTATCGGCTTTTTCTGCTTTTAGAAAATTTTACTGATTTATGTTAATATGTTATTGAAAGGCGGAAGATTATGTATTGTTCTTATTGCGGGCATTTATGTCCTGATAATGTATTGTCTTGCCCGAATTGCGGACGGCAATTTTGTTTAACGCTTGAGAAAAATTGGCTTGTTACATTGCTTTTATGTTTGTGTTTTGGATGTTTTGGGGCACACAGATTTTTTACAGGAAAACATGGTTCGGCTATTGCACAATTATTGATGACGTTATCGGTGGTTTTGTGTTGGGTAACGGCAATTTGGGTTTTTGTAGATTTTATTATGATTTGTGCCGGAAGTTTTAGATGCGCTGATGGAACGGAGTTGAGAAAATAATAAAAGATTTGCGGATGTATTACCATTTTTTGTCATGCTGAACGTCGGATTGACATAACGGTTGTTAATGAAATAACACCAACTTTTCGTCAATCCGACGTACGGGATGACGTAAAACCTCCCCCCTCGCCCCTTGAGGGAGAGGGTAGAAACACTTAATGAACGGAGTGAATTTAGTGTTTCGGGTGAGGGGTAAGAATAAAATTTTCGGCGGGTTGAACCCCTCACCCATTTTTCTAATGCTCAAACTTCGTTTTCGCATTGAAA
>CADBNI010000052.1 GCA_902795965.1 uncultured bacterium
AAGTTCTCGTTAAGAAAAGCCTCTCACAAAACGATTATCAATCGTTTTGTTCGGCAGAGTCCCATGGGGGAGGGAAGAATTGCTTAGAGAGCGAAGAGAGCTTAGCAATTCCGGAGGGGGCTAATGTTTCGTGCGTAGGCTTTGATAACAGCAATACCTCTAACCCTCCATACCTCCATACCTCAAAAAAAGCCGCATTTTCACTTGCGGAACTCATGATAATAATGCTTGTTGCATCTTTAATTACGGCAGCTATGGTACCCATTGTTACCAAAAAGCATTTTAAAATGCCTCAATTCGGAGAACATGGGTCTTATATGTGTTATTACGCAAATGACGGTAAATTGCACGAAGTAAGATACAGCAATAAATACGGAGTGGGAAAAACCGTTATACCCGATAGAGTTGTTACAAAATGTGTATTCAATCCTCCGCAAAAAGCCACATACTTTCAAATTACGGCTGTCGGCGGCGGCGGTGGCGGCGGTGATTCGGGATATACCGGCGGTAATATCCACTCGGATTGGACACCCGTTCAGTTAATAGATCCGTTTAATTTGACAACCGCAATTACGGAAGAAAAACATTTAAAATATAAAAATGTCGATAACTTTACACCTTATGCAGGTACGCTTTACGCTTATGCAAGAAGTGTCGGTTCGGGTGCAGGCGGAGATGCAAACAGAGTTACAAAGGACAGAGATTGTATTGCGTGGTCTGATTATGAATGTACTTCTCATGGTGCTTCTGTCAGCGGAACAATCTGCGAGGGTGAGAGAGAAAAAGATGAAAACGGAAATTATATAGCTGAATTGTTAGAGGGTTCATATTCATACTCTTATGAAGAGAATGGGAGTTATGAAACTAAATCTAGGGGCTGCTTGAAATATGATACTCCTACATCAAGTACAAGTTGTGTAACGAGGACAAGATGTAAGGGCGGCACGAAAAAAGGAACTCGTACGGTATACGCTTGTTCTGACGGCGGTTCGGTAATAGGCGGTTGGAGTACTTCCCGCTGCAGTACGGATTCTTGCAGAGCGGGCAGTAATTCTAATGCTTATTGTGCATCAGGTACAGAAACTTATGATACGGGTGAATGCGAAGGCGGAACTGAAGAATATCAAGATTGTACAACAACAACTTCTTCAAGAACCTGTAAAGAAGAAGGCTATATAACCGATTACCATTACGGCGTACATACCGTAACCGTCGGACCGATTAAAACTACGGGTGCTAAGTGCAGAAATGCAACTGCTTCGGATGTTAGCGGCAGCAGTTCATTATGTCAAAGTTTTGAACAACATTGTATAGCTTATACTCCGTATTATTATAACTATACAACGGGTGAAAGCGGTGGTGCGGGAGGCAGCGGAGCTTCCTGTCAAGATAGTACCTCAGGCGATTACGGATTGCAACTTGAAGAATTTACAAATGCTTATAATGAAGGAACGTCGGGTCAAAGTATGTCACCGACGAGCGGTGCGGCACCGGGTTTCCCGACAAGTCCCGCGTCGGCAGATTCGGGTACGGCATACTGTGCTGACGGATCTTATTCTACAAGTTGTTCCGCGGCATCATATTCATACACAAAAATATTGAAAGACGGAGTTGCAAAAGCGCATGCAAAAGCCTTAAGTGCTTCGTCAGGCGGTACGGGCGGATATTATACGCCGGAAGGTGACCACTATAACGGTAACGGTACGGGTTCAAAGGCTGCAAACGGTTCCTGCTCCGAAGGTACCACCGCATCAACGTGTTCCGTATCGGGTAAAACGGGCTACTGCTTGAAGCATAATTATAATTATAGCGGTAGTCAATCAGTTGAGCCGACAGGCAAATACAGATACAGATATTCGTTTGACGAAAATTATCTCCAGTACGGTAATGCAGGTGAACCGGGCGAATACAAAACTCTTGTTATTCGCTCATTCAAAGATGCCGATTCAACAATAAGAATTGGCAGAGGCGGTTCTGCCGCGGTTAAAGATTCCGGTTCTGCAGGAATGAACGGTTCTGCAACAACATTTGGTAAACTTATATATGCAGCCGGCGGCAAAGGCGGTAAGGGCGGTATTATAGGTATATCGGAAGTTATGCCCGGGTATGATGAGGATGCTTACAATGCGGAAGATCTTTGTTTTAACAAATCAGTCTATGCCCAAGCAAGCAATCCTTCGGATCCGAATTATGCAAACCATCAAAAGTTGCAGCAAGCATTGAATGCAAATCCAAATATGTGTGATGCTTACAATGGAGGAAAATATAAATACCACAAGTCGACAGGAGTAATGAAAAGTTCTGTTGCATCAGAAAAGAAACTTATTACAAATCTTTTCAAGTTTATACTTCCGCAAGTTTCCGATGACTTGACAACCAGATTCAGAGAATTCGGAAAGGGCGGTGATGGCGGAGGCGTCACTCACAACTGCTGGGCAGGACAGTTTATTGTTTGGTTTGAAGGTGCTATCAGACCTACAACAAGTATATATCCTTCAAACGGAAAATATCTTGCTCCTGATACAAACAGCCCTTATTTGAACAAGCCGAGCGGCGGTTATAAGCTCAGAAACGCTTGTCATTCTGATTTTGCCGTAATTCCTGCAAAGGACGGTGTTGACGGCGCATTGCTTATTAAATGGTAAATAGTAAAAAGTTATGTCTTCGCCCGCCCCGCCTATGGCGGGAGCGGGACTCAGAATGACGCACAACCGAAGCAGGTAGGGTGAAACTCAACAAATTAACTTTGTCATTCCGAACTCGATTCGGAATCTGTCAGTTTGATTAAAAACATTGATTCTGAAATAAGTTCAGAATGACGAAAAGCGGTTCGCTTTGTCAAATTCGGCATGACAGAAATATTCTCCGCAAGGGTGAGGGTTTTACCCGCTAAAATTTTATTTTGACAGTAATATCTGCAAGGGGGAGAGCTGATTTAGTGATAATCATATATTTTTATATGGCAAATCGGATCGTTCCAAGTTGCATAATCCGAGCCGCTTATATCACAACCGCCTTCAAGTGAAATACCTTCCAGCAATGATGTAACTTTTGTATCGGAATAGTCAATTCTAAAAGGACTTGTTTCAGGGAGCTGACTTTGAAGGTCAAGCGTCATAGGTTCACTAACCGATAAAATTGCGGTTCCGTCAGTCAAACCAAAACCGAATGCCCGTCTTTTAGCCTCTACGTAAGGCATAGGATCGGTAACGATATCTTCTTCATCTTCATTTTCTGCAGGAAGTACAACATGCGCCTGCAAATATCGAGTGTCATATTCAGGCACTCCAAGCGGTACTACCGTAAACTTATCCGTAACCGCAAATGCAACAACATCTGCAAGTGTGTTTTGGTGAACAGCAGGTGAATTAGGAGCTGCCGAGCCGTTTAAATCAACGTAAACAAGGTAATAATAAACATTATTATCATTATAGGTATAAGTAAAATATTTATTTTCTTCATTACCGCCAATCCACATTATAGCACCGTTTGTCAGTTTTATTCCTTTTGATGCATCAAATGAAGCCGGATTGTTGCCCAAAGTGCTTGCCTCAGCGCAAACTACCGAAGGCACAAGGTTTCCGGGAGTGTTCATATATTCAAGCAACGCTTTACAAAAATCCGTTGTCGTCTCGGGAAATTTACCCGTATTTGCCATATTATTATAAATAGACGTATTCAAAGCATTCAGCATTCTTGAGTAAATATATTTATATGATTTTTCCCAAGGCTTCATACTGTTCAGCGTAAACGATGCAATTATCCCGATAATTACAAAGACCAAAAGAGTTTCGGTCAAAGTCATTGCTTGTCTAAATCTCATCAATCCCTCCTTACCCATTATAACCTTCAAACCTCAAAAAGTCAATATACATATTGCATTTTGGGGCTTAATGTGTTAAAATGGAAACAGAGGATTATATGATGAAATTTAAAAACGGTTATACTTTAGCGGAAGTTTTGGTTGTATTGGCACTTTTAGGAATTTTGGCAGCAATTTTACTGCCTGCGATTATGCAGATTAAACCGAACAAAAACAAATCAATGTTCAAGAAAGCCTATTACGTTGCTGAAAGAATTGTTTTTGAACTTGTAAATGATGATGACCTATACCCGCTTGTCGAAGGAAATACAGTGGGATTTGATAATACCGTAATAGTTCCTTATAACGGAAGTACTTATGAAGGTACAACAAAGTTTTGTGAACTTTTTGCAGACAAAATTAATACGGTAAGTAATGCTTCAAACTGTGTGGCAGATAATGCTGTACCGACGGGCGGCGGTACTTATAAAACTCCGACTTTTGTCAGCACCGACGGGGTGGCTTGGTATATACCAATCAGTAATTTCTCGGCAACGCAAACGATTTATGTCGATACAAACAATGAACAAAAACCAAATTGTGAATATAACAGTACTTCTTGCAAAGATCCCGATATATTCAGGATAAAAGTTCAGCCGGACGGAAAAATGTACGTTGACGGCACAAAGGAAGTTGAATACCTTCAATCGGGCAAATTGCAGTAGGTATGAATAAAATTGTTAAAAAATTTGCGAAAGGTTTAAGAGGCGGAATTACAATTCCGTCTGACAAGTCAATTTCACACAGAGCCGTTATGCTCGCGTCTTTGGCTTGCGGAAAATCCGTTATAAAAAACTTCTCCGGTGGTCAAGATCCTAAGTCTTCACTTGAAATATGTAAAGCATTGGGAGTTAATGCAGAATTTAACGGCGATTTAACAGTTTATTCCCGAGGAATTTTGTCTGCACCAAAAGCAAATCTCGATTGCGGAAATTCAGGTACGACAATGCGGTTTATGTGCGGGATTTTGGCGGGTCAGGGGTTTAATTCCGTTCTTGTCGGTGATGAAAGTTTGTCAAAACGCCCTATGAAAAGGGTTATTGACCCTTTAACTCTTATGGGGGCGAAAATTCAATCAAATGATGGCAAAGCTCCGATTGAAATTTTCCCTCAAGAATTGAATGCGATAAATTATACCTCAAAACTTTCATCTGCGCAGGTAAAATCTTGTATTTTGCTTGCGGGATTGAACTGTGAAGGCAAAACTTCGTTTACCGAACCTTACGTTTCCCGTGACCATACGGAAAGAATGCTAAAGTTTATGGGGGCTGATATTTCAGTCAAAGAAAATACGGTTACGGTGGGAAAATCCGTTCTTGAACCTCGTACTATTGAAATTTGCGGAGATATTTCATCAGCTGCATATTTTATTGTTGCCGCATTAATCGTACCAAATTCCGAAATTATTCTGAAAAATGTCGGACTGAATCCGACACGAACCGGTATTTTAAAAGTTGTTCAAAAAATGGGCGGAAATATCGAAATTTTGGATAAGCGCACTGTTTCAGGCGAAGAAGTCGGTGATATAAAAGTTTGTTATTCCGAACTAAAATCCTGCACGATAGAGGGTGAAATTATACCTCAGTTGATTGATGAACTGCCCGTTATAGCTGTTCTTGCAACTCAGGCGGAAGGTACAACCGTTGTAAAAGATGCGCAAGACCTTCGTAACAAAGAATCCGACAGGATAAAAGCGGTAGTAACGGAACTCAAAAAATCAGGTGCAAATATAGAAGAAACGCAAGACGGGTTTGTAATCGAGGGCAAAACAGAGTTAAAAGGCGGTTGTACCGTAGAAACTTATCATGACCACAGGCTTGCTATGAGCCTTTATACCGCAGGTCTTATTTGCCAAGAACCGATAGAAATCAACGGTTTTGAGTGGGTTAATATTTCTTTCCCCGAATTTGAAATGCTTTTTAATAATTTAATACTTTGAAAATTAAAATTAATATAAAACTAATAAAAATCCGACCTTTGACGAAGTGAATAATCAAATGTTTGCGACACAACAACAAGGCGGAATTTGTCTGAGCGTAAGCGAGTTATTCCGCCTCGGGTGGAGCATTACATTTGATGTGAACGAAGGGACAGGTCGGGAGTTTCTTTGGTTTCTTTCTTGTCGGTACAAGAAAGAAACTGCAGGGTGCAGGGGCGGCATAAGCCCCGCC
Source organism: uncultured bacterium (assembly GCA_902795965.1). GTDB lineage: Bacteria > Cyanobacteriota > Vampirovibrionia > Gastranaerophilales > Gastranaerophilaceae > Stercorousia. The sequence goes on from CADBNI010000052.1 coordinate 6,034, forward strand.
ATACAGTTACATTAAAAGCTGGATTGCCACGCGAGCCAATCCTTTGGCTCGCTCGCAATGACAATTATTATGGATAGTGATGTATAATTATAATTTGTCAAAATTATATTAATTTAATAGTATTAATAATTTTATTAAGAAATATTAAGCCAAAATTTTGATATCAAGCACTTTTTGCCTGCCAAAATTTTTTATATATGTAAGGTTAGGTTAATTTTTTGAAAGGTTGATGTTATGGCAGGAGAAATTTCAGCAGCAAACTTGTTTAATCCGTATGCAAATTATTTGAACAATAACGGAACATTGAATGACGATTTTATGTACAATGCAATGATGAATGCACAAACTCAAAACAAAACGGCGTCAACTCCTTCGTTTCAAGGTCATCAACAACCGTCTGCGGACACTTTTGAAAGTTCGGGAGATTCGGGACTTTCAACGGGTTTGAAATTGGGAACAGCAGCAGGTGCATTGACAGGCGCAGGTTTCTATTTTGTTGATAACAGTAAAGTAGTACCCTTTGCGGACAACAGATTTAATGATGAAATTTTGAAATCACTTGAAGGTGACCATACGGAAGCCATCGGTAAAGAAGTTCAAAAAGCCGTAAACGTTAAAAAACTTGAAATTATGCAGAAAAACGGAATTGGCGGTAAAGTTCATCTTGCACAGTTAGAGGTTGCAGCCGAAAATGGTAATCCCGCAGCGATAAAAAAATTGGAAGAACTTCAAAAAGCATTTGATGAAGGAATAAAAGAAGCAGACATTATTAAAGAACAAACCGAAAAATACTTGAAAAACAATACTATCGACGGTGCAAAAGGACATCTTGCACAAATGCATTCCCGTCAATCTTTGATTAACGGACTTGCGGAAGATGCAAAAGCCGCTGATATCGAAAAATTGATAAAAGAAAATCCGAAAGCATTCGGTATCACAGCAACCGAAGAAGCAGAAATTGAAAAAGAAGTTGCAAAAATTGCTAAAAAATACGGTGCAAACAGAACAAGCGCAACTGCTTTTGCAACAAATGAAGTAACGGCAGCCGAAAATACGCTGACAAAAGTTCGTGACGGTATCAACGGCAAATATTCTCAATACTGGAATACGGAAGCAAAAACATTGGCTGAAGGTGCGCCGCAAAATCTTACCAAAGCAGTTAATAAATTCAAATTTGCCAAAGCGGGTAAGTACGGACTTTTGGCAGCAGGCGTAGGACTTGCCCTCGGCTGGTTGTTCGGCGGAAAGTCATAAATATTCGGGAAAAACTTTTTTTACATAATCGGTATAATTTTCGGGGGCAAAAAATGCGACCGAAAATTTTGCCGTATTAAAACCGATCTGTTGAGCCTCTTTTACCTCAATAGGAGGACCTGCGGGGGTTGAACGGGAAGGATTTTCGGGATTGGAAATTATTCCGACACTGCGCAAAAGCGTTACAAGCAAAGATTTGCCTTTAACCTCATATTCCGTCAAGCCTTGTGTAACAATTCCGAAATCCTGCGCTCCTACATACCTTTGCATAGGCGCAAAATTTGTTTTTACTTCAATTCCTTTGGTTTTCGGCAGATGTTTTCGCATATCGTAATCAGGGTCAAATTCGCGTTTGATAACGGTATTCATATCTTCAGAAAACGTCTCCGTAACGGGATTTTTCAAATTAAATTTTACTTGCCAAAGTTTGTTTTTAAATTTGTTATCCCATTCAATCGAAAAATTAATCATATCCGAAACTTCAACTTTAACGTCAAAAAATTCGGTTTTTATAACTCCGTTTTTATAAGAATAAATTTTTGCGGTTTCGCCCGCATCATTTTCTACCGCACCAAAATTGTATGTATCGCCTTCATCTTTAAACCTTACAAATTCAATTTCGACCCGATTTTTACCGTCGGTGACGAATATTTTGCCGTTTTTAACTTCCAAGCGCAAATCAGAATTTATTGCAGGCGATTTTTTAAGAACATACATTTGCCCGAAATCCTCTGTTACCGGGATTTTTTGAGTATCATACAAAAGAGAATTTTCTACTCCCAAAAATTTTGATACGGCTTTGTATTCGGGTAAAAGCTCTTTTGATGACATAACGGGAGTTTTGAACTTGTGTATAAGCCTTAATTCTTCAATAATCGTATTTGCAATTTGAAGAATTTTTTCATAACGTGTAATATTTTCTCTGTGAACCAAGTCCGTTGAACACCCGCAAATCCCGTCGTGAGCAAGATTTTTTAGCAAAAGTTTGTAAGCGTATTCTATTGCGCTTTCGTAATTTGCGCCGTATTTTTTTTGTAATTTATCGGCTTGTTCAAGCATATACGTGCATTTGACGTTGTATTGTTTAAGTTTTGTTCTTGCGGAATACGCGCCTTGCAGGATAAAAGTTTTACTGTTGTCGCGCAGTTCTCCGTTGTGTTCGTATTTTTGAAAATTATTTTTTACGAGTTTGAAATATTCAAACGGGTTTGAGAGTTTTATTTCATAAAAAATATTGTCATTCCGAGCCGTTTCAGAAACAGATTTTTCGCTTTGTTCAGAATGGCCGTGAAGGCGAAGAATCTCATTAACTTTTTCAATCTGCTCAGTGATATCAGATTCAACTCCCAAATGATCCGCCCCAATCGGTAAAAGAAGATATTCTCCCGATTTTTCGGCTATTTTGTCAAGGTTTGATTTTAGCCAATCCGCTTTTTGTTCGATAGTTAAAGGTGCTGAAAAAATATCCATGAAATAACCGCGAATGAGATTTACCGTATCAACTCCGTTGAACTTAAATTCTGACGGAATATCACCGCAGCCGCGCCAAACTATGCATTTATCAATTCCGTATTCTTTTAGTATCAAGGGAACATTTTGACTGTGTCCGAATGTGTCTGCAAGATAACCTATAAAATCTTCGCAGCCGAAATCGCGCGCGATTTTCAAACCGATTTCAAGATTTTTTCTGAATACGTTTCCATCTGTCAAAAATTCATCAACAAGAGTAAAAAACGGACCGATAAAAAGTCTTTTTTCTTTGATTAAATTTCTTATTAAACATTCTTTTTCGGGTCGAAGTTCAAGGTAATCCAAAAGCGCGCAGACTTGTCCGTCAAAATAAAAAGACGGGATTTTATTATCTTCAAGCATTTGCAATACGTTGTCAAATACGCGTAAAAGCCTCAGTCTAAAAACTTCGAACTCTCTGTACCATTCTCTGTCCCAGTGGGTGTGCAAATAAGCAATAACCGTCTTTTTCATAATATATTTTTACCATATTTATGAAAATTTGGCAAAATTTGATAAATTACTATACAAATAATTTGTGATATATTTTAGTTATGACAGATTACAATAATGCGGTAAAGTTGCTGACTTCACAAGGTAAATTTTTTATAAATTTAGGGTTGGACAGAATTTCAAAGATTTTGGGACTTTTGGGCAATCCGCAGGACAAACTCAAATGTATTCACGTTGCTGGCACGAACGGAAAAGGTTCGGTTTGTGCGATTATTGCAACAGTTCTTGAAAAAGCGGGAATAAAAACGGGTTTATACACAAGCCCGCATATTTTTGACTATACGGAAAGAATAAAAATCAACGGAAACGATATTTCCAAAGAAAATTTTGCAAAATACGTTTTTGAGATAAACGATTTGGCGGACAAAAACGATATTCATCTTACGGAATTTGAAATTCTTACTGCCGTTATGTTTAAATATTTTGCGGATAATAACACGGAAGTCGTTGTTTTGGAAACGGGTTTGGGCGGGAGATTTGATGCAACAAACGTTATAAAATCAAATCTATGCGCAATTATTACTCATATTGACCTCGATCATACCGAAAGACTCGGAAATACAAAATCAAAAATAGCCTTTGAAAAGGCAGGTATAATAAAACCGAACTGTCCCGTATTTACCTCAGAGGGTTATGAAGAAATTAGGGACAAAGCTGACGAGTGTAATTCCCTATTTTCGCTTGTTGCCCCCTATGAAGATACCGAAAATTTATCGCTCAAGGGAACTTGTCAGCAGGAAAATCTTTCGCTTGCGCTTGCCGCAATCAGGTATCTTTTCCCGCAAATAAGCGAAGAATTAATTCAATCCGCATTGAAAAATGTAAAGCACCCTTGCAGATTTCAGCTTTGTCGTGAAGATTTGATAGTTGATGCTTCGCACAACCCTAACGGAGCTTATGCGCTGAAAGAAAGCCTTGAACTTTATTATCCCGATAGAAAACGCTGTTTCGTTTTCGGTTGTTTAAAGAATAAAGATTACAAAGAAATGATGCAAATTCTTTTTTCAAAAAATGATGAAATTTATTTTTATCACTTTAACAACCCTAATTCCTGTACGGTTGAGGAACTTCAAAAAACATGCGAATTTCCGTCAAAAGAGTTTACCTCACTTGATGAACTGCCGACTGACAGCTTAAAAATCGTGTGCGGGTCTTTTTATATGCTTAATGAACTGCTTCCTCGCCGGTTAATTCTTCAAGAAGATTTGTAACCTGAGCGGGTTCAAAATCTGTGCAAGAATTCCAAATAAGTGTCGGACGTTTTTCCTTTATTGAAGGACTCGGATAATTGCTGTTACAAAAGCCTTTCAGCATATTTGTAGAACCATCGGCCTGAGATGTAAAATGTTTACAGCAGCTGCATATTTTTATAACAAATCCGTAGTCATAAAGTTTTTGTCTGATTTCCTGCAAAGCATCAATCATTCTAAGATGTCTGCCCGTTACGAATTTTCTTTTTTTATAGATAAATTTGATTTTAGCAAGTCCGGATTCCGAAATAAACTCAATTTTGCAAGGGAGTTCTCTGCCCGCTTTGTTCATAACAAAAGCGTCAACCGTCAATTTTTCCGTATCTTCGGGAAGTTCTTCTCTCTGTTCGATTTTATTTCTTACCATTCTGACCGGAGGAAGGTTTTTGATTATGTGGCAGAGTGAATATACGGGATAAAGACAAAGCAAAATAATTTCGTTCAATTTCAATTTAGAATTAATCAAACTGATACCAAATCCCGCAACCAATACAATGAAAGTCAACAATACTATTCTAAAGTCAACAAAGAAATAATATCTGCAAGAATGTTTCATTATTATTGCGTAAATCAACATGACAAGCCAGATATTGGGGTTCAAAAGCGAGAATGTGTGTTCGGCAAAGACAAAATTCTTTGACCAAATCTGTGTAAAGCAATTTTTGAATAAATCAAGTCTTGCCGACAATCTCGGTTTTCTGAAATCATAATTTGCCGTATCCACGTATGTTTGGATATTCGGGTTGTATGTGCAGGGACATTGAATTTTTGAAAGAAGCATGCTGTATTTAAGTTCGGAATTTATGTCTTTAAAGTCAACCGAACCTATTTCGTCAACAATATTTTTCTTAATTACAAAGACACCCGAATCCGCGCTTGCCGCAAGCCCGAAAAGTGAACGGGCTTTTCTCATAAAATTCATGTGATATTTTTGATAAGCCGCCTTAATCTTATCGACAGGTCCTAAATTATCCGTCAAAATAAGAGTTTCACCGCTCAATGCACTGTTGTTTACGAGTGCCGCATTCACGGTTGTTAAAAAGTTAGACGGAATACTTCTGTCTGCATCAATAAACACGTAAGCATCAATCGTATCATCTTTTGAAAGACGTTCGATAAGCATTGCTATTGCCTGATCTTTTCCGATTGTACCGACATCTTTGATATTTACAAGATTTACAAAAGTTTCATGTTCAAATAGCTGTTCCGAGTTATCCGAACAATTATCAAGCAAAACAAATACCCGAAAATTGTTTATCGGGTAATCCTGCATTTTTAACTCTCTTATCAGATTTTCAAGAGTAATTTTGTTATTTCGCGCATAAATTACAATCGCAAGATTGTCTTTCTCATCATATTGCGAATATCTTTTCTCAATTTTAAAAGGCTTGTCGTTCAGATTTCTCAAAGCAAGTGCAAGAAAATACAACGAATAAAGCGCAACATAAATATATAATATATCTAAAATAAATTCCATATTAATTCTTCTCCAATTAAATAATATTTTAAATCTTTTCAAAAATCTATTACATGTTAAGTAATATAAAAGTCTGAAGTATGGTAAGTCAGATAAGTATGATAAGTACTTATCATACTTACCAAACTTATCATACTTTTTTATGATATAATTACATTATGATAGAACTTCTTATTTTGTTTGTAATTTTAAAACGTGATTATACAATGTACGCTATTCAAAGGCGTATTGAGGATAATTTTGCACCGTTTACAAAGCCGAGTTTCGGAGCGTTGAAACCCGCACTGCGAAGGTTGGAAGAAAAAGGTTGTCTGACTTCCCGCAAAATTATGTCCGATGGCGGAAAATTATCGGTTTTTTATGAAATTACAAAAAACGGTGTTGAAGAACTTAAAAGACTTTTGCTTGAGGATATGAGTGAAAATCCGCTCCAGTTTTTGTCAAATGCGAGAGTAAAATTAGCTTGCGCGGAATGCTTGAATAATGATGAGAGAACGCGCCTTTTCTTCGGTATAAAAACTCTTGCAATGAAATTTAAAAATGATGCGCAAAATATATTGAATGATGAATATAAGCAGACAAATTTTTATCAGAAAATTGTTTTGGATAATACGGTTTGTGAATACTCAAATTTTATTACGGTAGTTGAAGGTTTGGAGAAAGATAATGCCCGCAACGGTAAGCTCGGTTAAAAAAGGTTCTATTGCACAAGAATTGGAAATTTCGCAGGGTGATGAAATATTATCAATCGACAACACCGAAATGCAGGATATGATTGATTACAATTTTCTTTGCAAATCGGATTTATTAACTTTAACCGTAAAAAAAACAAACGGTGAAATTGAAGAAATTGAGATTGAAAAAGATTTTGACGAAGATTTGGGTATTGTTTTTGAAAGCGCGGTTTTTGATAAAGTAAAACCCTGTCTTAATCATTGCATATTTTGTTTTGTCGATCAGCAACCGAAGGGATTGCGCAAGACGCTCTACATAAAAGATGACGATTACAGACTTTCGTATTTGCAGGGAACTTATATTACGCTGACAAATCTGAAAGAGGAAGATAAAGAACGTATAAAACGTATGAGGCTCGGACCTTTTTATGTTTCTGTTCATACGACAAATCCCGAATTGCGCGCCAAAATGCTAAAGAATCCCAATGCGGGAAAAGCGTTGGAAAATCTCAAATGGTTCAGAAAAAATAAAATTCCTTTTCATGCGCAAATAGTGCTTTGCCCCGGATATAATGACGGAGCGGAATTGGAGAGGACACTTTCCGATTTGGCGGAATTAAAAAATACGGTTTTGTCCGTTGCGATTGTTCCGGTTGGAGTTACGCAGTTTAGAGATGGGGAATTGAAACAGGTTGACAGGGATTGCGCAATTCAAACCCTTGATATAGCTTCAAAATTCAAGCGGGTATGTTGCTCAGATGAATTTTTTCTGCTTGCGGAAAGGGAAATTCCGCCCGCAAAGTATTACGGAAACTTTTGCCAGCTTGATGACGGAGTAGGGTCTATCAGAATGCTTTTGGAAGATTTTAAGAAATATAAACTGCCAAAAAAAATTTCAAAACCTTTCAAGATATCTTTTGCAACAAGTTTTGCTGCCGAGCGGGCAATAAATTATGTAGCCGAAAAGTTAAATAAAATAAAAAATTTGACGGTTACGGTAAATCCCGTAAAATCCGACTATTGGGGACAAAATATTACGGTGGCGGGCTTGATTACTTCGGACGACTTGATTAATACCGTCAAAAATATAGATACAGATTTGGTTATAATCCCTTCGGTTATGCTAAAGCCTTATTCCGAGGACTTTTTGGACGGAAAAACACTTTCTTATGTGAAAGAAAAAACAGGTAAAGAATTTTTTGTCGTCAAAGATATATATTCAATGAGAGAAGTTGTTGAGATAATATCATCTCTCTGAGATAGAACGTACAATTTTATAAAGTAACGTCATTGCATTTTTATTTGTTTTAATTTTTTCCAAATGTTTTTGAATTTCTTCATAAAGGTTCTCGGGTGCTTGCAAATGCTCAAAATTAAATAATTCGGTACACTTAATATCTAAGGCTTTTAAGAGTTTTTCCAATGTTTCGGAGGTCAAAAAATTTCTGCCGGTTTCAATTTTGCTCAAAGATTTTTGAGATATATCAAGTTTCTCCGCCAATTCTTCCTGCGAAATATTTTGTTGCTTTCTAAGCTCTGTAATTCTTTTTCCTAAGAGTTCTTTAATCATATTTTCTCCTATTTTATTGTTAATCTAATTTTCATAAAAGTACCTTATAAGCGATATAATATTGACAAAACGCTTTAAAAGAGTTATAATAAATTCACAGATATATTTGAGGAAAGAATATGAGTAAGAATATTTTTAGTAAAGAAAAGTTCCTTCGCCAAAAGAATATGAGAGGGGTAAAGTATGAAAAGCAAGCCGCTTTCACTTTGGCCGAAGTCCTGATTACCCTTGGCATAATCGGTGTCGTCGCGGCAGTAACCATGCCCATAATTGTCGCAAATATTCAAGACAGAGTCAGAACCGAACAGGTAAGGAGTGCAAAATACAAGCTGACTCTTGCAACGGATAAGATGAAATCATTAGGTTTGTTGTTGGATTCTTATTCT
>CADBNI010000053.1 GCA_902795965.1 uncultured bacterium
AGAATAAGAATCCAACAACAAACCTAATGATTTCATCTTATCCGTTGCAAGAGTCAGCTTGTATTTTGCACTCCTTACCTGTTCGGTGCGAACACGGTCTTGAATATTTGCAACCAATATGAGCATGGTTACTGCAGCAACAACACCGATGATGCCGAGGGTGATGAGAACTTCTGCGAGAGTAAAACCCGTTTTTGTTTTCATAATTTTCTCCTTAATTTTGTGATGTATTACTTCATAGCATGAGCAATACTAACATAAGAAAATTGGTTTATGCAAAATTATGAAGTAATGTATCACAAAATTATTTCGGATAATATAAAAAAGCTAAGAAAATCACATAAATATTCACAGGAAAATTTTGCCGAAAAAATCGGTTGTTCAAGAGAATTTGTGAGCAGAATGGAAAATTTGCACGAAAAACCGAGTCTAAAAATGCTCTTAAAACTGTCATTTATTTTTAAAATCAATCCCGAATATTTTTTCAAGAATTAATAAACAATCTGAACATAAACCGTTCTTGTACGCGGTTTGTTATCAAAATCAACCAAAACAATCTGCTGCCAATGTCCTAATTGCAAAGCCCCGTCTATCAACGGTATCATAGTTGAGTTTCCGACAATAGATGCCCTAACATGAGCATAGCCGTTGCCGTCATGCCAGGTAGCATCATGATGATATTCCATCTCAACGGGTGCAATTTTTTCCAACGCTTCGGGCAAATCCACAAGCAGTCCCGGTTCAAACTCAATATTCGTAACCGAAACCGTACTGCCCGCAACATAAACATGCACAACCGCATTCTGCAGTGAATTTGAATAAACAGTGTGTTCTACCAAACGGGTAATATCGACAATATCGGTATTTCCCTTTGTGTTTACCGTAAATTTTCCGTTAATTACCGTCATAAGCTAAACCTGACATCTCCGTCTTTAACCAATTTTTTACCCCTTGAATAAACAGCATAAGGAACAGTTTGCTTTAATATATCGTTATAATCTTCACCGTCCATAAGCCTGAAAACATTAAAATCGGCATCTTTGCCTTTTTCAATCGAGCCGATTGTATTTTCAAGTCTTAATATATGAGCTGGATAAATTGTCAAATATTTTATTAGTTCTTCCGTACTTAAAATATTATCTTTATTAAGTTCGGCTGCTAATTTTAATAAGCTGAAATTTCTTTCGGGCGAAAAAGATTGCGTTGAAAGTCCGAAGTTTGTACCGAATTTTTCTAAAACAGTTTTAAAATCAAGTTTTTTATTACAAATTTCTTCGCTGTAAGTCGGCTGATAAATGAATTTTACTCCCGTTGCGGACAAATTATCCAAATCAGCATAATTTGCATTGGCAACAAGAACTTTTTTTGTCAAAACTTTCAAATTTTCGAGATACTGTACGGGAGTTAAATCCTTTTCATAAGGAGTAATTTTTCTCAACCCCATAAACTTGTGAAGCAAATCAATATCAGAAAATCCGTGTTCAAGCCACTCCATTTCATCTTTTGATTCCGCAAATCTCGTCATCATAAGCATATTATGTTTACGGCAATATTTTGAAAACAATTCCCAAAGTTTTTTGTGAACACCGGAAATTGAATTAAGCATGACACCGATATGCGTATTTTCACCTTTATGCCAAATAAAATCTTCAATCTTTGCGCGCAAAACTTTAAACGCTTTTTTACTGTGGTCTTTTGTATCCGCAAAAACTTCAAAAAACAAATAATTTTTTATAGGCAGTTTATTTATAATTTCAAAATATTTATACTCTTTTGATACCTGCGCAATACAAGTCGTACCCGCCTTTATTGATTCGGTCACCCCATGTTTAAAGGATTCGATTTTTTGGTTTCTGTCAAGCGTAAAATAATTACATAAAATTTCCGCCCATTTTCTTGAATAATTATTGCGCGAAACTCCCGCAAAATTGTATTTGAGCGAACAAATTTTGAAAACTTTTTTCAATTTTGCTTTCAAATCATAAGGTTTTGTTTCCAAAATATCGGTATACTGAAACTGTGTCAACAAATCAATAAACCCCGGAGTAATAACAGAATTACCCAAATCCTTAACAAACTTTTCCTCAAAATTCACTTCAGAATTAGGAATAATGTCAATAATTTTACCTTCATCAACAACAATCGCCATATCCCTAAGGACTTCACCGACAGAGGTCAAAATCCATTTAGCTTTATAACATTTCATAAACGGATTATATAATAATTAAAATAAAAAAACAAGAGTGCAGGAGTGAAAGGTGAAAGGTCGTTAACAAAGTGAGGTTAGTAAAATTTATTTTTACTGCTAATATGTAAAGAACATTTCACTTTTAACGTTTCACTTATTATCCGTACATCTCGTCGGCATAATACGCAAATTCGAGTTTGCCGATAATTATTGTATCGCCGTCCGAAATTCCCGCTTTGGAGAGTTCTTCAAAAACACCCATACCTTTTAATATATTTTGAAATCTTATTACCTGTTCTGCATTGCGTTCGTCGGTAACTTCCGCAATACGTTCGATTTTTCCGCCCAGAATAATAAACGTATCTTTTGCGGCTTTTATAATTTCAAACGAACTGTCGTCATTGTTATAAGCACCCAAATCTTCTTCAACAACGGTATCTGATACGGGTTTTGGAATTTCATCAACTTTTTCACCGACAAAATCGGTTAATTTATCAACATTTTCACCCGTAACTGCGGAAATCAAAAATACATTATTTTCACCAAATTGTTTTAAAAGTTCGGATTTACGTTCTTCATCAACGGAATCTATTTTGTTAAGGGCAATTATCTGATAAAGATTTGCAAGTCTTTCGGAATATTTTTTTAATTCAAGGTTAATCTTAGTATAATTTTCAAACGGATTTTCTTCCGTTGCATCAATCAAATGAACAAGGAAACGACATCTTTCCACGTGACGCAAAAAATCATGACCGAGTCCGACCCCTTCAGAAGCACCTTCAATCAACCCGGGAATATCGGCAACAACGTACCCGTCACCCGAACGTTTTTTTACGACACCTAAATTAGGAGTAAGCGTTGTGAAAGGATAATCTGCAATTTTTGGTTTTGCGGAACTTATACGGCTGATAAGGGTTGATTTTCCCGCATTCGGCATACCCAAAAGTCCCACGTCCGCAATAAGTTTTAATTCCAAAATAAGTTCACGCTCAATAGGCGGTTCACCCGGTTCACAAAACTGAGGAGCGCGTTTTTGAGCGGTAGCAAACCTTGCATTTCCCCTTCCGCCTCTACCGCCTTTTGCGGCAAGAACTTTTTGTTCATGATAAGTCAAATCGGCAATTACGTTACCTGTTTTTACATCTTTTACGACAGTACCGACGGGAACTTTTATATACAAATCTTTTGCACAACGACCGTGCATATTTTTTATCCCGCCGTTTTCGCCAGCCTCAGCCTTAAACACTGATTTGTGTTTAAAATCCATAAGGGTCGACATATTTTCGTCTGCAATCAAATATACATCCCCGCCATGTCCGCCGTCACCGCCTGCGGGTCCGCCCTTGTCGACATACTTTTCTCTGCGCCATGCAACCATTCCGTTACCGCCGCGTCCCGATACTATTCTTATTTTTGATTTATCAATGAATTTCATTTTTGTATTATAATTCTACTATGAAAAACATAAAATACAAATTATTTTCAAACGAACTTGTTGAAATCGGACCCGAAAGCGGTTACGACAATTATATTATGGCGATAGAATCAAGTTGTGACGAAACGGCTTGTGCAATAGTTAAAAACGGACGTGAAGTAATTGCAAACGTGGTTGCCTCACAGATAAAAACTCACGAACAATTTGGCGGAGTAATCCCCGAAATTGCCGCAAGAGAACATCTTGATGCGATTAATGTCGTTATTGAAGAAGCATTTAAACAGGCAAAAGAAAATGCGGGAATAAAACCCGATGATATAACGGCTTTTGCGGGAACTGTAGGGCCGGGACTTGTCGGCTGTCTCCTTGTAGGATTGAATGCGGCAAAAACTCTTGCGCTTACTTATGACAAACCGTTTATAGGTGTAAATCATTTGAACGCACATCTTTGCGGAAATTATTTGGATACTGATTTAAAACCGCCGTTTATGGCACTTTTGGTCAGCGGTGGGCATACTCAAATTATTGACGTAAAATCGTATTCGGAACAGAAAATTTTGGGAGAAACCATAGATGATGCCGTCGGAGAGGCTTATGACAAAGTTGCAAGATTAATCGGACTGCCCTACCCCGGAGGCCCGAAATTGGATAAAATGGCACAGGAAGGTAATCCTTTTGCTTATAAACTGCCCGAATCCAAAGTTGACGGGTATAATTTCAGTTTCAGCGGACTTAAAACCGCGGTTTTGAGATTGGTGAAAAGTTTTGATACACTCCCTCGCCCCTTGAGGGAGAGGGAAGATTTTCTTAGTGAGCAAGGCGAACTTAGAAAATCGGGTGAGGGGGCAACTCTGCCTGTTGCCGACATCTGCGCAAGTTTTCAGGAAACGGTATCTTCAACCCTTCTGCACAAATTGAAAAAAGCTCTTGAACAATCGGGTTACAAACAGGTTGTAATCGCGGGCGGAGTGGCGGCAAACTCGGAAATACGCAAGAAAATCTTTGCACTTGAAAACGAAGGCTATAAAGTTTTTGCTCCTCCTATGAAATACTGTACGGACAATGCGGCAATGGTTGCATCTTGCGCATATTTCAACACAAACACCTTTGATGACGTTAATACGGAAGTATTTTCGCGCGTAAAATAAATTAAACATTACACAGACATGACTTTTTTTCGTTGAATTGTTTTAGTCTGTTCAGGATAAATTTTACAATTTGTTTTTCAAGATGTATACCGTGGTGGAAGTTATTTTCTTTTATAAAATAACACGGACTTGTAACATTTATTTCTATAATTTTGCCGTCAATAACGTCCAATCCGACCATAGGTAGACCCAGAGCATTCATTTCGCAGGCAACCGGAGCAAAATTTTCTCTTTCTTCGTCAGTCAGAACATCACGCACAATATTGTTCATACAGTGTTCGTTAAATTTGAAATCGTCATTGGAAGGGAGTTTTCTCACACAATAATCAACAACATCATCTCCGAGGAAAAGAACGCGTTTGTCACCGTATTTTGCTTGCGGAATATATTTTTGCACCATAAGTTTACGTTTTCCGTTGTCGGTCATTGTATTAATGATTACGGCAGTGTTTCTGTCACCTTTTGTCAAAGTCATTACCCCAGACCCAAAACAACCGTTCAAAGGTTTTAGGACAATTTCTTCATGTTCATTTAGAAATTCCATAATATCAGCTTTTGAAGATGTAACAATATTTACAGGCATTAAGTCTATGAATTTAAGCGCATGAAGTTTTTCGTTAAAATCACGAATTGCCTTAGGATCGTTAAGAATTAATGTTTTTGTTCTGTCAACAAAATCAAAAATATACGTTGCATTAATATAATCGGTATCAACAGGCGGATCGGGTCTGAACATAACAAGTGAAAAATCGTTTATTTTAAAAGATTTTAAAGACTTGTCATAAAATATATTTCCGCCTTTTTCAAAGACCTCATAACAATCGGCATAAGGAATCCCGTTTTTAAGGCTCAAATTGTCGATAGTGGTAATCCAAACATTCCTGCCGTTAAATATCAATTCTCTAATGATTTCAAAATTTGTAACCAAATCATTATATTCAAAGTATTTGAGTTCCAATCTGTCAATAACAAATAAAATGTCCATAATCCCTCTTTTCATAATAAGAATACAACTTAAATAAGATTAAGCAATAAGTACAAAGGATAAAATTATATTAATATTTCTTAATATTTTTTGTAAAAAAAGCAATAAAAAATTTGTTCAAGTGTTATTATAAATATAAAGTAGTGTGTATTAAATTTTAGAAAGGTAGAATTTATGTCAGTAAACGCAGTTAACGCGGCAGAACCGCAAAAGAAATCAAATCCGATGGGTACTGCTATCGGAGCAGGTGTTGTAACAGGCGCGGCAGGCGCAGGCGCAGGTTATTATTGGGGTGGTAAAACACCTTCTTTGGAAGAAGTTTTTGCACAAACTCCCGATGAATTTACATCAACAAAAGAAGCTATTAAAGGCAAAGATGAAGCAGACGTGAAAAAAGTTGAAGATGCACATGCAGACATTCAATCAAAAGTGGCAACAGAGCAAGAACTTAAAAATAAAGCTCAAGCTGAAGTTGACAGATTGACAAACGAGATCAAGGATTATGCGGAAAAAGAAACTCTTGACAAAAATGTAGAAGATGCAAAAAAAGCATTGAACGACAAGAAAGTAACCGCAAAAATTGATGAAAAAGACGTAGAAAACTATACTTACGATCAGGCAAAACAAGCTAAAGCAGATAAACAAGCAGCTTTCGATGCAATTACAGAAGAAGGCGAAGCTAAAACAAAAGCTCAAAAAGCCTTGACTGAAGCGGAAGAAAACTTGAAATTGTTTGATGGCGAAAAAACAGCGTTAGACGATGCGGAAAAAGCAGTTAAAGATGCGAAAGCTGCTAAATTTGAAGAATTGGTTAACGCAGCAAAAGACGATAAAGATCCGTATAAAGCTGCAAAAAATGCTTTGACCGAAGCTGAAGGTAAACTTAAAACCGCAAAAGATACTGCAATCGGAAATTTGGCAGATGATGTAAAAGCTGCATTTAACAAAGTCAAAGGTGCATTGACCGAAGGCAAAGGTAAAGCGGCAATGTGGTGGGGCTTAGGCGCAGCAGCAGTTGGCTTGGTTCTCGGCTACATCTTCGGCGGTAAAAAAGAAGCGTAAACGACATAAATTTAATATAACAGACAAAAAGACCGACAAAATGTCGGTCTTTTGTTTATTCACTTCTCATGACAGAAGAAGTGAGTTTCTTTTTAAACCTTATTCGGGTCTAAAACAACACAATTTGAATTGTTAACCTGAATTAGCCCCATAAATTTTTCAATATCCGCCTGAATTTCAGGGAATGTATTATAATGCATCGGGATTACGGTCTGCGCACCAACCCAGTTTGCCGCAACCGCAGCGTGTTCAACATCCATTGTATAATGACCGCCAATCGGAAGCATTGCGATATTCGGACGATAAAGTTCTTTTATGGTTTTCATTTCGCTTGTCAAAGCAGTATCGCCCGCGTGATAAATTCTGACATTTTCAACATCAAAAATTATCCCCGCAGCCTCACCGGCATATCGTCCGTCAGGCAATGAACTCGTATGATAAGCGGGAACAAAAACAACTCTGCCCCAATCGTAATTAATCCAACCGCCAAAGTTTACGGATTTAACCTTACAGCCCTGTTCCTTACAATACTGTGCCAACTCAACGATAGCTGTAATCGTTGCATCTTTTTCTTTTGCAATCTCAATAGCTTGTCCGAGATGATCCGAATGTGCATGGGTTACAAAAATATCCGTAATATTTGAATCATGCCAGTTATAATTTTTGTTATGACTTACAAACGGGTCAATCATAATCGAATTGTTTGCCAATTTAATTTCAAACGCACTGTGTCCTATGTATCTCAAGTCCATAATTTTTCTCCTAAATTAATGAGATTCTTCGGTTGTGTCATTCTGAGCGTTAGCGAAGAATCTCATAACTTATCAACCTCAGAATGACAATGATACCAATTTATTATACAATAGAATTATGGATTATGAAAAGTTTATGAAAATCTGTATACAAATCGCCAAACAGGGGGAAGGAAATGTTTCTCCAAACCCGCTTGTAGGTTGTGTTGTGACGGATAAATTCGGAAACGAAATTTCAAGAGGTTTTCACAAAAAATGCGGAGAAAATCATGCCGAACGTGATGCACTTTTAAAAATCAACAACGGAGAAGAAAAAGGCGGTACACTTTTCGTAAACCTTGAACCCTGTTGCCATTTCGGCAAGACCCCTCCTTGTACGGATTTAATAATCGAAAGAGGGATAAAAAAAGTTGTAATAGGAATGCGCGACCCAAATCCGCTCGTTGCGGGGAAAGGTATAAAACAACTGAAAGATGCGGGCATTGAAGTCGTTGAAGGTGTTTTGGAAAAAGAATGCAGAGAATTAAACGAAATATTTATAAAAAATATGACACAAAATAAACCTTTTATCGCAATAAAAACCGCAACAACACTTGACGGAAAGATTGCAACCTCAACCGGTTCTTCAAAATGGATTACCTCAAGCGAAGCGAGAGAAGAAGTAAAAAAAATCCGAAACCGCTATGATGCAATTATGACAACATCATCAACAATTTTGGCGGATAACCCGACAATGCTCCACAAAAAAAAGATTATTTTAGACAGATG
The DNA here is from genome assembly GCA_902795965.1 of uncultured bacterium. Classification (GTDB taxonomy): domain Bacteria; phylum Cyanobacteriota; class Vampirovibrionia; order Gastranaerophilales; family Gastranaerophilaceae; genus Stercorousia. The sequence continues at coordinate 8,339 of CADBNI010000053.1, forward strand.
TTTAAAAACGGATTTAAATTCAAAAATATATCAACAGGGTGAGATATACGTTTTTACTGAATTTAATGAGATTCTTCGGGCTAAAGCCCTCAGAATGACCACAGTTCATCATTCTGAGCAAAGCGAAAAATCTGATAAAATTAAGTATATTCAAATACCAAATACTAATAATATGCTCGACCTTGATTTTGTTTTTAAAAAAGCCTATGAACTCGGCATAAAAAGCATTTTGATTGAAGCGGGCGGACATTTGAACGGTGAAGCCCTAAAATACGCTGACAAAATTTATCATTTTATAGCCCCAAAAATTACGGGGGACAATACTTCTTTGTCATGCTTTGATTACAGAAAAATTTCGGACATAAATGAGTGCGAAAACTTTGAAATTAAATCCGTTGAAAAATTCGGTAAAGATATTTTATTAATTTATTCTCAAGCGCAATGAGCTTAAAGAACTTCTCAATTTTCACATCTACTCAATAATTTTTCCGTCAAAAATTTCCATAATCATATTAACGTTATCCGAATGCATTGAAGATGCAATGTCATCAGCGGAGCGTTCGGGTTTTGTTTCAACTTCTTTTTTCAGTTCCTCAACTTCTTCAGGTTCCGGTTCTTCCATTTTTTGGGGGGCTGCGGGTTTAGGCTTTTGAATCGGAATATTAACGTTTTTTTTCGGCATTTCTTCGCCTGCTTGAGCGGTTCTTATGATAACGTTAGAACCCGATTGAGAAAACATAGAATCCGCCGCATCAATTATAGCCTGTTTATTTGAACCCGATTGGATTTTGGTCAGGAAAATCTCGCTTTTCATTGCTATAACTGTTTCTTCGGCAGAAATTTTAACGGGAATTGCCCACTGTTTCAAAAGCGCACGCGCGGGAACACTGTGAATAAGCCCCAAAAGCTGTCCCCAAAGTTCCGAAATATCAGTTCCGTCCGAAGTTGAAGATTTCGGCATCGGAGAAAAGTCGTTGTCGGAGGTATGGAGGGTTAGAGGGCTGGAGGGCTGGCTGTTATCATTATTAAATTGATTGTTTTCTTGCCTCTTCTGTTCTTTCGTTTCCTGCTTAGCTGCTTCACTTCTCAGCTGCTTAGCTTCCTGTAATATTACGGGTTTTGCATGTTCTTTAATAATCTCGGGCTTAGCAACAGGTGCGGGAGCGGTTTTGTATGCGCTGACTTTTACTGGCTCAACGTTACCGCCTTCAAGCCTTGAAATTCTGTTTTGCAATTCGGAAAGTTTTGTATTCTCCGTAAGATTAGCAAGATCAATAATTGCTACTTCAAGCCACAAACGAGGATTGTTTGTAAGTTTTAGTTCTTTAATATATTCGGAACACTTGTCGATTAAGAAAACAATCTGATGAGTTTCAAGATTTTCCGCCAAATCCGAAAGGGTCTTTATCTGAATTTCATTTACCTGAGTAAGTTCAAATGCAATCTCTTTTCTGCAATTTTTTACTATCAAAAGATTTTTCAGATAATCCATAAGATTAGTCAAAATCTGAACGGGTTCGTTGCCCGAATTATAGATATTTTCCAAAATTTCGATTGCTTCCTGAGGTTTTGAGGAAACAATTTTTTCCGACAAATTCGTTAACACATCAAAAGAAAGTCTGCCCAAAAGATTGTTTATATCGTCTGTCGAAATTGCCTCCGTACCGTCCAAAACACTCAACTGGTCAAGCAATGCAATACTGTCACGCATTCCGCCCGCAGAATTTTTTGCGATTGTCGAAAGAGCATCATCTGTAATATTAATTTTTTCGTTATCGGCAATGTACCTCAAATGTTTTACGATATCAGCGGTTGTAATACGTTTGAAATCAAATCTTTGACAACGGCTTTTTATCGTATCAAGGACTTTGTGAACTTCCGTTGTTGCAAGGATAAAAATAACGTTTTTCGGCGGTTCTTCAAGGGTTTTCAACAACGCATTAAAGGCGGTAGTCGAAAGCATGTGAACTTCGTCTATAATATAAATCTTGTAACGACTGTTTACGGGGGCATACATAACCTTTTCAAGAATATTTTGTGCGTCCTCGACTTTTCTGTTACTTGCCGCATCTATTTCTATAACGTCCATGGGGGTGGAATTTGTAATATCAACGCAGTTTTCGCAAACTCCGCAAGGATTGATTGTCGGGCCTTCTTTGCAGTTTAAAGATTTTGCAAAAATACGCGCGGTAGAAGTTTTTCCCGTTCCTCGAGGACCTGTAAACAAATACGCATGAGAAATTTTATTGAGTTCAATCGCGTTTCTGAGAGCTTTTTTAATATGTTCCTGTCCGACAACTTCTTCCAATTTTTGCGGACGATATTTTCTGTACAAAGGTATGTAATTCATGATATTATTATAACAGAAACGAGAGATTATGGAAATTATTAAGCCCGAATTATTAAAAAATGGTGATACGATAGGAATATTGGCAGTTTCAGGCGATTTAAGAAATGAAGAAAACTTAAAAAGAGCCGTAAAATTCTTTGAAAACAGAGGTTTTAAGGTAAAATTAAGCGAAAATTACAATTTTAAAACCCGCTATATGGCAGGAAGTGACGAAGATAGAATTCACGCTTTACACAAAATGTTTTCGGATAAAGAGGTTAAGGCGATAATTGCAATGCGCGGAGGCTACGGCACATTGAGGATTATTGATAAAATTGATTACGATTTGATTAGGAGTAATCCGAAGATTTTTTGCGGATATTCGGATATCACGATTTTGAATGCAATGTTTTTAAAAAGGGCTGGATTGATGACGTTTTCGGGTGCTATGGTGAATGATTTCGGATGCGAAAACCCTTGCGAATACACGGTTAATAAATTTTTTGAAACCGTTCAAGATGGAAAATTTGACTATGACGGAACTTTTTGGGGCGGGAATTTAGCATCATTAGTGTCGCTTTGCGGACAGGAGTTTATCCCCGATTTTGAATTTGATTTTTTTGTCGAGGATTTGGGAGAACCCGTTTATAAGATTGATAAAATGATGACACAGTTGATTAATATTCCGAAATTCAGAAAAAATATAAAATCAATATATTTGGGTGAATTTTTGGATATTGACAATCAGGAGTGGTTTGAGGAAGTTTTCAAAGAAATCGGCGACAGGTTGAATGTACCTGTTATAAAGGATTTTCCCGCCTCACACGCGGAGAAAAAAGCGACAATACCTTACGGATTAAAAATTAAAAGTAAAAATTTCCTGTAAATCCATATTTAGTGCATTCGCAATATTACAAATCGTTTCCAAACTCGGTGACATTGCACATCTTTCGATTGCACTGACCGTGGTTCGGTGGATATTAGCAAGTTCAGCCAATTTTTCCTGAGATAGTTTTTGTTTGACACGCTCTATTTGGATTTTTTGAGAAAACTTTTCGTGAATTTTTTCTATATCTATCGTCATAACAATATACTATATACTTGACAAACCCAACTCCACAGTTTATAATATATTTATGATAATATATTATTCATTTATATATTATAAACTTAATACAATTAATAAATTCATCAAGGGAGATAGCATGAGAAGTTTCAAAAAAACAGCATTTACGTTGGCGGAAGTTTTGATTACTTTGGGGATTATTGGGATTGTTGCAGCGGTTACAATGCCTACATTAATACAACATCACCAAAAACAAGTCACTGTTACAAAATTAAAGAAAGTATATTCTGAACTTACACAAACACTACAAAAAGCTGAAAACGAACATGGTATGATGGAAACATGGGATTTTTCAGGTTTTGAAACAGCTTTAGATACGGGAAAATATTTCGGGGAAAATTATCTGTTCCCTTACATGAAAACAATAAAAATATGTATACCAAGTTCCAATGAATGCTGGGCTGATGATGTAATGGCTTTAAGCAATATAACAGAAAAAGAACTGGTTAATACACAAAAAAATCACATATCTTTTACGACTGCAAGCAGGTATTCTGTCTACTATTGGGTAGGTAAATCAGGACACTCCATGGCTTATTATGTTGATATAAACGGATTAAAAGCTCCTAACAAACTTGGCAGAGATGTTTTTTATTTCCATACATATTGGGGGAATCTAAATAATTCAGATAATAAATTAGGTGTTTATCCTTACGGATTGCAGTCAAAATCAGTAAATTACTCACGTTCAGCAATGTTAGATGGTATTGGATTCTTAGATGGAGAAAGAGCCTGCAAAAAGGGTAACGACTATCATAATGGAGGAGCTTGTGCCGCAGTAATTATGCTTGACGGCTGGAAAATAGAAAAAGATTACCCTTGGTAAATAATTAATTTTCTGTTAATTAAACTTTTATCTGATTATTTTTGCTATACAATAATGGTATAGTAAGAGATAGGAAAAAGTTATGTGGGATTATTCCGAAAAAGTTATAGATCATTACAGAAACCCTCGCAACGTAGGGAAAATTGACAACGCTGATGCAATAGGCGAAGCAGGCTCACTCGCCTGCGGGGATTCACTCAAAATATATTTAAAAATAAAAGACGGAATTGTAACCGATGCAAAATTTCAAACCTTCGGGTGCGGTTCGGCTGTCGCAAGTTCAAGTATTTTGACCGAAATGATTATCGGCAAATCCGTTGAAGAAGTTAAAAAAATTACAAACAAAGACATTGCAGACGAATTAGGCGGACTTCCCCCCGAAAAAATGCACTGCTCCGTAATGGGCTACGAAGCACTTGAGGACGCACTCAAAAACTTTGACAATTACACCGATTTGGACGATTTGAGAAACGAAGAAGCAAACAATCAAAAGAAAGAAAAAATCGTCTGCACTTGTTTTGGTGTAACAGAAAACATGATTTGGGACGCTATCAAAATCAACGGACTTAAAACAGTCGAAGAAGTCACAAACTACACCAAAGCAGGCGGTGCTTGCGGAAGATGCAAAGGTGCAATCCAAGATATCATAAACACTTATTACAAAAAAGAAGCCTCGGAAAGTACACTTTCTCCCGCTCAAAAAATCTTGAAAATTAACAACATTATAGAAAATCAGGTTTCGCCCGAACTCAGAAAAGACGGAGGCGACATCACCCTCGTTGACATTCAGGATAACAAAGTTCTTGTAAAACTAAGAGGAAAATGCTCGGGTTGTAAAAATTCACATCTGACCCTGAAAGCATTTGTCGAAACAACATTGAGAGATACGGTTGATAAAAATATTGAGGTTGTAGAAGTATGATATATTTGGATAACAACGCAACAACAAAAGTCGATCCGCAAGTTTTGGAGGCAATGCTTCCGTATTTCCAAGAAGAATACGCAAACCCTTCAAGCATATATGATTTTGCAAAACGTTCAAATCACGCGGTAAAAGAAGCAAGAGGAGTTATTAAAGACTTTTTTAACGCAGAAAACGAAAAAGAAATAATCTTTACTTCCTGCGGTTCGGAGAGTGCAAACACCGCAATTCGCGGGGTTTTAAACATGAACAAAAACAAAAGACACATTATAACAACAAAAGTTGAACACCCCTGTGTCTTAAACCTCTATTCCGCGCTTGAAAAAGAAGGATACAAAGTCGATTATATCGGAGTAAATTCTAACGGTGAGCTTGATTTGGCACAGCTTGAAAGCGCAATAAATGAGGACACCGCTTTGGTTTCCGTAATGTATGCAAACAACGAAACAGGTGTAATTTTCCCGATAGAAAAGATTTCACAAATAATCAAATCCAAAAATAAAGAAACAAAATTCTTTGTTGATGCAGTACAAGTAACGGGCAAAATTCCCATTGACGTACAGGCTCTCGGAGTTGATTTGATGAGCATTTCAGGTCACAAATTTCACGCTCCGAAAGGTATAGGCGCGCTTTACGTAAATTCCAAAACTCTTATTACCCCGCTTATTATCGGCGGACATCAAGAGCGCGGCAAACGTGCGGGAACGGAAAATGTTCCGTATATTGTCGGTATGGCGCGTGCGGCAGAACTTGCAACCGATAATTTGAAATACGAAATGACGGAAGTTAAACGTTTGCGTGACAAACTTGAAGCAAATATTTTGAAAAACGTTTTCAACGCAAGATTGAATGCGGGAATTGTCAACAGAGTTCCAAACACTACAAATATCGGTTTTGAATACATTGAAGGCGAATTAATCCTCCTTCACCTCAGCGATTTGGGAATCTGTGCAAGTTCGGGAAGTGCCTGCACATCAGGTTCTTTAGAACCCTCACACGTATTAAGAGCAATGAACGTACCGTTTACGGCAATTCACGGAAGCATCAGATTTTCGCTTTCAAAATTTACAACCGAAAAAGAAATAGATTACGTTTGCGAAAAAATGCCTTCAATAATAAATAAATTAACTAATATTTCACCGTTCCAAGACGAACTTGAGGCACTGAAAAGATTAAAGCAAAACACTTGACAAAAATGTAAACATCGGAAATAATATAAATGCAGGGTGAAGCTCTTAACATCATAAGCAACCTGCTAAGAGCTTTTCTTCACACCCTACAGAAACATTAATACAATTTTAAGAGCTGCAATCACTGCAATGATTGCAGCTTTTATTATTTGCTTGGTTTCCATAGCATTTGCCTCCTTTCTTGACCGATTTCTTCAAATATCGAGTGTGCCAATCGGAAGCGTAGGTGCTTTACCCTGCTTGATAAAGATAACACAAAAATTAGACTTTTTAACTATAAATAATAACTTTTAGTGCTAAAGTACTACTGATTTTTGCTTATTTTAGGATTTTTCAAAATTACAACCCCGTAGAATGGTTTTAAACCTCAACAGAATTTATTCTGTGTGCAAGGAGTTGTAAAATGAAAAAATTTATCTTTATTTTGTGTATATTACTTTTTGCAAATTGCGCATTTTCAAGCCAATATTCATCAACATTGGACAAACTTGAAAATTCTCTATACGGATTTACTTATGCTGACGGTGATGAAGCACGTCTGACAAGGCTTGAACAAAGCATTTACGGAGAAGGTAAAAAAGGAAAATCCGTTTCGGAAAGGATTACGGCACTGAACAAAGATATGTCTGCAGATTCTATCGGAAAAGAAATTGCTCCGAAAGAAGACACTTTTGCGGAAGAAGAAATTTATACACCCGAAGAAAGGCTTGCAAGAAATTCGATTCCGCCCGCAGGTGCAAATGTTGATTATCCGTCAATCAATGAACTTGAACAAAATGTTTTTAAAGAAGAACACAAAAATCAGGATATAACTGCGCGTTTGACAAATCTTGAAAAAAAAGTATTCGGAAAAAGTTTTGATTCCGAACCGTTTTCTTCACGCGTTGAAAGACTGCAGGCAAAAGTAAAACCGCATTCGTTTATGAATAACAGTATTGCACAATCATCAAACAGTTTTTTTGATGACAACATAATTCCGCTCGAAAAAGACTACACGCTGGAAGAATACAGCACCCCTGATTTTGACTACGAAAGCTACAACAAAGCACACACACCTCCCGCAAAAATAAATATAGCCTCTGTCGAAAAACATATATTCAAAAAATCGTTTAATAACGAAAAATTGGAAACCAGACTTTCCCGACTTGAAAGTACAATGTTTGGTACTACATTTGAATCGGATTCTCAACAAGACCGCTTAAATCGTATTGCAAGCGCATACAAAGCCACCAAAACCGCAAACAAATACGATTCCAACAAATTCACCCAAAACATGGCAGCCGCAACCCAAATAGGAATGCTGATACTGATGATATTAGCCTGTGTATTATAATAGTTAATCAATATCAACAGGTTCGCGCTGAATTTTGTCAATAGCCTCACGAGCGGTAAAAACAAGCGCCTCGGGAACATTGGAAATCGTTGTAAATTGCCTCAAAACATCAACTACACGTTTAAACGAGCGGACAATATCGCCTTCGCCCATATCAATCTGTTCAACAATGGTTTCCCATTCCGCACCCTCAACCCAAAGTTCAATCAAAGATGAAAAAAATGCATTGATATACATTGGATTTTCTACCGCATAACGATTTTGAACTTTTTCTAACTTACGTTTTATATTTTTAATCTGATTTAAAGTTTTTCTGACGGGTTCTGATATAGGCAAATGCGGAATATCAACCCTCAAATCCTCGGTCGTAACCGCGCAAATTACCGCTGCTAACTGTGCGGGAGTAAGTTTTTCCAAGATTCCCGAAAAAATTATTTCAGCAATAAACAATTCGTTTTCCGAACGTACCTGAGAAGTTGTTATACCGCGTTCTGTCGGATAATCGTCTTTCAAATATCCGTAATCAATCAAAACACTCCTGTGTGCCAAAAATTTATTCCAAAAAATATCCTTTTGACGTTCAATCTCTTTGTCCAACTTGGTTAATTTACCTTCAAAACGAGCCGTAACGTCAATATTTTTAGAGTGTTTTTTGTAAAGTTTACAATTATCGCACTGAAATTCATGCATACGCTCAAGCATAGCTTTCGTTTCACGTCCGAAATTTTTTGCCTCGGCAGAAAGCGGACGATTCTTTGAACGTTCCTGCTTGCAAATTTTCTTATAAGTTTGCCGATTTTGCACATAAATATAACGTAATTTGTCATATTCGTGAAGATTATCATCAGACAACTTATAAGGACAAACAAATTCGCGTGATTTCAACTCGTTTTGAATTTGCTCTTTTACTTTCAAAAGCGGCTGCAATCTCGAACCTGCCGAAAAATAACCGAAACTTTTAAGGATAAGTTCTTTTGCCTCGTCAAGAGCAAATCGCTGTAACAAGTTTAATACCATTGAATAAGAAGGTGAAAAACGACTTTCAAGCGGATTTGCATCACTTAAAACCAATTCCGCAACTTCTTCGGGCGATTGGAATTGTGTACCAACGATTGTAACATACCCGACTTCGTCCATTCCTCTGCGTCCCGCACGCCCAGACATCTGCAAAAACTCACTTGCGGTAAGCATTCTGTGACCGCTGTCCGTACGTTTGCTTGTTGAGCTTATAACGGTTGAACGAGCGGGCATGTTTATCCCTGCAGCAAGCGTTTCCGTTGCAAAGACCACTTTTATTAAGCCTTTTTGGAAAAGTTTTTCAACCAATATTTTCCAGGCGGGCAAAAGTCCTGCATGATGCGAGGCAACACCGCACAAAAGATAATCAATGTGTTTGTTGTTATAAAGATGCGGATTTTCCGCTATATATTCATCTATAAACTGCTGAATTTGCGCACGTTCGCCTTTTGTAACCAAATCAAGCGACGCACATTTTTCCATTTGCTCATCACATTTTTTACGCGAAAAAGTAAAATAAATTGCGGGGAGCATATCGTTTTCACGCAAATTTGCGACAATTTCTTTTACATAAGTTTTTTTATTCTGAAGTTTTTTACCGAAAACTCTTTTTTCCGGTCTTATTTTTTTGTTAAGCTGACCGTTAGGGGTTAAGAGAGGCAAAAGTTTTGCGGGTTGTGAACTGTCAAAATAATAAAACCTCAAAGGAACGGGTCGAAAATCCGTATCAACAAGCTCTGTTTTTGAATGAACAGTGTTAATCCACGCAGTCAATTCATCAGCATTGGCTACCGTTGCAGAAAGAGCAATGATTTGCACATTTGTAGGGCAATAAATAATGCTTTCTTCCCAAACCGTACCGCGTTGTTCGTCATTCATATAATGAACTTCGTCAAGGACAACGTACCTGACTTCTTTCATATTATCCGTAACTGAGCCGAAATTAGTACCGTAAAGCATGTTTCTGAAAACTTCCGTTGTCATAACTACAATTTGCGCATTACGGTTAATTGAAGTGTCGCCTGTTAAGAGTCCGACTTTATCCTGACCGTATTTTTCGCCAAAATCATAGTATTTTTGGTTAGAAAGAGCCTTGAGAGGAGTTGTGTAAAAAATACGTTCACCTTTCTCAAGCGCACGATGAATGGCATGTTGTGCAATAACGGTTTTACCTGCACCTGTCGGTGCGCAAACCACAACACTCTTGCCTTCATCAATAAAATTACAGGCATCTTTTTGAAAATCATCCAGTTCAAACGGAAATTCGTACATTTTCACTCCTCATATCCATTATGACGTAAAAATTTAGTTTTGTAAAATATATTAAAATTGTATAGCAAAAAATATTTTTACGGATTTTAGTAATAAAAAAGGAGTTTTTATATGGATATTCAGCCCGTTAGTTTTACATCAGCATATTATTATCCTGACAAGGGTAGTATTATAATGCATATTGCATATAATCATGTTGCTGATAAATACATTAAAGCCGATGAACTGCTAAAAAAACTTAATGAGATCGATTTAACATCGACGGTTTCACTTTTTTACAACAGGCGCGGAAAAACCAGACTGGCAGTGGAAGCAGGCGACAAAGTCTATAAGGAAAATATGTTTAATACTCCTTTAGATGTATTGAGAAAAGCCGTCAAGCATATGACAAAATTATCTAAGCAGCAACATCTGCAAAATGAACAAACTAAAGGAATGCATATTCCTACTCTAAAATAAAAAAGCTCCCAAAAGGGAGCTTTTTTTATATCTTATCAAATCCCGTATATTTTCTCAAAACTTCGGGAATAATTATCGTACCGTCAGCCTGCTGGAAATTTTCGACAATAGCAGCAAATGTTCTTCCAACCGCAAGCCCCGAACCGTTAATTGTATGTACAAATCTCGTTTTACCCGTTTCTTTGTCGCGATATCTTATATTGGCACGTCTTGCCTGATAATCACCGTAATTGGAGCAGCTTGAAATTTCTTTATAAGTATCATAAGACGGCATCCAAACTTCCAAATCCCAGCATTTATTGGCTGAAAATCCGATATCACCCGTGGACAAAGCTACTCTGCGGTAAGGAAGCTCTAAAAGTTGGAGCATTTTTTCCGCATCTTCCGTCAATTTTTCGTGTTCGTCTTTACTTGTTTCGGGAGTACAAAGTTTTACAAGCTCAACTTTATTAAACTGATGAACTCTGATAAGTCCTCTCGTATCACGTCCCGCAGAACCTGATTCGCGTCTGAAACAGGGAGTGTAAGCCGTCATATATTTTGGCAGATCATCTTCGGATAAAATTTCGTTCGCATAAATGTTTGTAACGGGAACTTCAGCAGTCGGAATTAAATACAAATCTTCATCAACACATTTGTACATATCTTCTTTAAATTTCGGAAGTTGTCCCGTACCCGTCATAGTAGCGGCATTAGCCATAAACGGAGGTAAAATTTCCTCATACCCCTGATTTTCGGTATGATAATCAAGGAAAAAATTTATAATTGCACGTTCAAGTCTTGATCCCTTTCCGCGATAGAGAGTAAATCTGCTCTGCGAAAGTTTTACACCGCGTTCAAAATCAACGAGATTTTTTTCTTCACACAAATCCCAATGCGCCTTAAACTCAAAATCAAATTTTCTCGGTTCGCCCCATTTGTAAACCTCAATATTATCATCTTCCGAAAGTCCGACAGGAGTAGTTTCGTCAGGGATATTCGGGATATGTAACAAAATATTCTTTTGCTTTTCGTCAAGTTCGGATTGTTGTTCTTCCAATGCTTTGATATCATCACCCAATTTGCGAACTTCTTCCTGAATTGCGTCGGTATTTTCTCCGTTTTTCTTCATCAAGCCGATTTTTTGAGATTCGTTCTTTCTTTTAGCACGTAATTCATCAGCCTGTGTTTGAATTTTTCTTCTTTCAACGTCAATATCCAAAACCTCATTAACAGACAGTTCGGGATTTCTGCGTTTCAAAAGTTCGTTAACTTTGTCGGGATTTTCTCTTATCAATTTAATATCAAGCATTATAAAACCTCTTTCTTTCATAAATATTCTAAATTAAATATAAGTTATAATCAAGAAATATTTAAACTTATACAAAATGTTAAGAATTATGGACAAATTTGACAGATGTAGTATAATGAATTTGTGGGGTATATGATGTTTAAAAAATTGGCTCAAAAGTTGGCTGCAGACAGGGAAAAATATAGCAGTGTCGCGCTAAATCCTATAAATGCGGATTTTGACGAAAGAAAAAAGACTCTGCTGAACAAAATGTCTGAAAATGTAGTCAACATGTACGAACGTCAGGCTGATATCAAAAAATTTACAAAACTTGCACTTTCCGACCCCGAAAATGATTCTCATAACAAAATCGTTGATGCACTGTTTTTGCGAGGCATTGTAATTGACAAAGGCACAAACGAAAAGCTCGAAGCTCTTGCCGATAACAAAAAGTTTTTAAAAGATTTGGGACTTACGGATTAAATTTTTGAGATTCTTCGGCTAAAGCCTCAGAATGACGATATATTAAAGATTGTTACTATAGGATTATTATATAATTTATAAATTTGCAATAATTGCATCTGCAAATTCGCTTGTTGAAGTATTCCCACCCAAGTCAGCCGTACAAATACCGCTTTCTAACGTTTTAAATAACGCATTTTCAATTTTTTCCGCATAAATATTTTCTCCGATATAACGAAGCATTTCGATTGCCGATAGTAAAAGCGCGGTAGGATTTGCCTTGTTTTGACCTTTTATATCGGGGGCAGAACCGTGTACGGGTTCAAACACCGCGCAATCAAGCCCGATATTAGCACCCTGCGCAACTCCGAGTCCGCCAATCAAGCCCGCACACAAATCCGAAACTATATCACCGTACAAATTCGGCAAAACAAGAACATCAAATTGTGAAGGGTTTTGAACCAACTGCATACAAAGATTATCCACAAGAATTTCGCGAGTCTTTATCTGCGGATAATTTTCGGATATTTTTCGATAACATTCAAGGAACAATCCGTCCGAAAGTTTCATAATATTTGCCTTTGTAACGACACAAACCTCTTTTCTGCCGTTTTTAACCGCATAATCAAACGCAAATTTACAAATTCTTTCAGATGCTTTTCTCGTAATTATTTTGATACTTTCAGCCGTATCGTCATCAACCTGTCTTTCGACACCCGCATACAAATCTTCCGTATTTTCGCGCACAACAACGATATCTACATTGTCAAATCGTGTTTTTACATTAGGAAGATTTTTACAGGGCCTTAAATTTGCATACAAGTCAAGAGATTTTCTGAGTTGGACATTAACAGACCTGAACCCCTTTCCGATAGGAGTAGTTACGGGAGCTTTCAATGCGATTTTATTTTTTTTAATTGAGTTTAAAACACGTTCGGGTAAAGGTGTTCCTTCAGTTTCAATCACATCGGCACCCGCCGTTTGAATATCCCAATCTATCTTTAATCCCGAAGCATCAATAATTTTTACCACCGCATCGGAAATTTCAGGTCCTATACCGTCGCCGTTAATCAGAGTTATCGTTTTCATCTTTCCTCACCACATGTAAATATCTTTCAAACTTTTCAAAAAATCCGCAGTTTGTAACCGTCAAACTGTCCTCCAAATAAACAACACCAAGCCCTAAAGCACTTAAAAGCGGACAAGCTACGCCCTGCGCATAATTTTTGCACTCAATGCATTGATCGTTTTCTTCAATATAAATGTCACCGTTAGAACAATACATAACTTGATTGTAGCATATTTTGCGGGAAAAGTAAATAATGTGTGATAAGTAGGGTAAGTACTTACCAGAGGTAAAGATGTATAGAGGTATGGATGGATAGCTTTTTTACAAAAATATCTTTCCCTCGACAAAGAAATTCTTTAATGTATAGTACTTACCAAACTTACCTTACTTACCTAACTTATCGTACTTTATTTACATTTCTTAACATTATATGATAAAAAGTCAATTTATACAAAACAAAAAACTTTATATAAGTAAGGTTAGTTAAAATTTAGGGTGGTTAGTTATGGTTGCGATTGGAAGAATTGCAAAAAGCGTAAGCAGAATAGTTTTCGATCCAAAGTGGCAGGAAACTGCAACTAAAGCATTGGACACATCTCGAAGATCGGTCGGATATACAGGCCTGCGTTACAACCATTTTAAAGATGCTTTTGTAAAAGCCGACAAAGCTACAATTAACACAAAATTGTGGGATAGCATGAAAAATTCCATGACTACTTTGCCTCAAGATATGAAAACAATGTGGAAATCCACTAACGGAGCTTGGGCAAAGACTAAAGGGGTATTTTCTCAGTTAGGAAAAAGAATGCCCGTTATCGGCGGTCTTTTGATGATTGGATTTGAGTTGCCTAATTTAATTTCCGCATTTTCTGATAAAGGAATTATAGGCGGGTTGTTTGAAACCGCAAAATCAAGTTCACGACTTGTCGGTAGTATGGCAGGTATGGCAATCGGTCAGGCACTCATCCCGATACCGTTCCTCGGAGGATTAATCGGCGGTATTGCAGGTGACTGGCTTGTCAGCAAAGTTGTCGGCAAAAGCCACAGTGAGCAGAAAGCTGAAGCACTTGAAGGAGCGGATTCTGCAGAAAAACAATACGAAGAATTACAAAAACAGTTAAAAGAATATCAAATGAATACCCCGTACGGAAACACAAACTCGGTTGCTCAAAACCAATTTGCAACACCGACTATGACACCCCAACAAATCCAAATGCTCGGTCAGCAGCTTTACGGCACAGGCTCAATGAATGACGACTTTATGGCAAATATGTCGGGCATAAATAATTTGGGCAAATTAAATTATACTTGTTGATAATTATTATTAAATTAATTATGAATTTATCCGACCTCAACGCAGTGAGCAATAATTGTAGGCGAAACAACAACAAAGGCACGTACTGTTTGAGCGTTAAAGTTTAATCAAAAGCTGGATTGCCACGCGAGCCAATCCTTTGGCTCGCTCGCAATGACAGTATAGCGAGTTTACGTGCCCTTTTTACTATGTTTGCTGATTTTGGTTTAGACTTAGAGTATCTACGTGCGTAGCACTTGAGCCGTACAAATTATTAGCGAACGGAGTTCAGGTCGGGAGCTTCTTTGGTTTCTTTCTTGTCGGTACAAGAAAGAAACTGCGGGGTGCAGGGGCTGCATAAGCCCCGCATTTATTTTACATTTCTTAATATAAATTAGAAATAAAGCAATTATATTGAGTAAATATTTTTTATATATACAGAGGAATTATTAGGGGAAAAAGTTTATGTCAACCGTAAGCGCGGTAGGCACTCAAAGCAGTGCAAAAACCGAAACAAAAAAGAATAATACACCGCAAAGTTTCGGGCAACGTTTCGGGCAGGAATTCGGAATGAGTATGGCGTTCGGACTTCCTTTGACAGGTGCAATGCTTACCGCACCAACCTGGTGGAAGTATGCAAAAATGCCTTATTCCGCACATTGTGAATCGGTTAAAAATCCCGATTTAACTTACGGACAGGCCTGGAAAAATGTTTATGGCAAGATTAAAGCGGATAACAAAGTCTTTGAATTTTTAACAAAAGACCAAAGTTTTCTTCAAGGTCAAAAAAATAAAGGTATTTTTTCAAACATAAGAAATTTAGGAAATGAAATTCCGAAGTTTGATGCAGCCGTTGATGCTGCAAAACTTGAAGGCGCGGATTTAATCAAACATCAAAATTCGCAAATTGCATCACGTTATTATGCTGAAGCAGAAAGACTTATAAAAGAAGCAAAAGATAAAAAAATGACGGGCAAAGAGCTTAAAGAACAGTATCAAAAGATATTGAAAGCTATGCAAAAGGGCGATTACAAAGTCAATTATGCCCGTAAAAACGGCACATTAAAACCGACAGGTACAATCGGCAAAGCAAAACATTGGGTTAAATCAAAAACAGGCTACTATAACTTAAAAAGTAAGTTATTAAGCTCAACGCGCACATCAAATGCAATGCGAATGGCTGCTAAAGGCGGTAAAGGTATGGCAATTTGGGCAGCATTAGGGCTTGTATTGGAAGGATTTAATCTTTATGCCGCTAACGAATGTGATAAAGCAGAAGAACAATTAGGCAACAAAAATTCAAACCACTTGAAAAAACAGGCTGTAAAATCAGTTGTAAAAACAGGTGCCGGAATTTTGGGCTACGCAGCGGGTTCTGCGGCAACCGGAGCGGCAATCGGTTCGGTTTTCCCCGGAGTAGGAAATGTTGTCGGCGGAATTTTAGGTTTTATCGGCGGTACTGTTGCCGCAATCGGTGCAGGATATTTGGCTGATAAAGCAGTTGGTGAAAAATCCGAGGCTGAACTTTTTGCCGAAAAAATTGAAAAATTACAAAAAGGCGAAAATGAGGAAAATATAGATTTAGAATCTGTTGAACAGGATTTAAAAGCTCGCCAAAACGATCTTGCACAAAACACAAATCCTTCAACAGGCGAACTTGATCCTCAATATGAAGGTTTGATAAAAAGTCTAAACGCATTAATATAAAAAAAAGACCGCTTTGGCGGTCTTTCACATGGTAGAATTTTTATACTGCCGACATATTAAAATCTCTTTCTGCCTTAAATGCCGAACTGTTAAAAACATTGTTCAAAAAAAGTTCAATCTTTGCTTCAAGGCTTGCGATTTCAACTTTGAGGGAGTTGTAACTTTCTTCTTTTACATCTCTCAATGCCTTTTCAAAAATTTCATCATGATACATTTGACACATCTCCTTTTGGGTTTGAGGAAAAATCCTCCTATCTTCACATGTTCACTTAACGGCATTTTCTGTAAAATTCTTTAATAAAAATCACAATATTGTTACAAAATTTATTATTTGTACAAATTGAAAATCTCTTGTTGTAGAATGTTAAAAAATGGGGAAAGATAATGGCGACAGATTTTTTGACAAGTTATGATTATTATTCAAGCAGACGTGATATGGAAGTTATTTCTACAATCGTTGAAGCACTTACAAAAATTCTTGAAGAAGACAAACTTCAACAACAACCCCTGTTTTTAAGGACTTCGGAAAATCTTATCCTTAATATTGCCAGAAAAGTTGTCCAAGAAAAGAAAAAAACTTTCCTTATCGGAATTACGGGTGAAAGTGCATCGGGAAAAACAGTCTTTGTTGACAACACTATTAAAGCCTGCGTAAAAGACAAAAAAGACGGCATATATACGGTAATTCGCTGTGATGATTATTACAAAGACACATCAAAAGAATTACAGGAAGCAGGAAGTTACGAAGAACTTTTCAAAACCGGATTTAGCTTTGATACTCCCGATGTTATTGATTTAGACTTGATGAAACATCACTTAATTGAATTGAAACAGGGTAATACAGTTACATCACCCAAATACGACTTTGTAACCTGCGTTTCAGACCCTAACGGCGATAAAAAAAATCCCGCAAAAGTAATTTTGACCGAAGGATTGTATGTCTTGAACGAAGGTATCAGAGATGTCATGGACGTTAAGGTTTATGTATACACTCCGCTTGAAGTTATTAAAGAACGCTGGTACAAACGTGCTGCACTTCGCGGGAAAACAGGTACGGCAGCGGATTTGCAATTTGCAGACGTAAATAAAACCGCTCAACAATACATTCGTCCAGCTTATCAAATATCTGATGCTGTCATAAACGGAATGGTTTCTCAAGAATATATTCAAGAAATTACAGACAAAATTTTCAGAACTTTAAAAGAAATTGTATAAAAAAATCCCCGATATGGGGATTTTCTGCTCAGTATCGCTCACAGGAGGTACAACGCGGCTGATGAATGTAAATTTTGTCACAACTGTTACATTTTGGCATGTTAAATGCTCTTTGGCAGTTAGGACAAACTTTTACACGGGTACACTCGTTACATGCCGTCCTTTGAATTCTACAAGGGTTACAGTTTTTAAATCCCGTAAACGGATTTAAACTGAAACTCGTCCTATTCTGACCGATACCAATATAAGGCAACGGGTTCAAATAAGAAACGTAATTTAAAGGATTAAGCGTTTGCATACCCTCCCAAGCCGCCAATGTAGTATTCTGTGATGTGAATACTAAAGCACCGACTAACGCTAAGGATACGAATAACTTTTTCATACTTTCTACTCCTTTGCAGATTACCTGCATATTCATTCTAAACTTTTTAGAAATTTTTACGATACCTGACAGGGTAATATACATTAATAGAAAGGTCTAAGAAAAAATCATTAAAAAAACGGATTGAACAAACTGTCCAATCCGTCTTAATGAAAAAAGGTTTTAATTGTTATTGTTTAGTGATAGCAGCATCATCAATCAAGATAACCTGTACTTCTTCACCTGCTTTAGCGTGGTAGTTAAGACCCGGAGTAATCAAACCGGTAGCCAAACCAACTGCAGCACCTACGGGAGCACCGATAGCAACACCTGTACCGATTTTAGCGGGACTCGGAATGAATGCAAAGCCTACGCCTGCACCAGTACCAACAGCACCACCGGTAACAGTACACAATGCCAATTTACCTGCTGTCATCCAAGGACCTTCTTTCAAAGAATAGTCTTTAGTGAAGGGTTTAGCATTGAATGCTAATTGTTTTCCGTTCGGCAAAACAATTTTGCACAACTGAGGATATACTCTTGCGTTTTTGTTGAACCATTTCGGATTTTGAATTTCATTGATTTGAGCAATGAATTTAGATCCTGCAGGGATAACAAGAGTACCTTCTACTGTGCAGATATCTTCTTTGTTTACAAAAGTAACGATATCGCCAGCTTGGTGTTTTTCAGATTTGAATTTTTCATCAAATGCAACAACCAAAACGTTTCCTTCAGCGATAACGTTCTGAACGCTGTTAACTCTAACTTCGTTAGACGGAGCTTTTTTAGTAACATTCAAGTGTTCAACAGTAGTAACACCCATGTACTGAGATTTAACAAGGCTCAATTTTTCTCTCAATCTTGCCAAAAGAACAGCAGCTTCTGCTCTTGACAAATTGTCGTTAGGTCTCAACTCAGATGAGTCGGGATAGTTTACGTAGATACCATAGTTAATGGTTTTAGCGTAAACATTTGTTGCCCAAGCCGGAATAGTATCAGCATCTTTGAAGTTTTTCAAGATAGCTTTGTCAGCAACCATATCTTGAGTGATGTGGCTGATTACGGATTGAGCTTCAGATCTCAATAAAACTCTGTCGGGTTGGAAAGTTCCGTCCGGATAACCGTAAACCAAACCTAACTGTTGAGAACGCAAGATGTTTCCATAGTTAGGAGTATCAACGGTAACGTCAGAGAATTTATTGGAAATGTTGATGTTTAAGTTTTCGTTAGACAAAATTTTCAACAAAGAATTAACAAACTCAACTCTTGTCATATTGCCTTCCGGATTAAAACGGTTGCCGGAAAGAGTCATGATGTTGTCATTAACAACAGATGTGATTTCTTTGGCAGCCCAGTAGTTTTGGTTAACATCAGCGATAGCTGAAGCAGCCAATGCGGGAATAGCGTTGAATGCCAACAAGCAAACAGCCATTGCACCTGAAATAAGTTTTTTCATTTTCCAATTCCTCACTTTTTACCAGTAAACCTTTTTCAACATGATTATAGCGCAGGAAAAAATTTTTGTAAAGATGTAAATTAAAATCTTAATATTTTATAAAATTTTTATATATCGTCGCGTTTTTTTGCACTTTTTTTGATAATTAATTTGTCACGCTCCATCGTATATTCAACCATGTCTGTTTTAGGGTTAACCTTCAATAAATCAAGTATTGTAGCGTTAAGGCAAAGCGCCCATCCGTTGCCGTTTCTCATTAATTTTCTGTCCATATTTTACCCTTACAAATAACTTGACAATATAATATTAAATCGTTAACATAATAAATAGAATTACATACAACCGTTAATTGTATGTACAATAAAGGAGAAGAATATGACGAAAAATTTTGGTTTTACTTTGGCGGAAGTACTAATTACATTGGGCATAATTGGCGTCGTTGCAGCGGTTAGCATGCCGATTTTGATTCAGAATGTAAATGAAAGGGTTAATGCGGAACGTGAGGCAAACATTGCTTTCAAAATTAATCAGGCAATGGAAAAAATGAGAGCGTTGGGACTTTTGAATGCAAGTTACGGAACAACCGAGGCATTTGTAGATGAACTACAAAACCATTTGAAGATTGCAAAGCGTTGCGATTCTGCACATATCGCAGAGTGTTGGCCTACACCTACGGTTATTGATACAACAGGTGAAGAATATAATGTAAGTGATGCAAAAACAGGCAAAGATTTACAATTTAAAGACAGAACAACAAACAATGTCGGTATTGTTTTAGCTGACGGGGCTGCCATAATTCTTAATTATGATCAGAATGCACCTACCTTTGATGTAGGTGATGCGATATCCGCATCAAAAGATGCAGTAGGCGGGAAATTTTATACAACAAATCTTACCGCAGGACTTGCCTACGTAACAGATGTCAACGGTAGAAAAGGCCCTAACAGTCAAGAAGAAGGTAAAAGAAACGACATCAGAAGTTTTAACGGAGCAAAATTTGGAACAGGCTGTGCGGGTACTAAAACTAATAATGGAACATGTGTATTCCAAGTGCAATCACCAGGATATATAAACTGTGGTGATACAACAAGTGATGACTATACAAAATATTGCGGACCGCACCCGAGTCCATATACAAACGACTATTGGGCAGGTGCAAAGAAAGCATGCGACAGCATGGGTATGAAACTGCCGACATTTGATGAACTTGAGAGCCTCATGAAGAACGAAACTTGGGATAGCAAATCTCTCAACTATTACTGGTCGTCCACGGAGTACTCCTCCTACAACCCTATAGCTTACGCGATGGTCGCGAGTGGCAATGGTCGCAATACGGGCGGCCAAATCAAGGGTAACAGCGGTCGCGAGGTCCTCTGTGTAGGTAAATAGTTTTTTGGGGCTAAAGCCCAAAAAGAGGTTTAGATAAGTACGTATCAGTAAAAATCTCCCTCGCCCCTTGCGGGAGAGGGAAATTTTTCAATGCGAAAACGAAGTTTGAGCATTAGAAAAATGGGTGAGGGGTTCAACCCGCC
>CADBNI010000054.1 GCA_902795965.1 uncultured bacterium
TTGTAAGAAACCTTCGGTTTCCTTTTCATCCTTTCCGCCAATTTTCGTTGGCTTTTATCTGTCTTTGTAAGAAACCTTCGGTTTCCCTTTTATCCTTTCCGCCGACCTTGGTCAGCTTTTAACTATTTTTGCAAGAAACCTTCGGTTTCCCCTTTATCCTTTCCGCCAATTTTCGTTAGCCTTTATCTGCCTTGGTAAGACACCTTTAGTTTCAATTTGTCGTATTAGCCCGATCTACTTTTATTTTATCATTTTAACTTATTAAATCAAATAAGTGCCGTCATGTAAATACGGCACTTACATTAGATTTTGTTATTTTACTTCAACAGTATTATTGTTCATCAGAAAATCTCTGACTTTGTCATTCATAGCCTGTTGAGAAATTGATGCAATAGCTTCGGGATTTTGACCTAATTGTTTTACCAAATCCTGCGGTTTCAATCCGTAAGCAGCACCTAATTGAGCAAATTTCTGTTCCAAATCGCTTTGTTCGAGTTTAAGTTGTTCTTCTTTTGCAATTTTATCTATTACAAGAGAATTTTTAATTCTGACAAGAGCATCTTCACTCAAATTTTCAGCCAAATGATCTTCACCTTGAGCTTTTACGAGATTATCCCAGTTGATACCCTGAGCTGCAAGTCTTTGTTTGTATTCTTCACGCAAGGAGTTAACTTCTCTGTCAATCATGGATTGAGGAATATCAACTTTAGCAGAATCTACAACAGTTTTAAACAATTCATTTTCGCTGTTTTGTTTATTTGTTCTTTCTCTTTGAGATTCAAGATATTTTTGAATATCGGCTTTCAAATCGTCAACCGTTTTGAAAGGCCCTACTTTTTGAGCAAATTCATCATTCAATTCGGGCAATTTTCTTTCTTTAATTTCATTAATTTTGATTTTGAAAGTTGCGGGTTGACCTTTGAGTTTTTCGTCATGATATTCATCAGGGAAAGTTACTTTAATTTCAAATTCATCATTTAGATTTTTGCCTACCAACTGTTCCGCAAATCCGGGAATAAAGTTTGAATGCGCCAAATCAAGCGGATAATTTTTTGCTTCACCGCCTTGAATTTTTTCGCCGTTAGCATAGCCGTCAAAGTCTATTACTGCGATATCTGTTTCTTTTGTCGCTCTGTCTATAACTGTTTCTTGAGTACTGTGTTGTTCAAGAAGTCTGTCGATGGATTTTTGCAAAGCATCGGCTTCGATAACCGCATCTTTAACTTCCAATTTCAAATCTTTATATTGTCCCAATGTAACTTCGGGGCGAAGTTCCGCTCTTACTTCAACCGTCAAATCTTCACCCAAATTAAAATTATAATTTGTTATATAAGGTTGAGTAATTATATCCAATTTGTTATCTGCAACCGCTTGATTAATCGCACGGGGCATAAGACCTTCAATAGCTTCCTGTTTAATTCTTTCAACACCGACTTGTCTTTCGATAACCGCTCTCGGAGCTTTACCTTTTCTGAAACCGTCAACATTTACATATTGCGAAATACGTCTGACAGCACCATTGTAGGCATCTGCCGCATCTTTAGCGGGAATTGTAATATCCAATTTTACAATGTTTTCTTTTTCTTTTTCTAAAGTTACTTTCATCTTTGTTTCCTTCTTTTTATGTACAATTCTGCTATAATAATACCCCAAAAAAGAATTTGTGCAACTTTTCCATGCTATAATAAAGTCATGGTCAGACTTGTTAATAAAAATAATATAAATTTTATAGCTGATAAAGTATATTGTATATTGCGCTTGCAAGAAAAAATGACACATATAGAGGAACTTAACAACCCTAACCAAATTCCCTGCATATACGCAATGTGGCATGCCAATCAGTTTTTGGTACACGGAATTGAACACAAAGATATAGTAAGTATTCTCATAAGTAACTCAATAGACGGGGAAATTGTTACTTACGTAAGTGAAAAATGGGGATTTAAGGTTGTTCGGGGGTCTTCAAAAAGAAAAGGGGCAGTTGAAGCGTCAATGCAAATGATTAAAAGACTGAACGAAGGCGAATGTGTAGCAATTATGGTTGACGGCCCGCACGGACCTCTGCACAAAGTAAAAAACGGGGCGATAAAACTTGCTCAAAAAACGGGAGTTCCGATTATTCCCGTAACCTGGTATTCTCCGCAGTTTACGTTTGTAAGTTTTCCTTCTTGGGACAAAATGAAGTTACCTGTCGGGAAATGTAATATCCTTAATATATACGGAGAACCTATCTATGTAAGCGAGGATGCCGATGAAGAAGAACTTAAAAAAACTAAAAAAAGATTAAAAAAACAATTAGAGACTTTGGACAAAAAGGCACCCGAACTTTATAAAGAGGCACAAAAAAGAAAATTATGGAAAAAATAAAAGTTTCCGCAATTCAGATGAATTCTAAGATTGGGGATAAAAAAACAAATATAGAAAAAGTTAATAATCTTATAAAGCGCGATATAACCGAAGATACCGATATAATTATTCTGCCGGAAGTCTGGAATGTCGGCTGGTCGCCTAAAAATTTTCAACAATCAGCAGAAAATTTGAATGACGGAGAAACTATGAATTTTCTGTCACAAACCGCTCAAAAATATAACTCCTGGATAATCGGCGGAAGCATAATAACGAAACAAAACGGAAATTATTACAACACCTGCCCCGTTTTTGACAGAAAAGGCGAACTTGCCGCAGCCTATTCAAAAAACCATCTTTTCTCGTATTACGGTTGTGCGGAAGGCTCTTTTGTAAAAAAAGGCGACTCACCCGTTATGGTTAATATAGAAGGTATTAAAGTCGGACTTACAATTTGCTACGATATAAGATTTCCCGAAATTTACAGAGCTTACAGAAAAGCGGGAGCGGATTTACTTGTCAACTGTGCGGCTTGGGGTTTGAAAAAGCCGATACCCTGGGAATGTATGACACGCTGTCGTGCGGTTGAAAACCAAACATACTTGGTTGCTCTCACACAATCGGGATATATTGAAAATGACGAATGGAATATAGGACATTCAAGAATTTTGGATTATAAAGGCGAAACCCTATCGGAAATTAAAGACCAAAAAGAAGGTGCAATGACCGCAATTTTGGATTTAAAACCAATGTATGAATTTCG
Source organism: uncultured bacterium (assembly GCA_902795965.1). GTDB lineage: Bacteria > Cyanobacteriota > Vampirovibrionia > Gastranaerophilales > Gastranaerophilaceae > Stercorousia. The sequence goes on from CADBNI010000054.1 coordinate 3,110, forward strand.
TGATAAATGCAGATGTATTGATGATATAAGAGAAAGTTACGAGGTAAAATCCGTATGAAAAAAAATATTATTTTAGGTTTAATCAGTTTTTTATTATTACAGACAACAGTCTTTGCAAACGCAATAGATAAAACAATAGCCAAATCAGACATAAGCAAAGCGAATGTTTCGGTTTCGGTTAAAGATGTAAAAACGGGTAAAACCGTTTATAAATTGAACGAAAAGCGTTCACAAATACCTGCCTCAACTCTAAAACTCATAACGTTGAGCGCATCTTTGGACACTCTCGGTTATGATTATGAATTTACAACCGAAATGTTCAAGAGTACAAATAACGAATTGTTCATAAAATTGGGTGGCGATCCGTTTTTGACTTACGGAGATTTGCGAGGACTGTTTAACACCGCAAGAGATAAAAAAATTCTTGAACCGAAAGCCATTTATCTTGACGATTACGTTTTTGATGATGTCGAATGGGGTGAAGGCTGGCAATGGGACGACGATTTAAACCCGCTAATGCCTAAAATAAGTTCGTACAACCTTGACGGAAACCTTTTACACATAGTCATTAATCCGACATACAAAAATGCTCCCGCACAAATTTATCCGTCAAGATTTTATCCCGTAACATTTATGAATTTGGTAACATCAGGCGGAAGCGCAAACAGTGTAAAACTCTCGCGCAATAACAGCATTGCACCCGATTTAATTACTGCGGAAGGCTCTGTAAGTCATCAGGTTATAAAGAAAATTCCCGTTAATAATCCCAAAAGATACTTCGTTTTGAGATGCGAAGATGCGGTTAAATCTGCAAAAATATATTATTACGGGAAATATTTACAGAAAAAAACTCCCTCATCAAACATCTATTCGGTAGATAAAGTTACACACCCGATAGACACCGCAATTAATGCAATACTCAAGCAGAGCAACAATTTGGTTGCGGAGAGCGTTTTTAAAGCGGCAGGCGGAAAATTCGTTCAAAATACAGGTTCCTTGGGACATTCACAACAAATGTTGAACGCATATTTTGACAAATTGGGTTTGAATTATGATGATATCAGAATTGTTGACGGAAGCGGAGTTTCAAAAAATAATATAATTACCGCAGATTTTATGAGCGAATTTTTGGTAAAAATTGCGGATAATGAAGAATTTGTAAATTCTATGGCAACCGCAGGCGAAGGCACTCTTACGACAAGAATGCTCTATTTCAGAGATAATTTGCGTGCAAAAACGGGAACTTTGTCGGACGTCAGCACAATAGCAGGATATATAACTTCACGTAACGGCAAAAGATACGCTTTTGACATAATGATTAACGACCCGAAAAGCAAATCGGCGGATAAAAAAGTTCTTGAGGAATATATCTTGAGGGATATATACACTAACTTTTAGCTTCCCCGATAAGTTTTACGGTAACTGCCATAAATGCCGATAAAATTCCCGTAACAATCGCAGATTGCGAACGTAAACGCGGTATTAACGGTCTTATGTCTTCATATGCGTTTACGAGTTTCGGCAGTTTTACAAATTCTGCCAAACGCACATCACCAACACCTTTATCATACGCCTGAACCAATTTTTTACGACAGACAGAAATAGTGTTATATGCCTTATTTTGATAATCTTTTTTTACATAATCCGTTCTTAACGCGCGCTCAAAAACATCAGGCTTTAGAGTCAACAAATCCTCAAGATTGTATTTTTTCGGTGCAAGAATATAACCGACACCCGCACCCAACATGCCGGACACAAAACCAATATCAGCAGAATTAACGGCAGGAACTGATTGACTCATATACCCTCCGCATACATTTAAACTCTTAATTATAATTTTTGTTGAAATTTTTATTAAAAATTTACATCTCTTAACAATTCGTATATATGGCGCAAATATGGTAATATTTAAGAAAAGGAGAAGATATGGATACACCTTTGGTTACGGTTATAACACCCACAATGAATTTACTTGATAACAATCAGGCGGACAGTTTTAATCTTTTGGTTGAACTTTTGGATATGCAAACCTATCCTGAGATAGAACATCTGATTATTGATAACGCTTCAACGGACGGAACGGTAGAATTTTTGAAAGATTACAAAAATCAGGGTTACCTGACATTTTTTTCAGAACGCGATACGGGTAAATTTAACGCTTATAACAAAGGTGTTATGCATGCTAAAGGTAAATATATAACTTTTTTGAGTTGTGATGATTTTATCCACGATATTACTTCAATCTATGATATAGTAAATCTAATGGAAGCAAACAATGCTGATTTTTCTTTTGCTCCCGCATATTGCAGACATCCCGAAGGTTTTACGTTTTTGTTTGCGCCTTCAATGCACAATGCGTTTCAAGTTATGCCATGTGCAAGACAAGCTATGTTTTTCAAGAAATCAATGATTGAAAAAGAAAATTATTTTGATGAAAAATTCAAGATTTTTTCCGATTTTGATTTTATTATGAGAATAATTATGAAACGGTATAATCCTGTCTATTTTGATTCCACATACGTAACCTACAAATTGGGAGAAAAAGCACAAAAGAATACAAAAAGAGCGGAAGAAGAAAGTAAAGCTATATTCAACAAAAACTTTAGAACGCTTTATCCGTTGAACGAAGAAACTTTGGAAAGAATGACATTATATTCGGATTTTCCAAAACCGCTTTTGGACAAACTTGTAACATACTTCCCGGAAGATGATAGGAATCTTTTTTATGAAAGATGTGAACAAATGCATCAAATAAGATTGAACGCAATAAATGCTCAGCAACAAAGTTAGTTGCAAAAAAAATCTTTGCATAGTATTATACAGATATAAGGAATGGATATGAAAGAACAAAAAATTGCGGTTATCGGCTGCGGTGTATGGGGAAGAAATATTGTAAGAAATTTTTACAATCTTAATGTGCTTGATACCGTTTGCGATATAGACGAAGAAAATCTTAAAAAAGTTACCGAACAATATAAAGGTGTAAAGGTTACTCGTGATTTTCACGACATAATTAATAACAAAGAGATTACGGGAGTATGCGTTGTTACTCCGAGCCATACACATTACAAGATGGTAAAAGCCATGCTTGAGGCCGGTAAAAATGTTTATGTTGAAAAACCGATTTCAACGGTAGCTGCCGAAGCAAGAGATTTATCACAACTTGCCCACGAAAAAGGACTTGTTTTGATGGTAGGTCATTTGCTTTTATATCACCCTGCGGTTAATCGTTTAAAAATGCTTATTGAAGAAGGTGTGTTGGGCAAGATTATTTATGCACAAAGTGACAGACTGAACGTTAATTTCTTCAAAAACGACAGAAGCGTTATGTGGGACTTGGCACCGCATGATGTTTCAATGATAAGCTATGTTACAGGCAAAGAACCTCTGCATGTAATTTCCGCACTCGGTTGTTCTTCCGAACAAAACGATATTATGGATATTACTCATATCGGTATTCAGTTTGAGGACGGAGTGACGGGTTATATTTCGGACAGTTGGATTACTCCGAAAAAACATGTTCAGCTTCTTGTCAGAGGTACGAAGGCAACCGCAATTCTTGACGATACGGTAGCTGAGGACAAACTTGTTATCTTTGATAACTTTGTAAAAGATAACAAACAAAATATCAAACTTGATTACCTTGAAATCGAACCGTTAAAATTGGAATGCCAGCACTTTATCAGTTGTTGTTCAACGGGTAAAAAAGCTCGTTCTGACGGTGACAACGGTTTTATGGTAACCCAGATTTTGGAAGAAGCCGAAAAAATCATGCTCGGCGACAAGGTAAAAGAGCTTGATAAGGTTGATTTTGCGCTTTCGAGAACTAAGAGGTAAGTTCTTCTGAGGCTTTAAGGAGAAATTATTAATGAAAATAAAAGAAAATGCGGCAAATATAGTGTCAGTGGTAAGAATTTTTGTGGCTTACGGTGCGATTGCGCTTTTGTATGTCAAGACGACTTGGGCTTATATTCTTGCATTTTTGTTGACGGCGATAGCATTTTCTATGGACGGACTTGACGGTTATTTGGCGAGAAAATTAAATCAGTCGTCAAAATGGGGTTCGGTTTTGGATATACTTGGCGATAGGATTGTAGAAGTTTCTTATTGGACTGTTTTTGCGGTAATGGGCTGGATTAGTATATTTTTCCCGCTTGTGTGTGTTGCAAGAGCGTTTACGACAGACGGAATAAGAAGTGTTGCATTGTCAAAAGGTTATACTGCTTTTGGTGAAACGACAATGCAATCAAGCAAAATAGGAAAATTTATTTGCGCTTCAAGATTTATGAGAATAAGCTATGCTGTTGCAAAAGTTGCGGCATTTATGCTTTTGATAGTTGTTTATACACCAGGTATTGAGATATGGGAAGGTACACCCGCCCTTCATACGATAACAATGATTTTGGCATGGCTTGCTATAATCTTCTGCGTAGTCAGAGCAATCCCTGTCGTAGCCGAAAGCGGTAAATTGTTTGAAGATAATCAATAGTTAGCGCCGTACACAACGGACATGCCAATCTTGATTGACTGATTGCGCACTACGATTACCATATCCGATACCGTGTCGCCAAGCTAAAGAGGATTTTGCCAAAGAACTTGACCAGTACGTATTATCCACTATTCCGACCGCTTTACCATTTAATCCTATTAATGCAATTTCATCACGATCAGGCATTCTATAATCTTTACCAAACTGACTGTCGCATTTTTTTTGAGCGTTATAAAAAGTTTCTGATGTCCTTTTTTGTCCGCGCCCTAAAGAACTGTAGTCATAATCCGCAGGCAATACTGCAACAGCTCTTGCGGATTCATTCGGATAAAACAAACCTAATAATCCAATATCTTTTCCAAGAACATTAGGACCTCTCAAACCGTTCATATCATATATTGCGGAAAAACATATATTATCTTGAGTATAATAGTAATCAGCATTTTTTTCCGGTTCACAGGCTCCGTTATAGAATAAATTCACAGAATATCCGTTAGCAGTTACAAATCCATATCCTTGTAATACTGAATAGCTTTTAGTACCATCAGTTCCTACGGTTGATAAATTATCAGGTGCAATTTCAGTTAATTTAGCAGGCATGCTTACTTCTGTTTTACTGTCTGTTTTAAAAAATTTTGCAGGCAATCCGCAATCTGTTAAATGTTCTGCATCACACATTTTTGCAATAGACAATTTTGTTGCAAGACGATTTTTTACAAAATCTTCCGCATTAGCGGCACCCGTTATTTCTCCTTCGATTGCGAGCAAACGTCCTGCCTCTCCGACAGAATTTAAAATTTTTCTTTTAGCGTTGTCATAGGTATGGAATTTTATATTATTTATCAACGTCGGCATTGTCATTGCTGCAATAACACCAACAATGCTTAATGTAATCAATACCTCTGCTAAGGTAAAACCTTGTTTGTTTAAAATCTTATGCATAAACCTGCTCCTTTCTTATAAATATATTATATCATGCAAACCCATGTATATCAAGACTTTTGGTAATATTTTGTAATATCAATCTTACGGTAATAATTATATTACATGACAAAATACAAGTATGGGTATTCGCAAACTCAGGAACGACATAGGCAGAAAAATAAAAAAACTGCGACTCGAAAAAGGAATATCGCAGGAAAAACTTGCCGAATGCACAAATATGTCAAGGGAACATATTTCCTGCATTGAACGCGGAAAGCATTTACCCACAATCGAAACTCTTTTCAATATGTCTGAATTTTTTGAAATTGATATAAAAGATTTTTTTAATATATAATTTTACTATGAGCAAAATTAACATAGTTTTATACGAACCCGAAATTCCTCAAAATACGGGTAATATTGCAAGGTTATGCGCCTGTACGGGTGCAAGTCTCTATTTGGTCGGCAAATTAGGTTTCTCACTCTCGGATAAGTACACAAAACGCGCAGGATTAGACTACTGGGACAGTGTTGATATACATAAAATTCCGACAATGGAAGAATTGTTTAACCAAAACAAAGGTGCTAAATTTTATTATCTGACAACAAAATCAAAAAAATTATATACGGATATTAAATTTAATGACGGGGATTTTCTCGTATTCGGCCCCGAAACAAGAGGTTTGCCCGACATATACGTGAAAGATGAAAACGCTATAACAATACCAATGAAGGAAGGACAAAGGAGCTTAAACCTCTCAAATTCCGCTGCAATAGTAACCTATGAGGTAATTCGACAAAATGGATTATAATCTTCCAAAACTTCCTCCGCGTCCGAAAAATTCAAATAAAGGAACATTCGGAAAAGTCCTGAATATAGCAGGTTCTGACTATATGAGAGGTGCGGGGTATTTATCGTCAATTTCTGCATTGAAAATCGGGGCGGGATATGTCGAAATTATGTCGAGCGAAAAAGTTTTGGATACAATATCAACCCTTGCGCCCGAAATCGTTTTAACTCCGATTACAAATTTGAAAGATGTCATAAAAGATGCAGCCGTAATTTCAATCGGTTGCGGACTGTCGACAAGCGAAGATGCGGTTAAATTGTTTAATCAAACATTGGAATTAAGAAATAATCAACCGATAATTATTGATGCTGACGGATTAAATATTTTATCAAAAACGAAATTTGATTTTGATAAAAAAGCAATTCTCACTCCGCACCCGAAAGAAGCGTCAAGACTGTTGAATTGTACTCTTGAAGAAGTTTTGAAAGATGTAAAAACTTCCGCCCGTAAAATTGCCGAAAAATATAATTGTATAACTGTATTAAAAACTCATCAGACAATAGTGACGGACGGTGAAAATTTTTATCAAAACACCTCAGGAAATTCAGCACTTGCCAAAGCGGGTTCGGGAGATGTACTCTGCGGAATGATTGCGGGGCTTGTTGCACAAAATATGAATTTGTTTGACGCTTCGGTTTTAGCCGTTTATTTACACGGGCTTGCGGGAGAGTTGGCATCAAAAGATTTGACGGAATACGGAGTTTTGGCATCAGATTTGCTCAGGTACATCCCTTTGGCAATTATTCGTACAATAAATGTTTAACAGTGTGTTATTTTACCTAAAATTACGCGTTTTGAAGCTCCCGTACAAGAGGGCAGATTGTTCGGAATCCCGTAATATGTACAATAACCCAACAGAGCAAATGCCATAACTTCCTTAAAATTGTTAGAAATCCCGTAATCTTCATGAGTTTTTAAATTAATATGCTTTGGCAAGTAAAGGCGCAAATATTTCATCAATGCGGGGTTATATGCTCCTCCGCCGCCGATTATTACTTCATCAACGTCAATATCCGGATAAATAAATCTTTCATAAGCGTCACAAATCGTTTTTGCCGTTAAAGCCGTAACTGTTGCAATAATATCTTCGGGATTTTCGGGAGCATATTTCAGAGCATTTTCAATATATTTCGGAGAAAAATATTCTCTGCCCGTAGTTTTTGGAGGATTTTTAAGATAATATTCGTCCTGCAAAAGAATATTAAGCCAACTGTCGCAAACCTTTCCCGAACAAGCGACTTTACCGTCTTTGTCATAAGGCATGACAAAAAATTTGTTCATGCAATAATCAATCATTATATTACCTAACCCCGTATCAAATCCGAAAGTCGGATAATCATTTGAAACAACGGTTACGTTTGAAATTCCGCCTATATTTTGAACAAGAACATTTTTCTTTAAAGGTTTAAACCATTTTTCATCGGCAAAACAAACCAACGGCGCGCCTTCACCGCCGACTGCAATGTCCGCTTCCCTAAAGTTTGAAATTGTCATACACCCTGTTTCTTGAGCAATAACCGAACTTTCACCGATTTGTAAAGTGCTTTTAAAATTTATACCGTCAAGTTTTTCATTAAACGGATAGTGATAAATTGTCTGCCCATGAGAAGCAATAAAATCGGGTTTTCCGTGTTCCGCAATCAAAACATTGCAAGCAGACGCAAAGCAGTGTCCGATTGCAAAATTCATCTGACAGACATCTTTTACGGAAGCGTCACCCGAAAAAAGATTAAAAATCTTTGCTCTTATATGTTCGGGGTATTTGTAATTTATCCCTGCAATAAGTTTTACCGACAAATCGGGATAAACTTCGCACAATCCCGCATCAATACTGTCGCAGGAAGTTCCCGACATAAGCCCTATAACTCTTTTAATTTCCAACTCTTTCATACTCAAATAATAGGGGAAAGTCTATACGTTTTCAAGCCTTTCCCCCTACAACTATTCTCAAATCTGAAACCTTTCATAAATCTCCTCTAAAAAACACATATCCCTATCTTCTCAGCCATCACCTCTTTCCTTAATCTATGTTCTCAATGTAAATCTTAGTAAAATATTTGACAAGTAAAAAAATATAAAATAAAATTTACAATCGACCATGCCCCTAATAACAATCGAAAAAAATTCAAGTTCTTAAATCTTAATGAAGAAAATTTAATGAAATTACGTAAAAAACTTCAAAAATTTCATTGACAATAAAAAATGTTTTGCACATGACAATAAATTTATAGTAAAATATACTGGGGAAGTATCTATGAAAGAATTTGTAAAATCGCAAAAAGTAACATATAACCTTATGTCATTTACGGGATTTAAGGCATTATTAATTTTTGACATGCTGACCGAAGGTCCGAAAAGTTTTGACGAAATTAGCGATATTATTGAAAACCACCCTTACCTGAGAGAAAAAATTTCAACGGATACAATGAGAGTTTATATGAATTCTCTCAAACGCTTCGGGTGCGAAATTAAAAGAGTCAAAGGGGAAGATAAAATTTCAAGATACGTTATTACAAAACACCCGTTTGAACTGAATTTGAGTGACGAAGAAATAAAAAGTGTCGTGAAAGTCTGCAAAATTCTTGCAAAACAGGCTGATGCAAAAGACTTAATATATATGTACAAATTGTTTGAAAAAATAGCGACTTACACAAATAGCGAAGATTTAATCAACGTAATGAGAAACGTACTTATGCTCAAAGGTATTTCGATTGAAATCTTGGAAGATTTAATAGTCTGCTGTGATAAAAAGCAACAGATAGTTATACGATACAATTCACCGAAATCGGGAGTAAAAGATATTGAAATCATTTCGGACGGAATTGAAATTAATAACGGAAAAATTTACCTTGCGGGTTTTGGTTTTGAATATATGCAGGACGCTATTTTTGAAGTATCAAGAATTAAGCAAATCGTTGAAATTAAAGATTCAAAAACAATACCGCAAAAAAATACGATTACGGTAACTTATGAACTTGAAACTACAACAAAAAAATTAGAACTCGGACAAGATGAAAAATTAATAAAAATTGAAGGTAACAAAGCTGTTATAGAGATTACAAGTTCCAATGAATTTTTGTTAAGACAAAAGTTTTTGGAATTGGGGTCTTTGTGCAGAATAATTTCACCTGACAAGTTCAAAAATGATTTTATCGAAACTTTGAAAGATATGAAAGCGGTGTATTGTGTCGGATAATGTTGTTAAAGAAAAAAAATATAATGATGCCTGCATAAAACTTTTTGAGTTTTTAAAAATGCTCTATGACGGCGAAGTTGATTACAAATGGGTTATCGACCATTTTTCGGACGGAAATTATGACGGAACCTCAAATACCCATGTTACTTTGAATAAATACCTTAATGCCATGAAGATTTTTGGCATAAGAGTTAAGAAAGTTCAAAACAAATATATATTGCAAAGTCCGCTTTATAAAATTGATTTTACTAACAATGACATAAAAAGCATTGTCAGTTTGAAAAATGCCTCAAAATTGCTCCCTAAAGGGAAATACAAAGCGAGTTTTGACAAGTTTGTACATGACCTTGAAATCCGTTTTGATGAATCCGCTCAAAATTCAATGGAAATTTTTGAAAATGCAATTAATTCAAACTTGAAATTTAATAATACAGATATTACAAAACAGATTCAGCTTTGCGAAAAGTATTGCAGAGAAAATCACAAACTTGAGATAATATATAATGACGAAACCGGGAATGAATACAACCTGTTATGTTCACCCGTTGAAGTCACCTACGTAAAGCGAAAAGTTTGTCTTAAAGCTCTCGGAAACAACGGAAACAGAGTCTACGAAATTCCTATTGAACTTATAAAAAGCATAAAGCAACTGCCTTCGTCATCTTCAACCAAAGGTTTGCCTATGACCGTACTGTTCAGAATAAAAGGAAGGCTTGCGCTGAATTACAAAATGCGAGATGATGAAAGACTCGAACAGCTTGAAGCCGACGGGAGCAAACTTATTGTCAACAAAAACGAAGATTTGAATAATCTGCTTAAAAGACTGATGCGCTACGGAACACAATGCGAAATTATTTCACCTAAGTTTCTGCGCGAAGAAATGATGGAGCTTATTAATAAAACTTTATCTAACTACCAATAAAAATTTTCAGCATGTTAGAATGTTGCCATGGATAGTGTACAAGTAGTTCCACTGCACGTCCACAGTGAGTATTCACTTTTGGACGGTGCAATAAGAATAAAAGACTTAGTAAATTTTGCAAAAGAAAACAACATGCCCGCCGTTGCATTGACGGATCATGGTGTAATGTACGGCGATATGGAACTTTATACAACCGCAAAAGAAGCGGGAGTAAAACCTATTTTGGGTTGTGAATTTTATGTCCATAGCGGTGATATAACAGAACATGATAAAAATAACAATCCCTGTTATCACCTTGTTCTTTTGGTAAAAAACAAAGAAGGTTATCAAAATTTAATCAAACTTGTTTCTATAGCCTGGTGCAAAGGAAGATATGTAAAACCTCGTATTAATTGGGATTTGATAAAAGAACATCATGAAGGACTTATATGTCTTTCAGCCTGTCTTGGAGGTGAAATTCTTCAAAATCTTATAAAAGGCGATGCTGAACAGGCGTATGAGGTTGCAAAACAGTACAAAGAACTCTTTGGCGAAGATTATTACATAGAACTTCAAGACCACGGACTTGACGAACAAAAACGCACCAACCCCCAATTAATCAAACTTGCAAAAGATTTGGATATAAAAATGGTAATCACAAACGATTCCCATTACCTGAACAAAGAAGATGCTGATATGCATGACACCCTTCTTTGTATGCAGACAAACAGTGATAAAGACGATCCCGATCGTTTTAGCTTTGAAAGCAATGAATTTTACGTCAAAACAACCGACCAACTCCGAGAATCCTTTAGCTGGATGGACGGAGAAACGTTTAACCAATGCATTCAAAATACCGTTGACATTGCTGAGAAATGCCACCTTACGCTTGAATTGGGTAAAAGTCCGCTTCCCGATTATCAAGTTCCGCCAAATCACACACTTGAATCGTATTTTGAATCGCTTGTTTACGAAGGCTTAAAAAAACGTTACGGCGAAATTACTCCCGCATTAAAAGAAAGAGCGGATTACGAAATCGGTGTAATAGAGCAAATGGGATTTACCGCATATTTTCTTATAACCTGGGACTTTATCCACTATGCGAAAACGCATGGAATTCCTGTCGGACCGGGCAGAGGCTCGGCTGCAGGTTCGGTTGTTGCTTATGCCCTCGAAATAACTGACCTTGACCCGATTAAGCACAAACTGTTGTTTGAAAGATTTTTGAATCCTGAGCGTTTTACAATGCCGGATATTGATATCGACTTTTGTATTGAAAGACGCGGCGAGGTTATCGACTACGTTACGCAAAAATACGGTGAAGATAAAGTCTGTCAAATTATTACATTCGGTACTTATGCCGCTAAAGCAGCTTTTAAAGGTGTAGCAAGAATTTTGAAAGTTCCGTTCTCCGAAAGTAACAGGCTCGCAGGACTTATTGATCCCGCGATTGAACTTGCGCAAAGTATAAACGAAAAAGCCAAAACACTGAAAGATGCTATGCAATATGACGGGTCTGAATTAAAAACGCTTTACGACAAAGACGAACAAATTGTTGTCGACCCATCAACAGGCAAAACCGTCGGAATTAAAAAGATTATTGACCTCGCAATAGGTATTGAGGGGATTAAAAACAATACGGGTACTCACGCGGCAGGGGTTATAATTGCTCCGAAACCTCTGGACGAAATTCTTCCCGTACAGCCTTCCAAGGACGGAATTATCCAAACAGGTTATCCTCCGCATGATGTTACGGAAGTTCTAAGCCTTTTAAAAATGGACTTTTTGGGATTGCGTAACCTTACAACAATCTACAAAACGGTTGATATGATAAAAAAACGGCAGGGTATAGAGCTTGATATAAACAATATACCGCTTGACGACAAACCGACTTACGAAATGCTTATGAAGGGTGATACGGACGGAGTATTCCAGCTTGAATCCCAAGGTATGAAAAACCTTGTCAAAAAGTTAAAACCTGACGTATTTGAAGATTTGGGCGCGTTGGTTGCACTTTTCCGACCCGGACCTTTGGATTCGGGTATGGTTGACGATTTTGTGGAAAGAAAACATGGGCGTCAGGCAATCACTTATGCACACCCGTTATTAGAACCTGTATTGAAAGATACATACGGAACTATTGTTTATCAGGAACAAATCATGCAGGTTTTTCAGGTCTTGGCTGATTATACACTCGGACAAGCGGACATGGTTCGCCGTATGATGGGTAAGAAAAAAGTTGACGAGATGGAAAAACAGAAGGGCAAATTTATCGAGCGTTCCGCTCAGCACGGAATGACATCGGAAGCTGCCACAAACCTGTTTAACCAAATTCTCGCGTTTGCATCATACTGTTTCAACAGGTCGCACTCGGCAGCCTATGCGTTTGTCGCTTATCAGACCGCATATTTAAAATGCCATTTCCCCGTTGAATATTTATCGGCTCTTTTGTCAAGCGTAGCAAGCGAAGCGGATAAAACTCAGCTTTATATTGAAGAAGCACTGAAAAAAGGTATAAAAGTTCTTCCGCCCGATATAAATCATTCACTTGCGACATTTACACCTGACGGAGATAATATTCGTTTCGGACTTGCTTCTATTAAACAGGTAGGTGAAGGTGTCATTGAGGATATCATTAAAGAAAGAGAAGAAAACGGACCGTTTAAATCCATTTATGATTATGTAAAACGACTTGATATAAAATGTTCAAACAAAAAGACTCTTGAAGGGTTGATAAAGGCGGGCGCATTTGCATCTATTGAGAAAAGCCGCAAACAACTTATGGATAATATTGAATATATTACGGCAACCGCTTCAAAAGAATCTAAAGCAAAAGAGTTGGGTCAGGGAAGTTTGTTTGATATGCTCGGAGATACTTCCGCAATACAGGATGCAAAATTTCAGCTTGCGGGTTCTGATGAGGAATACAACGCAAGAACTTTACAAAATTTTGAAAAAGAATTTTTGGGATTTTATATTACGAGTCACCCGTTATCGACAATCAGGGATAAGTTGCCGTTTTTAATGACGCATAAGATTACGGAGTTGGAGGGTTTGCCGAATGATAAAATTGTTACAATTTGCGGTCTTGTCACTGCGGTAAAACAGATACCGACCAAAAAAGATCCGTCAAAATTCATCAGATTTGTAACAATAGAGGATTTGTCCGGTAAAATTGATGCTATTGCGTTTAATAATAAGATTGCGGATTACGGAGATTTTCTTCAAAATGAACAACGTGTAATAGTTTCCGGCAAGGTTAGTAAACGAGAAGGGGACGAACACCCGTCACTTATTATTGAAACTGTAAAGACTGTAGATAATTCCAATATATTTGCCATAAGATTTTTAGATGAATTTAAGTTTGAAGAAATCGTTTTGATGAAAGATATATTGTGCAAGTATAACGGTTCCGATCCTGTTACGATAAAACTGCAGGATTATGGGGATGAAGTTAAGGTACTTGCGGCTTCAATGTTTTGGGTAGAAAGTTCCAATGAATTGGTAAATGTTTTAAAGAAACAGTTTGGTGACAGGATAGAAATATCCGTAAGTTCATTGGATACAGTTGAAAACACTGATAAAGATGTTGTTTCGGTTTAATTTGCAAAAAACACTTGCATTTTATTTTTTAGCATGTAATATAAGAAAGTAACCTGATGCGGGGGTAATTCAGTGGTAGAATGCCTCCTTGCCAAGGAGGATGTCGCGAGTTCGAGCCTCGTCTCCCGCTCCATAATTAACAAA
>CADBNI010000055.1 GCA_902795965.1 uncultured bacterium
CGGACTTTATATTTCATCAATTTGTAATACGCAGCAGCAGGCAATTTTATCTGTTATGACATTTATGATGCCTGCGGTATTGCTTTCGGGGTTTATTTCACCTATTGAGGATATGCCGCTTTGCTTGCAGTATTTAACATACTTAAATCCTGTAAGGTTCTTTATGGTTCTGTCACGAGGAATAATATTAAAAGGTATGGGAATTGAAGATGTAATTATTAACATAATCCCATTACTTATAATAGCTTTGATAACCCTAACACTTGCAAGCAGAACATTTAAGAGAAAATTAGGTTAAAGATTTACATTATTTTGATGTATCCGGCATTTCAAAAGTGATTCTCATGCTTGGCGGTATTAAACGGGTACGCTGACGCTTCTATACGGCAAGGTCGAATTCAAGCTCCTCCTCATTTAAAAAGCCGTCTTGAAAGGCGGTTTTTTAATGAGATGTGTGCGAGGGTGAGAAGCCTCAATAGGTCAGATTTCCGACCTATTGAGGCATTTTTAATTTTATCTGTAACTTACAAAATCAATATATTTTTTCAAATTTGCGCAAATTTGTACAAATTCTTCGTTTGAGTACGTTTTTTCGTTCATAAGAGTTTGGTCGCAAATTTTTGACGGTACAAATTTTTGTAAATAATATCTTTTTGCTCCGTTTATCATTTGTCCGATTTTTTCAAAATCGTCAAAAGTCAGTTGCGATTTTAAAACGGTTGTACGAAATTCGTAATCAACTCCGCTTTTCATAATCAAATCAATACTCTTTATAATATTTTCCGCATTAATATCGGTTTTCGTAATTTGCGAATATTTTTCAAGCGGGGCTTTGATATCCATGGCTGTATAATCAAGAAGATTGTCATTGATTAATTTTTCCAATATCTGCGGATTTGTGCCGTTTGTATCAAGTTTTACTGCAAATCCCAATAGCTTTATTTTTTTGATAAAATCGTATAATCCTGTTTGCAGTGTTGGTTCTCCGCCTGTAATCACCACTCCGTCAAGTTTTCCTTTGCGGGTTTGCAAAAATTTAAAAAAATCTTCCGCATTATCATTTGAGTTTTGTGTAAAATTTAATAATTCCGGATTGTGGCAATATCCGCATCGAAAGTTGCAGCCTTGTGTAAATACAATAGCTGCAACTTTTTGGGGAAAATCTGTCAGTGTTGTTTTTTGTATACCGCCGATTATGAACAACAGCAATGCTCCTCGGCTTTTGTCATATCAAAAGTTTTGCGGTTTTTAAATTCGGCTTTTTTACCTTTGTTCCACTGTTTTACGGGACGAATGTAGCCGACTATTCTCGAATAGATTTCACATTCGCTTCCGCAAGTCGGGCATGTTTCATGTTCACCCGCAACATAACCGTGTGTCGGACAAACCGAAAATGTCGGTGAGAATGTGAAATACGGCAGATGATAGTTTTCGCAAATCTTTTTGACAAGATTTTTCATTGTTACCGTGTCGTTAATTCTTTCTCCCGCAAATATGTGAACAACCGTTCCGCCCGTATATTTTGTTTGCAAATCGTCCTGATGGTCAAGCAGTTCAAAAATATCGTCGGTACAATTTACGGGTAGTTGAGTCGAATTTGAATAATAGGGTTCTGCACCCTGAGAGTAGTATTCATCATCATTTGCACATTTGATATCTACAAGATTTTTCTTATCGAGTTTTGCAAGACGATAGCTTGTTCCTTCTGCGGGCGTAGCTTCAAGGTTGTAATTGTTACCCGTCTCCTGTTGAAATTTTACGATTAAATCTCTCATGTAATCCATAACTTCAACCGCAAAATCGTGTCCTTCTTTTGATGCTATTGAACAATTTAAAAGATTTTCGCAAGCCTCGTTCATGCCGATAAGTCCTATTGTGGAGAAATGGTTTTTCCAATAAACTTCAAAACGGCTTTTGATATCTCTCAGATAGAATTTTGTATACGGATATAATCCGCCGTCTGTCAAACGTTCAAGGAGTTTGCGTTTGATTTCGAGTGATTCTTTTGCAATTTCCATCCTGTCTTTTAATACTTCAAAAAATTCATCTTTTGAACTTGTTTGATAACCGATTTTCGGTAAGTTAATCGTTACGACACCGATTGAACCGGTTAAGGGATTTGAGCCGAAAAGTCCGCCTCCTCTGTATTCAAGCTGGCGATTGTCAATTCTCAAACGACAACACATAGAGCGGGCATCTTCGGGATTCATATCGGAATTTATAAAGTTTGAGAAATAAGGTATACCGTATTTTGCGGTCATTTCCCACAGCCCTTCCAAATCGGGATTATCCCAGTCAAAATCTTTTGTAATATTGTAAGTCGGAATCGGGAACGTAAATACTCTGCCCGAGGCATCACCTTCCATCATAACTTCAAAGAACGCTTTGTTAATCATGTTCATTTCGTTTTGGAAGTCGCCATAAGTATCCTCTTTCATTTCTCCGCCTATGATTACGCATTGATCTTTGTAATATGACGGTACGACCAAATCCATTGTTACGTTTGAAAAAGGAGTTTGGAAACCCACACGGGTTGGAACGTTCATATTAAAAACAAATTCTTGTAAAGCCTGTTTTACCTGTTTGTAATCCAGTCCGTCATATCTGACAAACGGAGCAAGAAGGGTATCAAAGTTTGAAAATGCCTGCGCTCCCGCACTTTCTCCTTGCATTGTGTATAAGAAATTAACCATTTGTCCGAGAGCTGTACGGAAATGTTTTGCGGGTTTTGAGGCAACTTTTCCTTGTACACCCGTAAAACCTTCGGATAAAAGGTCTTTCAAATCCCAACCGACACAATAAACGGAAATTATGTTTAAGTCGTGAATGTGTATATCACCGTTTTCGTGAGCTTCTTTAATTTCGTTCGGATAAATTTTGTTTAGCCAATAATTTTTGCTCATGGCTGATGCAAGGTAGTTGTTCAAACCTTGGATTGAATATCCCATGTTAGAATTTTCGTTAACCTGCCAGTCTAATTGTTTAAGATAGTCATCAACCATATCTATTGAAGCGTTTTTTGCAAAATCTCTCATTTTGTTGTGTTGTTCGCGGTACAAAATGTAGGATTTTGCGGTTTGTTTGTATTCTGATGAGAGCAAAACTTTTTCTACAATGTCTTGAATTTCTTCAACAGTCGGAGCTGACAAGTTGGATTGTTTTTCTTTGACAAAATCATTAACGATTTTAATTACGTTTTTTGTCAATCTTCTTGCCGTAAAGGGGTCAATTTCTTTTGTAACATTTGATGCCTTACAAATGGCATTTGTGATTTTTTCGGAATCGAAATCTACGATTTTTCCGTCACGTTTGATAACTTTTTGTTGCATAAAAGCCTCCAGTCTCGTAAAGTAATAACCAAACCGACTAAGCATTCCGACTGTTTCAGTTTACTGAAGTCATGCGCCAAGATATTGCGTAGAGGACACGGCTGCGGACCAGTGAGGGATTTCCACCCTTGCTTTCCTTACTCGGTCTTTTCATGGTATAATTTTTTTCAAAATTTGTCAAGATATTAAAATTTGAAATAATTTTTTAATAGGATATACTTTTTTACGGAGATATTTATGGAAATTATAAAAGTAAGAACAAAACGCGGGTTGGAATTGAGAGGGGCAATGTTCGGAAACGAGTCAAACGATACCGTATTGATTATGTTGACTGGAATTTGTTCAAATATTTTTCAAAATGACCTGCTTTATTCTACGGGAAAACTTTTAAGTCAAAACGGGGTTTCGGTTATTATTGCCCACGCTCACGATTCCTTTTCCTGTTTTGCTTATACGGATTATTCAATCGGAAAACAAAGACACGCGGGAGTTTTTAATGACGATTTTGACATGGTTTATGAAGATGTTGAGAGTTATGTTCTTTGGGCAAAAGAGCATGGATTTGAAAACATAATTCTTGCGGGACATTCTTTGGGATCTAACAAGATTATTAATTATCTCGGGACAACTCCCGATGATTTTATTGACTATTTCATTGTTTCTTGTCCCATTGATATTATGCATTGGTGGAAGGTTATGCCAAATATTGAGAATTGCTTTGCAACCGCAAAACAATGGGTTGAAGAAGGGCGCGGAAACGATATTTTACCGTTTATGTTCGGCGGTTTTTCGCCTATGACCGCAAAGTCGGTTTTGGGATTTTATAATGCCGATAATCTTAAAAATTGCCCCGTAATCAGTAAGCAGGGTGAAACTCAGTCCTTGTATAATATAAGACCTAATGGAACATTTATAATAGGTTCAAAAGATTCGGTTACGGGTAAAAATCCGAAAGCCTTTATGGAGCAGTTGAATTTATGGACAAAATCACCCGAACGAAATCAGGTTATTGAGGTTGAGGGGGCAAGCCATATTTTTTACGGAATGCATGAAGTTTATGCAAAAGTTGTTTTGGATTGTATAAAAAATCATTACAGGAAGGTGTGCAATGTTTAAAAATTTATTGTTATTTGTATCAATTTTATCAATTATCGGTGGTTGTATGACCGAAGCAAAAACCTGGGATAAGGTTTTCCCGAAAAGTGAAAACGTTAATGTTGAAAAAGTGGAATTTCATAACAGATACGGAATTACGCTTGTTGGTGATTTATATACACCGAAAAATATAAAATATGGCGATAAATTACCTGCTATTGCAATATCAGGGCCGTTTGGCGCGGTAAAAGAACAGGCAAGCGGTTTGTATGCGCAAAATCTGGCTGAACGAGGGTTTATTACTCTTGCGTTTGACCCTTCTTTTACGGGTGAAAGTAAAGGTAATCCGAGAGATGTCGCAAGTCCTGATATAAATACGGAAGATTTTTCTGCGGCAGTTGATTATTTGAGTAACAACAAATACGTAAATCCCGATAAAATCGGAATTCTCGGAATTTGCGGATTTGGCGGGTTTGCTTTAAATGCGGCTGCTATTGATACAAGAATTAAAGCAACCGTAGCAAGTACAATGTATGATATGACAAGAGTTTCGGCAAAGGGTTATAATGACTCCGTTGATGCGTCCGCAAGGTATGAAATGAAGAAAAATCTTAATGCTCAAAGAACAGAAGATTATAAAAACGGAACTTATGCAAAAGCTCCCGGTTTGCCCGACAAATTGACCGGGCAAGAGCCTTTGTTTGTTCAGCAGTATTTTGATTATTACAAGACAAAAAGAGGTTTTCACAAACGTTCAATTAATTCCAACGGCAACTGGAATACGACATCTTCACTTTCTTTGATTAATATGCCTATTTTGCAGTACAGTGATGAAATTCAAAATGCTGTTTTGGTTGTCCATGGCGAAATTGCGCACAGCAGATACTTTGGTGAAGATGCGTTTAAAAAATTAAAGGGTGATAACAAAAAACTTTATATAGTAAAAGGTGCAAACCATGTCGACTTGTATGACAATTTGGAAAAAATTCCCTTTGATATAATTGAAAATTTTTATAAAGAAAATTTGAAATAACGGGAGTAACAAATGAAAAAAATAATAATTTCGGTTTTGATATTACTTTTGGCGCAAAATATTTGTTTTTCACGTCAAATACATAATAAAGGAGAGAATACGAATAAAATGTTAGAAAAATACGCAAAAACCATAATGTTCCCGATTGGTGAACCTAATACGGCTTATGCAAAATATTTTATCGGACAAAGTTATCTTGCACCCGTTTCAACCGAACAGGTTAAAATATATAATGTAACGTTTGAACCAAGATGTCGTAACAACTGGCATGTTCATCACGCAAAATCCGGCGGAGGACAGATGCTGATTGCGGTTGGCGGTCGCGGATATTACAGGGAATGGGGGAAAGAGCCGATTGAAATGAAACCGGGCGACGTGATTCATATTCCCGCAAACGTGAAACATTGGCATGGTGCTGCCCCCGACAGTTGGTTTTCACATCTTGCAATAGAAATTGACGGTACGGAAACTTCCAACGAATGGTTAGAAGAAGTGACGGATGACGAATATAACAAATTAAAGTAGAGGTGTAATATGGCGAAAAAAGTTTTAATTATATCAACGAGTTTACGTAATAATGCAAATTCCGAAATTCTTGCAAAAGAAACAGAACGCGGTGCGCGTGATGCGGGAAATGAGGTCGAATTTGTTTCTTTGAAAGATAAAAAAATCGGTTTTTGCAAAGGTTGTCTGGCATGCCAAAAATTGGGCAGGTGCGTGATTGATGATGATGCAAACGGAATTACCGCAAAAATGAAAGAAGCTGATGTTATTGTTTGGGCAACCCCGATTTATTATTACGAAATGTCAGGTCAGATGAAAACACTTATTGACAGAGCAAATTCACTTTTTGCAACAGGTAAAAACTTTAGTGAAGTTTATTTGATTACAACTTCCGCAGATTTTTCAAAAGGTGTTGTACAGACTGTTTTGAACGGTGTAAACGGTTGGATTGCATGCTTTGACGGTGTGGAATTTAAAGGTTACGTTGAAGGCGGAGGACTTGACAATCCTAATGATGCTTTAAATCACAAAGATTTAATGGAAAAGGCTTATAATATGGGGAAGAATATTTAATGAAAAAAGTAATTGTATTAAACGGTTCGCCAAGAAAAAATTTTAATACGGCAAAAATGTTAAAAGAAGCTCAAAAAGGTGCAGAAACCGCAGGTGCAGAGGTCGAGTATTTTAATCTTTATGATTACAATTTTAAAGGTTGCTTGAGTTGTTTTGCCTGCAAGCGCAAAGGTGCAACGACAAATTGTGTTTGTGCCGTAAAAGACGATTTAAAACCGATATTGGAAAAATGTATTAAAGCTGATGCGATAATTATCGGTTCTCCTGTATATTTTTCTTATCCTACGGGAGTTTTCAGGAGTTTTTTGGAAAGACTTTTATTCCCCGTTCATACGTATCTTGTTGATAAAGAAACGGGCGGTCTGAAAAGTTTGCGTCCAAAAACAATTCCTGTCGGTGTAATTTTCACAATGAATTGTCCCGAGGAATGGGTTGAAAAATATAATTATCCTACAATTCTGAATGATAACGTAAAAAGTTTGGAACACGTTTTCGGATACTCGGAAGCCGTTTATGCCTGCGACACATATCAGT
Organism: uncultured bacterium; assembly: GCA_902795965.1. Classification (GTDB taxonomy): domain Bacteria; phylum Cyanobacteriota; class Vampirovibrionia; order Gastranaerophilales; family Gastranaerophilaceae; genus Stercorousia. The sequence goes on from CADBNI010000055.1 coordinate 7,069, forward strand.
TTATTGATTATTCCAAATATGACGTGGATTTGTTTGACGAAAAACATAAAGCCGAAGTCCGCGATACTCAATTTCCGAAAGATCTTCAAAACGCTTTCAATTTGGGAAAAAGATTAACCGAAATGTAAAATAGGAACGGAAGCATCGGTATTATTGCCGATGCTTTCACCTGTTACGGTTATATAATATTCATTTTTAAATTTTGTAAAATAAAAATTGGTTTCTTTGTTATTAATTTTATATTTTGCTTCTTTGTGTGTCCAAAATTTGTAAAAATCTTCTAATGAACAAAATTGTCGGTTAAAATGTTTTGACAATTTTTCCAAATTTCTCGGTTTTATTTGTTCAATGTCAATACCGCAGGGATTTTTGTCAAAGCATGCAATAACGATATTTTTTGAATGCGAAATACTGAAATGTAAATCAGAATTTTTGAATATCGGTTTGCCGCTGCTTTCCGTAATTATTTCGGAATTTTTAACACCAAAATATTTTTCGGCAATATTTTTTACCAAATATCTGCCGATTGTATATTCCCAAAAGCGTTTCTCACTTTTAAATTCTTTATCGGCATAAGGTTTCAGATAATCTTTTCCGTAAGTTTTTTCAAATTCCAAAATATTTATATAGAAGATTTTCATTAAATATCCTTTTATAAGGATATTATATAATGAAAATTGAAGATACAAAATATTAATTATTTAACAAATTTTTTATTTTTGTATTATAATAATTTTGTAAAATAAGGAGTTGTTATGCCTCAGGAAAACATAGTGTTTTATAACCCCGCAGCAGAAGAATTGGATGATGAGTTAGAAATTAATTTTGCGAAAATATTTCATATTGTTTGGAGCAGAAAAGTTTTTTTGGTAAAAGTTTTTTGCGCTGTGTTGACATTTTTTATTATATTAACTTTTATTATGCCGAAACAATATAAAGTTACCGCAGATTTGTATCTTAACAAAAATAACAGTTCAAATTTGGTGGAAATTAACCCTTATGTTATTGACGAATCTTCGGGTTCTGTTCTTCCTATGGGGACTGACAAAGCAATCAATAACGAAATGGAATTGATAAAATCCTCTCTCGTTTTAGACAAGGTTATCAGAGATAACGATATCAAATACAAGAAAAAATTTGGAATTTTTCCGAATAAAAGAGAAGGGCAATATGTTTCCGCAAAGGCATTTTATAAAAAAGGTAAAAAATTAAAGCTCGAAAATGTTAAAAATACCAACGTAATTTCAATTACATATACGGCTAAAAAGCCCGAATTGGCTTATGGTGTTGTTTCATCATTAATCACAAATTACATAGAACTTCACAAAGAAATAAACTCGGAAAAATCAAAATCGGATAAAAAACTTATTGAATCCGAATATGCAAAGACAAAAGCCGCGCTTGATAAAAAAATAAATCAAGCAGGCGGAATTCCTGTTCAGGCAATGAGCGGAACGGGGAATTTGTCTGCATTGAGTGCCTTTTCAAAAGCCGCATCAAATGCGATGGGAACTTTAAAAAGTCAGTATATTGCGGGAGAAAAATCTCAAATTGCAATTTCCGAAGAAAGTCAAAAGTTGAACAAGTTAGCTTCCAAATTGGAATGGGCGCAAATGGTTGAACAAATGTCGGATTCTACAAAAGTTCTTATAATTAACGAACCTCAAGAGCCTTTGCCTTCGGAAAATTCGTCACCAAAATTGTTGATAAATATAATATTGGGTTGTATATTTGGCGGAATTGCTTCGTTGGGTGCATTGATAGCGGTTGAAGTTCGCGACAAAAATTTGGCATATTCAATGTTGACTGAGCATATAATTTTTGACGGATTAAATAAATTGGAAACTTTAAAGACTGAAATTTTCAGTTTCAGCCCCAAAAAAGTTTTGCTTGTGTTGATGACTCAGTTGCCCAATGAAGTTTTGGACGGGTTTAAGGGTTTATCAAATCTTGAAATTGTATATCCGAATATGTCTGCAGAGTTTATCGGCAAGATATCTTCAGCCGAAAAAGTTGTACTGATGTCAAAGGTTGGTGCGACGAGCAGTGATGCTTACAAGACTATTCGAAAAATAATTCAAAATCAGAAAAAAGAGATTGCATATGATGTAGTGGTGTAAGGAATGGACAAGGATAAAATCAAAATTACCCATATCACTCGTTTCGCCAAGCCTCATGTTGGCGGGATTGAGGCTGTAATTGAACAAATTAATGAAAGCCTGCCGAATGAAAAATTTGAAAAAGAAGTTTTTTGTTGTTCCAATACCGATAAATCTTCCATAGATAATGGTGTAAAATATAATCGTTGCAGGTATTTGTTTGACTTTGCCGCAAATTCTATTTCTCCGCAACTCTTTTTTCGATTGATTGGTTTAAAAACTGATATTATTCATTTTCATATGCCCGTAATTCAAAATGTCGTAATTTGGTTTATACTTTATCATTTGAGATTGATAAAATATAAAAAAATGATAGTAACCTATCATAGTGATGTGGTTGGTTATGATAAAATAATGAGACCTTTTGTGCCATTATATAAATATTTTTTGAATAAAGCAGATAATATTCACGTACTTTCACCTAACATAATTCAGAGTTCGGATATGATAAGGGGTTTAAAAGACAAATGTATTGTTATTCCGCAGGGCATATCGTTGAATGACAATTTAAATAATGTACAAAGGGTAAAAGAGATAAGGGAACGATATAAAGATAAAAAAATAATATTTTCACTTGGCAGACATGTCAATTATAAGGGTTTTATTTACGGGATAAGGGCAATGGAAGATGTTGCCAATGCGGTATACTTAATTGGGGGTTCGGGTCCTTTAACAGAAAGTTTTGAAAAATATATAAATGAAAATAATTTACAAGAAAAAGTTGTTTTGCTTGGTCGCATTAATGATGAAGATTTAGATGCATATTATCAATCTTGTGATATCTACTTATTTCCTTCAATATTACCGAGTGAAGCATTTGGCATTGTGCAAATTGAGGCAATGAAACACGGAAAACCTGTTATAAATACGAACTTGCAAACAGGAGTCAATTATGTTTCAATAGACGGGGAAACAGGATTGACGGTCGAGCCTGCGAATTCTAAAGCCTTGTCAGACGCAATCAATCGGTTGTTGAGTGATGAACCGCTCCGCTTGCAATACGGTCAAAACGCAAGAAAAAGAGTGGAAAATGTGTTTGATGTTGAAAAGATTAAATTATCTTATATTAGTTTAACTGAGTAGTTTATATTTTCTGTTTGTTTAATTTTTCTTATATTTTGTACTTGTAAGTTGTATTCATCGATTGGAAAGTTGTTCCTAATATCATTTATCTTTTTCAATAAATCTTCTATAGTTTCAAACATATAACCTATATTTCCATATTTATTAAAATAATTTTCTATATAATTGTTTCTTATTGCTAATACAGGTTTCTCATAGTTAATTGCATCCATAAAAGCTCCGTTTGCAATTAATTTATAACTGTCAAGTTTATATGTTAATAAAGCATAATCGGAATTTTTAATTGCTTCATCTCTAATTTCAGTTGCTATACTTTTATTAGATAAAGTGAACTTTTCTATAAAATTAATATTTAATACGTATTCCAAAAATTTTTTATCAATTATTTTTCCTGCAAAAATAATGCTAATGTTTAAATTTTTTATTTTATTTAATTCATCTATAAGGTATTTAAGTGATGGAATGTTTTTGCGCATTGATGATAACCCGACCACACACAATCTTAATTTATTGTTTTTAAAAGCTTGATATTCTTGTTGCTCTTGATAAAAATAAGGATGTGGTATTGCTATTATCTGTTTTTTTAATTTTGGTAATATTTTTACAGCATTATTTTTTATCGATTCAGAATATACAATATAATTTAAATTTTTAAAATTTCCCAAATTCAGTGGAATTTTGAGTCCAAATAGCAAAGCGTAGAAAAATTGAATTATTTTACCTTTATCAAATGATTTCGCATAATTCATCACATCAATACGTTCCAAATCTCCATGTAAAACCATTTTTATATTAAATTTATAAAATAATGAAAAATATTTTACATAATATAACAAAAACGTTGAAGTATATAAAAATAAAATATCGTTTATATTTTCTTGCAAGGCAAAATCGAAAACCATTTTAGCAATTTTAAAATCGAATATAATTAACTTGTAATCCCTAACAAAATTTCCAAAAGGTCTGATTTCGTGGAATATTATGTTTGAATAATTAATATTGTTGTTTTTTAATATGTTAATTATTGAATTATAATGTTCCAATCCGGAAAATAGATGTATTTTTTTTGTAGGGTATTTAAGTAGATGTAATCCAATTAAAGACGCATTGCCATCCGAGTGTTCATTTCCATTTTTTATATGTTCAACAATAATCATAATTTGCCATATTCATGTTAACATAAAAGCATGGATAAAACTATAAATCAAAATTTAATAATAAAAATAATATCTATAGCACTTATTATTTTTTCAATAATTATGGAATTTATTAGTTTAGATATGGTTCAATCACTTATTTATTGTATTTGGGGGATTTTAATTGGTTGTATAACATACATAAAATCCAGTAAAATTAGATTATTTTCACCAATATATAATAGTTTAGTTACAATTTTTTTCTGCTATATCTTTTCAAGTATGTATTACTATGCTTTACCTGTTGATGTAATGGGTAATAATTCATTAGCAGGGCAAGCTATAATGAATGAAATAAATGTAATTTATTCGTTATTTCTTTTTTCTGTCTTACTACCTATTTTTATGTATATATTTGTAAATAAAAAATCTATTAAAATAAAATATTTTGCTCAAAATCTATTAAAAAATGATACTAATCTAAAAGTAACTATATGTAATATTATATTTTTCTTTTTTATAATTTTATCATTTAAGTATACATCAATGAGTATATTTGATGCTTTTTTATCAAGTGGAGAATTTCGACGATTATTGTCTAATGGAAGTATATCTACATTGTATTCTTTAATTATTTCAGTATTTATATTCGTGTATATTTTAATACTTAAAGATATAATGATGAAAACTAATTATGTAACAAAATATAATAAAATCATATTAATTACGGAAATTATGTTGTGGTCTTTTATTTGCGGAAGTAAAGGAATGTTGATATATAATGTAATTTTTCCATTTGTTATAATTTATACTTTTTTTAAAAAAATAAGATTTAAACATATAATTGTAATGTTAATAGGAATAATTTTTATAGTAACGTATTCCTCATTATTAAATAAATTTCGAGTTTCAGGCGCGGATATGGTTGTTAATGGAGATTATAGTTCTTTAAAAAATATTCAATTTATAGAAACTATAGCTGGTCGTAACGATAATTTTGCTAATTCTGTGCAATTTTTCAAAAAAGTAAATAATGGTTCTTTATATATATTTAATGATTTTAATTTTAATAAAGAAATAACTAACCAACTTTTAAAACCTCTACCCAAATATTTTCGTAATAAAATTTCCCAAGGTGATTTTGATTATTTTGGTACTGAATTTTCTAAAATATTATATCCTGATGCTGTATATATTCAACATGCTACTTTTGAATTTGGAATTGTTGCAAATCTTTTTTGGTGTTTAGGGTTATTTGGAGTACTTATAGGTGGTTTTCTTATTGGATTATTTATTATATTTATTGAAAATTTATTTAATCGTTATATGTATTGTGATACTTTTTTGGTACTATATTTTTGTATATTTTATAGTTTGTTTATGTCGATATTTATGGTTGGTATAATAAATATCGCAAACACTCTAATGTTATTATACAAATTGCCAATAATATTAATAATCATATACTTATTTAAAAAGAGAATTTCTTTTATTGTTAAATAAATAAGATTTAAGATATTTTATAATTAAAAATACAATAAAATATTTTCAAAATATGATTTGTCAAACTTTATACAAAACAAATACCTAATCAAATATAACATCTTCACAAACAATCTTGCAATTTTGCCGTTGCACTTTTCATAATAATAAAATTCTGATGTTCTGAAAATTTTTACCTTTGCTAACGGTACATTTTCATTCGGCATTCCGCAATAATGCACAATATTCAATTTCGGCAACATTATAGATTTGTAACCGATTTCGTGCATGCGTTTTTGCAACTCCGACTCCTCAAAATACATAAAGAAATTTTCATCAAAAATCCCAACCCTATCAAGCACAGACTTGCGCATAAACAAATCCGCTCCCGTAACATATTCAACCTCATAAGGTTCTGTATCATTTTCATAAGGCGAATGAAAATACTTTTTCTTATACCATTTCGGAAAAATCTGTGCAACACCAAACAAAGTCAAAACTATCCTTGAAATTCTCGGCAAACAACCATAAGAATGCTGAAGTTTCATATCTTTGTCCAAAAGCTGACAACCACAAGCCCCAACATTTTCGTTTTCGGACTTCTCCATAAAATCGAAAAATTCTTTAATAGAATTGTTCAAAAGTAATGTATCAGTGTTTAAGCAAAATATATATTTTGCACTGCTTTTGCGGATTGCGATATTGTTTGCCGCCCCAAAACCTTTGTTATCAGGGTTGCGAATAAGCCGAACCTGCGGAAATTCGCGCTCAATCATCTCTGCAGAACCGTCTTTGGAATTGTTATCGACAACAAAAACCTCAAACTCTATATCTTTTGTAAACCTGTAAACCGACTCAAGACATTCGCGCGTCATGTCTTTCGTGTTATAACTGACTAAAATAACCGATACGTCCATAAACAAATCCTATCACAAAAATCGTGTTCATGATAGAATTGAACAAGAGGGTAAATATGAAAAAAATAGTTTCAATAATTAAATATTTAATTAACATTCCGATATATCTTTTATCAAAAATAATAAAACCAAATGAAAATATATGGATATTTGGTGCTTGGTTTGGCGATAAATATGCTGATAATTCTAAATATTTGTTTGAATATGTCAATAGAAATTGTCATAATATTAAAGCAATATGGCTATCAAATGATAGTAATACGGTCAAACTTGTAAAGAAAAAAGGATATAAGAGTTATAAAACTTACAGCCTTATGGGATATTTTTATTCAATATTTGCAAAGTATGGATTTGTTTCAACGGGAATGTTTGATATAAATTTTATACCTACGTATAATATGAAATTAATTAATTTATGGCACGGTATACCTTTGAAAAAAATAGTGATGGATGATTTTATAACAAGAGTTATTCCTAAAGATAATTTATATAACAAATTAAAAAACTTTTTATTTCCATTTTTACAGGATAATAGATATTATTCTGTGATTGCAACATCTGATGATATTAACAAAATATATCAATCAGCATTTAAAGGTTTAACAAAAAGAGTTGATACAATCGGACAAACGAGATGTGATGCTTTTTATATTCCTGTGGCTGAAACTGAATTTACAAAAAAATTAAATTTAATAAAACAAAAAGGTAAAAAAATCGGCATTTATATGCCAACTCATAGACGAGAAGGGAAAATTGATTTTTCCAAATTTTTAATTGACGAATTAGATAACTTGAACAACGAATTAATTAGCAATAACGTAATATTGTTAATTAAATTGCATTATTATCATCAAAAAGATATTAATAAATTACAAAAAGATTATTCAAATATAATTTTTATAAAAGATAATGATATTGAACAAGATATATACTCAATACTTTCTTTAACTGATTTTTTAATTACTGATTATTCCTCAATATACTTTGATTATTTACATTCTAATAAACCAATTATTTTCTTTGCTTTTGATAAAGATGATTATTTAAAAAACGACAGAGCCTTTTATTTTGAGTATGATGAAGTTACTCCAGGTGAAAAGGCATATAATTGGAGTGAGTTGTACAAAAAAATGAAATTAATTGTAAATAACAATGATAGTTATATTGAACAAAGAAAAATTATAAATGATAGATTTAATCAGTACCAAGACGGACACAACTGCGAAAGAGTTGTCGAATGGATTAAATCTTTGGAAAGGTAGATTCTGAATCAAGTTCAGAATGACAAATTATGGCGAACGAAAAGAAAACTTTATTAGAAAATTTTTTATCATTAGGTGCGTTACAAATCGTTTCGTACGTTATTCCGCTAATAAACCTGCCATATCTCTCTCGCGTGTTGGGGGTCGAAAGATTCGGGATAGTGTTCTTCGCGTTTGCGTTTATGCAATATTTTATTATCCTGACGGATTACGGGTTTGGACTGTCCGCTACCCGTGAAATCGCTATTAACAGGCACAACAAAAACAATCTCTCCAATATTTTCAGCGCAGTTACTTGCATAAAATTGGCTTTGCTAATTCTAAGTTTTGCGATATTGTGCATAATGCTTGTGTTTATACCTAAACTCCAACAAAATTGGATTGTTTTCCTACTATCATTCCTTATGGTAGTCGGTAACGCGATTTATCCCGTGTGGTTTTTCCAAGGTATGGAGAGAATGAAATATATTACGTTCCTTAATATTCTCTCAAAAACAATTTTTTTAGTTCTAATTTTTATTTTCGTAAAAAAATCTGATGATTATATTATTGTACCGCTCCTAAACTCCTTAGGGTTCTTGGTTTCGGGTGCAATAGGAATGTATTTTGCAATCAAAGAACTTGGGGCAAAATTGTATTTGCCAAAATGGAATGCTATAAAAAAACAGTTTAAATACAGTACGGAATTTTTCTTGTCGCGCGTATCGGTTTCGGCTTATACAAATACAAATACGTTTTGCTTGGGCTTAATAGGCTCAAACGTAATGGTTGGCTACTACGTAGCGGCTGAAAAAATATATAATGCTATATTAGGTTTGCAAGGTCCGCTAAACGATGCTTTATATCCTTTTGTTGCTAAAAATAAAGATATTTCTCTATATAAAAAAATACTTGTACTCACTTCGATTGCAAATGTTTGTTTTTGTATACTTACATGTGTTTTTGCTAAATATATAATAACAATTTTTTATGGAGAGGAAATGCTGAATGCATATAAAATTCTTATAATATTTTGTGTTGCTATATTTGTAACGTTACCTTCAAGATTATTGGGTTATCCGTTGTTAGGAGCTTTAGGACATACAAAAGAGGCTAACGGCAGTGTAATAATCGGGTCTGTAATACATATAATTGGTTTGCTTGCGTTATTTGTAACTGGTAAAATGAATATATACACAATTGCAATAATGGTTGCAATAACAGAATCTTTTGTGTTTATAATTAGGTGGTACTATGTGTATAAATATAAATTATTAAGAAAGGTAATATAATGAAAAATTATGCAATTATTTTGGCGGCTGGTATTGGTAGCAGATTATATCCATTGACACAAGAATATCCAAAGTCTTTGGTTAAAGTTAACGGACGCGAAATTTTAGATTATCAAATTCAAGGGTATATTAAAGCAGGCATTACTGAAGAAAATATATATATTGTTACAGGATATAAGCATGAAATGATTGCTGATTATTTAAAAAATCATTATCCAAAAGTAAATGAAATATATAGTCCTGATTATCTGACTACAAATAACATGTACTCACTTTATTTGGGGCTAAACAGAATAAAGGGATATTTCTCAAATTTAGAAAATCTTTTTATAAATAATGCTGATTGTTTATATGATGAGAATTTAATGAAGGAATTTGTTAATTCAGAATTTGATAGTGCAATAGCAGTAGAAGTAGGAACGTACATAGAAGAATCTATGAAAGTAATAAGAAATTGTGATGGCAACCTTGTAAATATTGCTAAAACTATAAATGAGGCGGATGCTCTGGGTGTATCTGTTGATTTGTATAAATATTCACAAAAGACAGTAACTCGTTTGTTTGAGATAGTAAAGGATTATATTGAAGTTAAAAAAGATTTAAAGCAGTGGACGGAAGTTGCTTTCCCTGAACTGTTTAAAACAGAAAAAGTGTATCCTTTTGATATAAAACATAAAAAATGGGTAGAAGTTGATAATAATGACGATTTATTGCTGGCGGATAAATTATTTTCTGATTTTGATATGAGTTTAAAAAAAGTTTTGATTTGTGATATGGATGGAACATTGTATTTAGGGAAAAACCCTATTGATGAAGCAGTAGAGTTTGTGCAAAATAATAAAAATTTAGAGTATTACTTTTTAACAAATAATACATCTAAAGTACCTTCTGAATATGCTCAAAGACTTAATTCAATAGGTATAAAAGCGGAGGAAAAGGATATTCTGACACCATTATTCCCGTTAATGGATTATATAAAATCAAAAAGTTTCAAGTCAATATATTTAGTTGCGAATAATAGAGTTTTTGATTATTTAAAAAATATGTTACCTAATGTAGAATTTCAATTTGATCCTATACATAATGAAGCTGTTATTTTAACTTATGATACTGAAATTACTTATGATAAATTAAAAAATATATGTTATTTGTTAAATAATAAAGAAGTTGAATATATAGCAACGCACCATGATATTTTCTGTCCGACAGAAAACGGTCCAATACCCGATATCGGAAGTTATATAAAAATGATAGAATTAACAACCGGTAAATCCCCGAATATGATACTTGGTAAGCCCTCAGTTAATTTAGTTAAATCTATTTTGAGCGAATATACGTCTGAAGAAATCGCAGTTGTAGGAGATAGATTATATACCGATAAAAAATTAGCGGATAATATTGGTTGTGATTTTATTTGTGTGTTATCAGGTGAAACTAAACGAATTGATATTCAAAATTATATTGGTAAATATCCTGCTATAATAGTTAAAACTTTAGGTAGTGTATAAATTTGTATTATACATAACTTCAAACAATATATAATATAGGGCTGAAATTCAGTCCTATATTTTTTAATTTGGGCCGCAGTGGACTGTCTTGCTCACTCGCGCTTAACGGCAATTCCGCGTTTTGTTTTCAGAAACTTCGTTTCTTTTAAACAAAAACGCTCCAGCCTCAGTTCGTTCGCGCCGAACCACCATTTGAGTGCTTCTCGTCCTACTGCAGATATTACAAAGGACAGGAAGAAATCCTGTCCTTTGTAATATGGGCCGCAGTGGACTCGAACCACCGACCTCACCCTTATCAGGGGTGCGCTCTAACCACCTGAGCTAGCAGCCCATACATCAGCAAAATTAAATGTATCATAAACATTTTTTAAAAGCAAGACTTTTTGTGAAACATTTAGTAACAATTATTAAAGTTTTTTATTTTTTTTGCCGTTATTATTTACAAAGGAGTATTATGTTAGTTGTTGATTCAAATCTTGAATATTTGCAAAGAGTCTTGAACATCAATCCTGTCAAGTTTCAACAGCAATACGCTTTGATGTCGGTGGACGAAATTATTGAAGCCGAAGCCGCTCAAGGCAATCAACAAGCAATCAAACTCGCTCAAGAACTCACGACAAATGTGTCGCTTGTCATGGAACTTTTTGACCTTGCGGATTCCAACAACAAATACCAAATCCTTCGACAAATGACCGAAAAACAACTTCACGTTTTTCTTCCGGAAATGGAACAAAAAGATCTTATGCAGGGACTGTTTTTCTTTACGGAAGATAAATTGATGAAAATGCTTGAAGGTTTGCCGGCAGAACAATTATTGAAAACCGTTTTTGAAATGTTTTCAAAAGAAGAAATTGTTCAGCTTATGCCGGAAGAACAGTTAGATAAATTCTTGACAAGTACCGATATCGACAAAAACAAAATTCTTAAACATATTCAATCAATCCCCCCCGAATATGTTGCGCAGGTTTTGGAACAGATTACGGGCGAAACTCAGGACGATATGGACAGTATCGACCTTTCCAAAAAATTCGGTGAACTTAATCCGCTTGAATATAAAGATGCGCTCAAAGCGTTCCAACCAACTCAAAAACAGCAGTTAGTCCTTTCTTTGGGGAAAGAACACAACGAATGGTTTCAACTCTTTGATGCTTCGGCATATACAAAAGTTATTCAGCGTGAAAAACAAAAACCTGATGTTATAAAAGCAATGGCGATTATTGAACCCGAACATATTCAAAAAATGATTGAAGAACTCCCGAACGATCTTCTGTCAATAGTTATTACGCAAATTGATACCGAAAAATTTGCGGAAATTCTTATGGAAGAATTCCCCGAAATTATGGCACAAATCGTTATGATGTAGTAATAACTTCAATGGCAAGTTTTAATGCTTCTTCGGAAAAAAGAAATTTCATGTTCTTTCTGTTGTAGTCGGAATTGAACTTAAACTCTTTTACAATAATGTTGTCTTTGTATCCGCAGGAAATATAAACAAGTCCGACAGGTTTTCCCCCGTCTGATGAAGGGCCTGCAATACCAGTTGTGCATAAAACGATATCACTTTTTGTTAATTTCAAAAGCCCCTGCGCCATTTCCTGCGCGCATTGTTCGCTTACCGCTCCGTATTTTTTGAGGGTTTCTTCGGATACGTTCAAAATTTTGTGCTTGGATTCGTTTGAATATGTTACGAAATTCGCTCTTATGTATGCGGAACTCCCTGCCACATCTGTCAAACGAGAACTCAAAAGCCCGCCTGTGCAGGATTCTGCGGTAGAAATTTTTAGTGCGTTGCGCAAAAGTATTTTACCGAGTTCGTGTTCAAGATTGGAATTTTTCTTTTTTAATGATGCTTTTAGGTTTAAAAGAAATTTTTTCATAACTCTAAATTTGTTCAAAAAAATATTTTTGTCAACATTTTTAACATTCTCTTCCATGATTATATTTTTTTATGTAATCATGTTGAAACAGGAGAAAATTATGCCCGTTAAGGAAAAAGATAACAATTTAGGATTAATGCCCCAGAATATTGATGCGGAAGAAGCGGTTTTGGGGGCAATATTGGTAAATCCCAATACGATTACGAAGGTTGTGGAAATTTTGAAACCCGAAAGTTTTTATAAGCCCGCTCACAAGTTTATTTATGAAGCCATGCTTCAGCTTTTCAATACAAATGAAAGAATTGATATTGTTTCGGTTTCGGATGTTTTGAATTATAATTCAAAACTTGAAACCATAGGCGGTCGTGCGTTTGTAAACGATCTTTGTTATAAGACGATTACGACTTCCAATATTGAATATTATGCAAAAATCGTCCAGGAAAAAGCTATTAAAAGGGCTTTGATAAATGCGGGTTCTGAGATTGTTTCGTTCGGGTATGATGTAAATCCGATAGATCAGTCGCTTGACAGTGCGGAAAAACTTATTTTTGATATAGCTTCAAAAAAAGCTACGTCCGATTTGGTTCATGTAAAAGATTTGGTTTTAAATACGTATGAAAAGATTGAGTATCGTTATGAGCATAAAGACGAATTGACGGGTGTTCCAACCGATTTTTACGAGCTTGATGCGATATTAAACGGCTTGCAAAAATCTGATTTGATAATTCTTGCGGCTCGTCCTGCAATGGGAAAAACCGCTCTTGCACTAAATATTGCGCAGAATGTTGCTTTGAAGGCTAAAACTCCGGTTGCGATATTTTCGCTTGAAATGTCAAAGCATCAGTTGATGCAGCGTATGTTGTGTTCTGAGGCGGAAGTTGATGCACAGAGGGTTAAAACGGGAAATTTGCAGAGGAAGGATTGGGATAATCTTGCAAGTGCAATGGACGCTTTTGCAAAAGCTCCGATTTATATAGATGATACGTCAGGCTGTACGTTGACAGATATTCGTGCTAAGTGCCGAAGATTAAAGATGGAAGAAAAAAATCTCGGACTTGTTTTGATTGACTATTTGCAGTTGATGGAAGGCTCGGGCAGAGAAGATCGTATGCAGCAAATTTCGGCGATTTCAAGAGGTTTGAAGATTTTGGCTAAAGAATTGGATGTTCCCGTTTTGGCACTTTCGCAGTTGTCACGTGCGGTAGAATCCCGTACCGATAAAAGACCGATGCTCTCGGACTTGAGGGAATCGGGTTCTATTGAGCAAGATGCCGATATTGTAATGTTTATTTATCGTGACGAATATTACCGCAAACCCGAGGACGGTGAGGAAGAAGTCAATGCAAAAGCGGCTTCCAAAGGCGAATCGGAGATTATTATCGCAAAACACAGAAACGGTTCTGTTGGTACTGTCAAATTGTTGTTCCAAGGCAATATTACGAAGTTCAAAAACCCTATAAAAACTGATGTGTTTTAGTGTCTTATATATTCTTCAATCGGAATAAGTTTGTTGACGGGAACTTGCAGTGCTATTGCAAGGTTTGCGATAACAATCAGTGAGGGGCTGTACTTTTCCTTTTCAATCCTTGCGAGGTATTCGGGGGTTATGTCTGCCATTTCGGCTAATTTTTCCTGCGAATATTTTTTGCGTGCGCGTTCTGCCCTGACGTTTTCCGCAAAAATTTTGATAATTTCGTTCCTGTCCATAGAATTATTCTATCCTGCTTGACAAATTTGAAAAATGATTTATAATACAAGTATACTGATTTATAAATCAGTATACTTGTATTATTGGTTATTAAGAAAGGATTATTATGAAAAAAGGTTTTACTTTAGCGGAAATTCAAAAAAAATTTCCTAACCCCTTTGCGGGAAATGAGATGGATAGAGGATTAGAGGAATGGAGGAGTAGCTATTTACATGTCATTGACAAGAATTGTGAGGGGCAATCAGCCCCCACCCTAACCCTCCCCTATGGGGGAGGGAAGAATTGCTTAATGAGCGGAGCGAATTTAGCAATTCGGGTGAGGGCTAATGCTAAAGGCTTTACACTTGCAGAAGTTCTAATCACCCTCGGGATTATCGGTGTAGTTACAGCATTGACCATGCCGACATTAATTAAAAATTATCAAAAGCATGAAACGGTTAATCGTTTAAAAGAAACATACAGCATTCTCTATCAAGCAGTCAGAATGTCGGAAACCGAAAACGGACTTTTGGAAACTTGGGAGATACCTAATTCAAACGGTTTTAACGCAAATACGTACACTTATGGAAAAGCATTTTTTGAACAGTATCTTAAGCCGTATTTGAAAGTGGCAAAGGAATGTAAATACCTGTCAAATGAATGTTGGGCAAACGAATACATAAGACCTAACGGTGTTGCAGCTAATTCATATTTTCCTGCATCAAAAAACTATACTTATGGTATGGTTTTGGCTAACGGCAGTGTCATCGGCTTTTATCCGAGAGGCACATTTTGTGAAGTATATGTTGATTTAAACGGTAAA
>CADBNI010000056.1 GCA_902795965.1 uncultured bacterium
GCATCCGTTCACAAGTCCTTTCTTTTTCAATTCCTCGCACCCTGCTTTATTTATCGGGGTTGCGCTGTAACGCTTGTAACCGAATAACGAATTTAACGTTCTTACATCTTTTCCTATTCTGTTTGGTCCCGTTCCGCCATTGATATCAAATATCGCACTTATACAGTTTGTGGTTGCATTTGTTACGGGTTTTCCGTCTACGCTTGTCCAACTGAATGTTGTAGAAGGTTCAAGCTGACTGCACTGTGGCGAGTAAGTCATAATCATAGGTACTCCGTCACCTGTTACTATACCTACCGTTGCAGTGCCTGCCGTTCCCAAACCGAGGGATTTCAATTTTGACCCGTTTGTAATTGTACTTACATTTATTTCACCGTCGGGTGTAGAAATTGTATCTGTTGGCCAGCATGCTCTTAAATTGTTGCTGTCACAAATCTTTGCTATTTTAAAATGCTTTTTGAGTTCGTTTACAAACGCTTCGGTTGTAGGATAAGAATCCAACAACAAACCCAAGGATTTCATCTTATCCGTTGCCAATGTCAGCTTATATTTTGCACTCCTTACCTGTTCGGTTCTGACTCTGTCTTGAATATTTGCAACCAACACGGGCATTGTTACTGCCGCAACAACGCCTATTATGCCGAGGGTAATGAGTACCTCTGCCAAAGTGAAGGCTGTTTTTCTTTTTGAGTCAAAGTTTGTTAATGTAAATAATGTGTTTGTCATAAATATACTCCTTTTATACCATGTAATATACCGTAATTTATCATGGTATTTTACGGTTGTCAACATACGGTTGAAAATGCAAGAAAATTATGAGATTTTAAAATAAATTATGACAAATAAAACTGATAGAATTATAGATTTAACGCGAAATAAAACTAAGAAAACAAGTATTATGATTAATGAAGAATTATGGGACTTGTTTAAAAAGGCTTGTAATATAAATTCTACAACACCAACTCTTAAAATTGAAAAATGGATTATTAATTTTATTGATGAAAATAAATTAATATAGAGATGACGAATTACTTCACTTTCAATTCACAGCACATTTGGCAAGCACCAAAGACTTTTGCAACACGGAGATTTTTTCTGAAACATCTGTAATGCGGAAGGTTGAAAGCCTCTTTTAAAGGCATTTCTTTGACGTTTCCGATTTTTTGCGACAAGCAGGGATAAATGTCGCCTGCAGGGGTAATCATCATATTGGAATACGGATACATACAAGGTTCATAAATCTCACTGACGGGTTTGTCTGCAGGAGTATTAAAAAATTCCTCAATCTTTTCAAGCGGATTTTTTGCATATTCAAATTTCGGTGAAAATCTAATCTTAACCTTTGATTTTTTACTCAGGCTTTCGAGTTCTTTATAAACTTCCTTAAAATGTTCCATATCAAAATATTTTTGTATCGGATAATTCGCATTAAATTCGGGTACAAAAGAATCAAAAAGCACCGAATTTTGTTTCAAATTGTTGTTTCTCAAAAACGAAATCGAAAGAAAATTAAAATTTTTTTCATCACACATTTTGTAAAGTTTAACCAAATCGTCAAGATTATTTTCAAGTACAATAGTCTTAATATCAATCATTGGGCGTTTTTTACGGGAATTCATATTATCAAAATTATTCATAATTTTATCCCAAATCCCGTCCATATTGCGGTTTTTGTCGTGGTTTTTACCGTATCCGTCAAGCGAAACCGACAAAAGCATCATTTTACTTTTGATAAAAGCCTCAATAATCTCGTCATTTATCAATATTCCGTTGGAAACGACATTGAGTTTGCCGAGAGTTTTTTTAGAAGTTTTCATCAAAATATCAACAAAATCTTTGCGGATTAAGGGTTCTCCGCCAACGAGCGTAACAAAGGAATAGAAAGGAATTTGGTCAATAATCTTAAACCATTCAGTCGTTGTGAGTTCGTCTTTTTTGCGGTCATTTCCTACATAACAATAAGGACAATTAAGATTACAACGATAAGTCAGCTCAAAAAAGTATCTCAAAGGTATCGGTGCAAGTCCGCTCCTGTTGTTGTAAGCAGGCAATGCGTAAAGGTTTCTTCCTAAATCGAAAAGACTTGATAAATTAACCATTTTAACCGCCTATCAGTATTAAACTTAACCAAATAACCAATATTCCCGACAAAATTCCGACAAGTGATTGGTGCCAGTCACCGTATTCTTTTGCCAACGGTAAAAGTGTATCAAACGATATGTAAATCATAATTCCTGCAACTGCCGCCATCAAAACTCCGATTAGTGCCTGCGGTAAAAACAGTCCGAAAACAAACATTCCGACTAATGCGCCTATGGGTTCGGAAATTCCTGAAAGTGCTGCGTAAAGCATTGCGTAACGTTTTTTACCCGTAACGTGATACATAGGCAGAGCAACAGCAATACCTTCGGGAATGTTGTGTATTGCAATCGCAATACCGACGGAAAGTCCGAGGGTAATGTTTTGAGTGGTCGTGAAAAATGTTGCCATACCTTCGGGAAAGTTATGAACACAAATTGCAACCGCGGTAAATATTCCTGCACGTTTGATTTTGTAATTTCTGTGAAGTTGGGCATCAGGGTGAAGTACATCTTCTTCATCAATATGGTCGGGCAAAAAGTAGTCTATCAATATTGCAATCAAAAGACCTGTCGCAAACCCGGCATAGGTTAACCATTCATGATTATGCGGAAAATGAACGGTCAAAAGTTTGCTTGCCTCGGGTAACAAGTCCGTAAACGAAAGAAAAATCATAACTCCCGCAGAAAATCCCAAACCTACGGACAGAGCTTTCAAATCATTTTTTTTGACAACAAATGCTATGCCGCCGCCGATTGCGGTCGCCAATCCTGCACACAGGGTAATTAACATTGCGGGGATAAAGTTATTAGGCATTATCATTTTCCTTCCTGTGTTATTGTAACATAAAAATATTTTGACAAAAATTTGTGCTATTATAAAATTATGGAATTTGAAGAAAAGACACTTAGTTCGCAAAAAATTTATGACGGAAAGATTGTGAAAGTTTTTAAAGATGACGTAGAAATTGCTGACGGTCACAAATCTTTCAGAGAAGTCGTAAAACATTCGGGCGGGGTGGTAATTCTTGCTCACAAAGATAACAAAATCCTTCTTGTAAAACAATTTCGATATCCTATGAAAGAAGTTTTGACCGAACTTCCCGCAGGAAAATTGGAATTAGGCGAAAATCCTTTTCTTGCCGCAAAAAGAGAACTCGAGGAAGAAACGGGTTATTGTGCCGAAAAATGGACGGATTTGGGTTATGTTTACACCTCCCCGGGATACAGTGACGAAAAACTTTATCTTTATAAAGCGGAAAATTTGACATTCACTAAATGTCACCCTGACGAAGGTGAAATTGTTGAGCCTTTGGAAGTTGAAAGAGAAGAAGTTTTGAAAATGATAAAAAACGGTCAAATCAGTGATGCCAAGACACTTTGTGCATTGCTTAGAGGAGATTTTTTATGATAAAAATGATTGCAACCGATATTGACGGAACAATTCTGCATTGGGATTTCGGAGGGTTTACCGAGGGGGTAAAAAATTGTATTAAAGATTTGAAAAATTCGGGTGTAAAGGTTGTGCTTGTTACGGGCAGAATGCACTGTTCGGCATCTCATTTGGCTGATGAATTGGGGCTTGATACTCCGATTGTTTCTTATCAGGGCGGAATGATTAAGGACAGGCAGGGTAATGTTCTTTACAGAAAAGATTTGGAAGTAAAATACGCAAAAGAGATTATTGCATGGGCAAGAAAGAATAATATTCATATAAATCTCTATATGGACGATATTTTGTATGTGGAAAAAGATAACGAAATTATCCGAAATTATACGGGTGCAAGATATATAAGCTATAAGGTCAGAAATTTTGATGAACTGGAAATTAAAAACGTCAACAAAATTTTGGCAATAGATTATAATGATGCGGATAAAGTTACTCAATGGGTAAATATTCTTGAAAAACGTTATCCCGAACTTTATATTGTTAAGTCTACCCCTTATTTTTGTGAAATTTCTAATAAAGATGCAAAAAAATCCGATGCGGTAAAATTTCTCTGTGATTATTGGAACATAAAACAAGAAGAAGTTTTGGCAATAGGTGATCAAAATAATGATATTGAACTTTTGAAATCCGGCGGAATAAAAGTTGCAATGGGAAACGGCACATCCGAATTAAAAGAATGTGCCGATTTCATAACAGATTCCGTCCAAAATGACGGATTTGTAAAAGCTGTTGATAAGTATGTTAAATTTTGTCGGGAACGGTAAATTTTGTACCGCATCTCAAGCAGTAAATCTGTATTCCCGGTTCTATATCATCAACATCATCAAAACCTTTGATGTGAACGTGTCCTTCCTCATTTACATCCGCTTTGTATTTGCTTCTGCATGCAGGGCATTCAACAAACTTGTATCCGTTTGCATCAATAATTTCCGCCGTCAATGAGTTATCATGATTTTTGGGCATATATGCCTCAAGATTAATTTTTGGTGCGGGTGCAACTTTTTGATTTTCGGGAAGATCAATAACCACCGCATTTCCGTATGAAGTTGCTTCCTGAACGTTGTTTGCTATTGCGTGAATTTCAAGACGAAAATTTACAATAGCATTTGCTCCGAGAGCTTTTGCATGTTCTACTGCTTTTTGCAGTGATAATTGACGATAACCGACACCTTCCGACGAATTTGCAACTCCAAATACAATATCTTTGTACTCAAGAACGGTACGTCCCGCAATGCCTTCACCTGCTGAAATTAAAATATCCATTATTCTACCTCCGGTATAGTAAATTTAGTTCCACATTTTAAACAATAAATCTGGGTACCCGGTTCTATTTTATCTGCATCGTCCATACCCAGGATGTAAGAATTTCCGTTTTCATTTTTGTCGACTTTGTATTTTGTACCGCATTTCGGACAAACTACAAATCTGTATCCGCAGTTTTCAAGTATTTTTCCCTTTGGGGATTCTGTGTATGTTTTTTCAGGGATATAGCCTGTTTTTCCCGTATAAGCATCTACAAATTCGGAAAGAATGTTACCTAAACCGCCTAACGGAACGTAGTTCTTAATAGGACGAATTACGACCGCATTACCGTATGCAACGACTTCTTTGTTGCCGGAATACAATGATGAAGAAAGTTCAAAACGGAAATTTATAACTGCGTTTGCTCCTATTCTTCTTGCCGAGGCAATCAATCTGTCCAATGCTTTTTGTCTTGCTTCGTCAGACAATTCGGTGTAAGAGGTTAATTCCCCGCCTACAAATTGTTTAAATCCCATAAATACGTCCTGAACCACATCTTTTGAGCGCATTGAAATACCCCAGACCATTCCTTTGTAGTCCATAACTTCGTAGCCTTGAAAACTGTCTTTTTCCGTAACCAGTATTCGGTTTCCGACTTCGGGACGCGTTCCCGAAAGCAAATCTTCACGATTAATCATTTATTTTCTCCTATATTGCACTGTCATTGACATTTGTATCTGTTTTTAATCTCAATTCCGTTCCGCAGACCTTGCAGCATTTTGAATCCATATGTTCGGAACGAAAACTTTCACCGCAGTTTGGGCATACGTAATATTTGCGCGACTTAACCGATTTGTTGTAAGCCCAAATGCAAAGCCATACAAATAATATAGTCAATAATATATTCATATATATGTTTTCAAAAATAAATTCAAATATTTTTACGTATAACATAAATACCTCTTATAAGATAATATTATTTTATTTTTATTTTTACATCATATAATAATATTAGAAAGAAGGCAACGTATGTATAAAATCGGAATTGGTTATGATATTCACAAACTTACCGTTGGGCGTGACCTGATAATAGGCGGGGTCAAAATTACTCATGAAAAAGGACTTTTGGGGCATTCCGATGCTGATGTTTTAGTACATGCGGTTATTGACGGAATGTTGGGTGCGCTTTGCCTTTCGGATATCGGTACACTTTTTCCCGATACGGACGAAGTTTATAAAGATGCAGACAGTACGCTGCTTTTAAAGAAAGTTTACGAACTTGTAAAATCAAAAAATTATGCGATAGAAAATATTGACAGTAATATTATCGCCCAAAAACCTAAAATGATGCCCTATATTCCGAAGATGAAAGAAGTTTTGTGTGAAGTTTTGGGAATTTCGCAAGACAGATTTTCAATAAAAGCCAAAACCAACGAAAAAATGGATGCGGTAGGACAGGAGCTTGCAATAGAGGCGCAGGCTGTTGTTCTTTTGAAAAAGATTTAGTATGGAAAAAATCAGACAAAGATTGCTGAAAGAAACAGATGAAAAATACAGAGATTTTTCTCAAACAATTCAACCCGAGCAGGAAGGAATTTTGGGGGTAAGACTTCCCGTTTTGCGAAAAATTTCCAAAGAGATTTATAAGTCTTATGATTGGAAAAAATTTTTGCAATCAGATGATATAAAATATTGGGAGGAACTTGTTCTTCAGGGCATGGTTATAGGGCTTATGAAAGATGTTCCCGAAAATATTCTGAAATATGTTAAAGATTATGTTCCGAAAATTGACGGTTGGGGAACGTGCGATTGTTTTTGCGCGGGACTTAAATTTGCCAAAGTTAATAAAAAACTTGTTTGGGATTTTATTCAGCCGTATTTTAGTTCTTCAAAAGAATACGAGAAAAGGTTTGCGTTTGTGATGATGCTCACGTATTTTTCTGATGAAGAATATATTGACAGGGATTTGAAACTTATTGATAAGTTTAAAGACGAAAGATATTATGCGCAAATGGCTGCGGCATGGGCATTGTCGATTTGTTACGTCAAATTTCCTAAAAAGGTTTTTGAATATTTGAAAATTTCAAGATTGGACAATTTTACTTTCAATAAGTCAATACAAAAGATTTGTGAATCTTTGCGGGTTGATAAGGAAACGAAAAAACTTTTGAAAATGTTTAAGCGTTAGCCTTTTGTCTGATGTAAATTTTTTATGAAAATGTTTTCCTTGTTATAAGGAGAAAATTTTATGAATAATAATATAAATTACGAATCTTGCGAAATGTGTAATTTTGACGTACACAAAAGTATTTTGATTGTAGTTTCGGATACGAATGAATTGACTGACGGTACACAGACAGGGGTTTGGTTTGAAGAATTTGCAATTCCTTATTCGGCATTTATTGATAAAGGTTATGAAGTCACGGTTGCAAGTCCGAACGGGGGTTCTGTACCCGTTGACCCGGAAAGTGTAAACGATAATTTTGAAACCGCAAAACATGCACTTCAAAATGTAAGGAAATTGAGTTCCGTTGATTATGCGAGATATGACGCGATAATTTTTCCCGGCGGGCATGGACCGTTGTTTGATTTGTATAAATGTGAATTTCTGGGAAAAGTTATAAACATTTTTTCAAAATCAAACAAACTTATCGGCGCAATTTGCCATGGAGTGGCGGCACTTTTGTCTGCCGAAGATTTTGTAAAAGGCAGAAAATTGACTTGTATAACGAATGAAGAAGAATTTTATACGCAAAAAGAGGCAAAAATTCCGTTTTATCTTGAAGATGCGCTGAAAAATTCGAGTGCAGTATTTGTTCAGGGCGGAATCGGAGGGGTTAATGTCGTTTGTGATAAAAACCTGATTACGGCTCAAAACTATCAGTCAACGGGAGTTTTTACCAAAGAAATTCTTAATTATTTGGAAAATAATTAATATATTTTTGTTATTACGAGTAGAAAACGTCGTACGTAGTAATCCCATTAAATTTAATGAGATAGCGACGCTCCCGTTGGTTCTCTTGGATTTGCTCCACGCTCACAGAGTTTCGCACTTGTGACTTCGTCACAGTATGCTCAATCTGTTCGCTATCCGGACTCAC
>CADBNI010000057.1 GCA_902795965.1 uncultured bacterium
GGGCGCCGTGTCAGCGAAGCTGACCCAGCCCGTATGGTGTCGGTCGGACGTTACTCCGCCGACACCCCGAATAATTCGGGTAGCGGCCTTTTTAATGCCATTGTGTCTTAGTAACTTTAGTGCTTTTTTAAATATCTCATTCATCTCATACGCTCCTTTTATTAAAATTTTAACTTATCATATTAATATTATACACTACTAAGTTATTTTTGTAAATATATTCACCTACAAATATATGTTAAAACTTTACAATTATTGTTAATAATTGGGTAACGGAGCGGTTAATGTATAAAGAGTTATTGGGCAAAAGGTTTAGAGAAATAAGAAAAAATTTAGGTTATACACAGGAAAAATTTGCAGAAATTGCGGGGATTGAACCGCAATCCATAAGCAAAATCGAATCGGGTAAAAATTTTCCGTTATTATCTAATCTTGAAAAAATTGCAAAAAAATTAGAAATAGATTTGAGCGAATTTTTTATTTATACACACAAAGCCGAAGAAAAAGAACTTAAAAATACCATGAACAAAATATTTGACGAGCTTTCACCTCAAGACAAGGAAAAAGCGGTTCGAATACTTTTGGCTTTAAAACTTTAATTTGAAAAACTTTTTTTATATGTGATAATGTAGTTATGTTAGACACGATTATTGTACAGGGCGCAAGAGAACATAATTTACAAAATGTTTCCGTTAAACTGCCGAAAAACGAGCTTATTGTTTTTACGGGTGTTTCGGGTTCGGGAAAATCCTCTCTTGCTTTTGATACCATTTTTGCGGAAGGGCAAAGACGCTATGTAGAAAGCCTTTCCGTTTATGCAAGACAATTTTTGGGACAAATGGACAAGCCTAATGTTGACTACATTGACGGGCTTTCTCCCGCAATTTCAATCGACCAAAAATCGACAAGCAACAACCCGCGCTCAACCGTCGGAACGGTTACGGAAATTTATGATTTTTTAAGGCTTTTGTATGCTCGTGTCGGCACCCCTCACTGCCCGAACTGCGGTGGTGAAATTAAACCTCAATCGCTTGATGAAATTGTAAACAGCATCTTGAAATTGGGTGAAGGCACAAAAATTCAGATTTTAGCCCCTGTCGTAAAAGGCAAAAAGGGTGAGTATTCTTCAACTTTTGAAGAACTCAGGCAGGAAGGATTTGTCAGAGTAAAAGTTGACGGAGAAATTTACAATCTTGACGAAGATGAAATCGAACTTGTAAAAACAAAAAAACACGACATATCCGTTGTCGTGGACAGAATTGTCGTAAAAGAAGCCGCACAATCAAGGATTGCGGACAGTGTTCAAATAGCTTTGAAAAAAGCTGACGGAACGGCGGTTGTCGATATCGTCGGCGGGAAAGAGCCAAAAGAAGTTTTATATAGTGAAAAATTAGCATGCCCGAAATGCAACATAAGCTATGACGAACTTGCACCGAGAATTTTTTCTTTCAATGCTCCATACGGAGCGTGTGAAAGATGTTCCGGACTCGGAGCGGATTTTGTAATCGACCCGGATTTGATTGTTCCCGACAAGACAAAATCGCTAAATGACGGTGCAATCTATCCATGGTCAAGAACTTCCACCCAATACTATGATGATGTCCTAAAATCCGTCTGCGGACATTACGGAATTGACATGAACACTCCGTTTGAAAAACTTTTAAAAGAAGAACAGAATTTGATACTTTACGGTGGTGACGAACTCGTAAAATTCCATGTAATGAAATTCGGAACGCACAGATATGAAGACAAATACCACAGATATTTAGGGGTAATTCCGTTTTTGGAAAAGAGATACAACGATTCCAACGGGGAATATTGGCGGGAAGAAATTGAAAAATACATGACAACAACACCATGTCCGTCATGTCATGGTGCAAGATTAAAGCCGTTTCCGCTTGCCGTAACGATTAAAGGCAAGAACATTTACGAATTTACGCAAATGTCGGTGGACGAAGAACTCGATTTTATTTCCGATTTATATCTTGAACTGAATGAGTTTCAAATCCAAATTGCAAAACAAATTCTTGATGAAATCCGCTCAAGATTAAGATTTTTAAAAGATGTGGGTTTGAGTTATCTTAATCTCTCACGTACCGCAGGAACACTTTCGGGCGGAGAAGCACAGAGAATAAGACTTGCAACCCAAATCGGAAGCGGATTGTCGGGAGTTTTATATGTTTTGGACGAACCGTCAATCGGACTGCACCAGCGTGACAACGACAGACTTATAAAAACGCTTATAAAACTGAGAAATTTAGGAAATACTTTAATCGTTGTCGAACATGATGAAGATACGATAAGAAATGCCGATTATATCGTTGATATCGGGCCAAAAGCAGGTATTAACGGAGGTAAAGTAATTGCAAGCGGGACGATTGACGATATTATAAAAGCCAAAAGTTCCATTACCGGTAAATATTTGAGCGGAGAAAAATTTATACCAATCCCCAAAAAAGTTCGTGACGGTAACGGTGAATATTTGCACGTAAAAAATGCTCATTTGAATAACTTGAAAAATATTGATGTCGATATCCCGCTCGGCAAAATCGTAGTATTAACCGGAGTTTCGGGTTCGGGAAAATCTACTTTAATGCAGGATTTGGTATATGAATACGCTTTACACAAACTCAGAGGAAACAAACCAAAACCGCAAGGGGTTGACGAAATTACGGGTTTTGAACACATAGACAAAATCATTGACATTGACCAATCGCCAATCGGAAGAACTCCGCGTTCAAACCCCGCAACATATACGGACTTGTTTACTCATATAAGAGAATTGTTTGCCAAAACAAACGAAGCAAAATTAAGGGGTTACAAACCCGGGCGTTTCAGCTTTAACGTAAAAGGCGGACGCTGTGAAGCCTGCAAGGGGGACGGCGTTATAAAAATTGAGATGAACTTTCTCTCTGATGTTTACGTAAAATGTGACGTATGTAAAGGAAAACGCTACAACAGAGAAACTCTTGAAGTTAAATACAAAGGCAAAACAATTTCCGACGTATTGGAAATGAGTGTTAAAGAAGCATTGGAATTTTTTGACGGAATACCAGCCATAAAACACAGATTACAAACTCTCAATGATGTCGGGCTTGATTATATGAAATTGGGTCAAAGCGCAACAACTCTTTCGGGCGGAGAAGCACAAAGAATAAAACTTGCCTCCGAACTTAACAAACGTTCAACGGGCAAAACCCTCTATCTGCTTGATGAACCGTCTGTCGGTCTGCACTGGTACGATTTGGACAAATTAATCAAAATTCTTCAACAGCTTGCGGATCAAGGAAACACTATTCTTGTAATTGAACATAACCTTGACTTTATAAAGGTTGCGGATTATATTATTGACTTAGGACCCGAAGGCGGTGTGAACGGAGGACAAATTGTCGCAAAAGGTTCACCGAGAGAAGTTGCAAAATGCAAAAATTCTTTTACGGGTCAGTATTTAAAACCGATTTTTGATAAAGATAAGGAATAGTATATGAAAAAATTTTGTTTAGCACTGATTTTCGCACTTATTTGTACGCCTGCAATCGCAAAAACGATTGAGGTTGAGGCTCTCGGCGAGTTTTCTACGGCAAATCCGCCCGAAAAATTTTCCGTAAAAATTGTTAATGATGTTGCGGTAAATGAATCAATAACAGTTCCTAAAGGTACAATTCTTACGGGCAAAATCAAAGTAACGGATCCGAAAAATTTAAAAAGAAACGCAACATTTACGTTTGTACCGTTAACTTATACTAACACTGACGGCACAACGGGGAAAGTTAAACGAAATTATTTTGGCAAATACACAAAACCGCTTGATAAAGGTGAACTTGCAAAATCCGCTGCCCTGACGGTCGGCAATCATTTTGTAAAAGGTTTGTCAATGGGTGTAAGAACGGTAGAAGGCGTTGTTAAAAATGAAGAAGATAACCGCTTTAAATCGGGTGCAAAAGCTCTTTACGAAAGCTCGCCCGTTTCTTACTTAGAAAAAGGTAACGATATCGTAATAAAACAAAACGAACATTTTTACCTGAATTTCAAATCTGACGAAGAATAGCTTATATAATCTTTATATAATTGACTGTTTTTGAAAATTATGCTATTATTTAATTAAATTGGAGATATTTATATGAAAAAATTATTTACAATATTGGCATTATTAATCGGACTTGCAGTTCCCGCAACTGCAAAAACCACTCCTGTTCAGGTTATGCAGGACTTTTCAATTTCAAATCCTTCTCAGACATTGCTAATTAAAATTTTGTCCAACGTAAGACTTAATAAAGAAATAATGCTTCACGAAGGCTTTTATGTATTGGGTCAAATACAAGGTTCCGGCTCGGGATTTGTATTTATGCCCGTAAAATACCAAAACTTCCACAACGAAGTTTTTGAAATTCAAGGAAATTATCCCGCAAAATTTGTTCAAGTTTTGGAATCGCCCAACGGTGATAATTCTTCGGTCGGCAAAGGTTCAAAAATTCTGCTTGACTTTGAAATAATGGCTGAAAAACAGGATAATTCAATCAGTGACAGATTTCAGGGAGCTCCTAAAGAAGGGATTTCCGCAACGGTAAATCAATCCGATATGATTATTTACGACAACACAATTCCTCAAACAATGAAAGATTTCCCGGGGATCAAGCTGAATTCTTTTGACAATAGCAGCAATTTCAATATCCCGAAAAAATTAACAATCCAATACGAAAAAATGGAAAGAAATATTAATTCTCTCAAAGAAAGTAACTGATAACTATTCTTAGGCATGTTTTCAGATTTCACAGGCTTCGTCCTATGAATGACAAAAATTTGCTCCTCTGAATAAAAATAAAAAAAAAATTTCGAGTTTAGGCTCGAAATTTTTTTTTACAAGATACCTGACTATGCCTCTACGGCAACTTTCAATTTGCCGTTACCTTGCAAAATAATCTCTGTATCTTTCCCGTTTTCTGAAATTACAAGTCTTGTTTTTTCAATATTGTTTTCCATAAAACGGGAAATTTCTTTAATTTTCAATTCACTCATATCTGACCCTTTCAATACATATAATAACAAAATTTTTTAATTTTGCAACTGTATAAAAACATGAACAAAAAATTTTTTGCTGAAAAATATTTATTTTTAAGATATAATCCTTTACAAAAGGAGTTACTTATGAGTTTGCAAACGGCAGAACAATTTGAAGAAAACGAACAATACACACAAGCATTTGAGGAATACAAAAGATTATACGAACACAACCCGAAAGATTTGAGCCTTTTGGAAAGATTGGGGCATATTTCGCTTTTACTTGATAATAAAGAAGATGCGGCGCAATATTATACAAAAATTCTTGAATCTGACGCGACAAATATTCTTGCTTATGAACAGTTGATGGATATTTACGTTTCAACCGACAAATACAAATATTATGTTTGCCGTGGGAATATGCACATTGTCGATCATAAAACCGAACATGCAATAAATGATTTTAAAAAAGCCATAAACGCAACCCAAAACGAAAATGAAATCAATTCCGCAAGATATATTCTCGGTACGCTTTTGGAAGAAAATAACGAAAATCTTAAAGCCATTGACGAATATTTGAAAGTTATTGATTTTGAAAACGCTAACGAAGAAGTTTTTACAAGGCTTGCAAATCTTTATTTAAAAGAAGATGCAAAAAGCAGTGCAATAGAAGTTTTGGAGCGAGCAAGAAAGAACGGTTACGATACCACAAATATAAAAGAAACCCTTGCGGATTTGTATTTGAGGGACGGAAACCCCGAAAAGGCAATGGAAGTTACAAATGATGAGTTGACGAAAGTAAAATGTCTGCTTGATATGGACAAAAAAGACGAAGCTATTGAAAAACTAAATTCGCTTGAAAATCAATATGGGCATATTGCTCAATTCCATTCTTTAAAAGCACAATACTACTATATGACGGGCGATTTTGAAAAGGCACTTGAAAGTGTTGCGGAATTTGACAAAGCCGAGCCTAATTCCGCGCTTACATATCAAATGCGCGCATTGATTTATGAAGATAAAAATGATGATTACGGAGCGCATTTGAACTGGGGCAAATACAATATTGTCCGCGGAAACAAAGATATCGCAATTAACGAATTTTTAAACGCATACAGATATAAAGATGATGATTTGGATTTGTTGAACACGCTTGCAATGCTTTTGGAAGAATCGGGCGACAAAAACCATGCAATGGAAATTTACGAACGTATTTCAAAACTTGATGAGACCGACAAAAAAGCTCTCGAAAAATTGGCTGATTTCAGAGAAAGTATAGGAGATTACGTAATGCAGGCGGAATATCTTTTGAAACTTTATAAACTTGATAAAAGAAATTCTGCGGTAGTTCGCAAATTGGGTGAGGCATACGAAAAATCTCACAACAAACCTGCCGCACTTGAATGCTACGAAAAATATCTCGAAATAGGCAAAGGTAATCCCGATTACGAAAAAATCAGACAGAAAAAAGAAAAATTGGACAATACCTCAATGCAGGAAGATGAAGGACTTTTGGACAAAATCTTAGGTTGGTTTAATAAAGATAAATAGGTATTAAAACTCTGTAGAACGTAGTCCGCAAAATTATTCTATAATTAGTTTGTGAGGTATATATGGTTTTAGAAAACAAATTAGGATTGACAAATTCTGCTGATTTGGCAAGAGAAGAAGAAAGAATCAGCAAGAAAAAAGCTGTTAAACTTTTTGAAACAGGATATCTTGATAATTTAACAGCCGGAAAATTTGAATCTTTATCTGAAATTCATAAGTATTTATTTGAGGATATTTACCCGTTTGCAGGCGAAATAAGAAAAGAAAATATTGCAAAAGGAAATTTTCGGTTTGCTCCTGTTATGTATCTAAAATCCGCATTGGAAAATATTGAAGCTATGCCACAATCAAATTTTGATGAAATAATAGAAAAATACGTTGAAATGAATGTTGCTCACCCGTTTAGGGAAGGAAACGGAAGAAGTACCCGAATTTGGCTTGATTTAATTTTAAAAAAAGAAATTGGAAAAGTTGTTGATTGGAGTAAAATTGATAAAGAGGATTATTTGCTTGCAATGGAAAGAAGTCCGATTAAAAATCTTGAAATAAAAGAACTTTTAAAAAACGCTTTAACAGACGATATTAATGACAGAGAAGTTTATATGAAAGGGATTGATGCAAGTTATCATTACGAGGGATACAATATATTTAAATCCAATGATTTAAAATAATTGTAATATATTTTTACGGTATTTATGCATTAACGTTACAGGATGCAAATTATAACGAATTAGACGAAAACAAATTATTAGGTCTTATAGATGTTGCAGAATTTGATGGAAAACGGAACCTTTTGGAACGAATTCAAGCTAATTCAAACATAATCTATGAATCAAACCGAGAGTATCGCAAAATCAGAACCGCATTATTGGATTCATTGAAAAAACTCTCCAACACTATATTCTGTTCTCCTTCAAACGAAAAAGCCGTAAAAAATTTTTATAAGAAAAACGGGCTTAAAGAATTTCCAGAAGGAAGTAACTGTTATATTTGGAATGCATAGTTTAAAAATATTTGTAAATTTACATTTCTTCACCGAAAATTTGTTAACTTAAATATTTATTATACAATTTTGGTATGGATATCAGAAAAATAATTTGCCCCTTGTTGGTTATTGTTTTTATGACGGGCAGTGCGTTTGCGGTAGATGAACACGAATTGTTTCATAAAAAAGTCGAAATTAAAAACGGCAGTGAATTATCCATTGGCGACTGTGTCGCCTCAGCATACAAAAACAGTCCGAAAATCAGACGGCAAAAATATAATCTTGATATCGCAAAAAGTAATTTAGGGATTGCAAAATCTCAATATTTCCCCGTATTTTCCGCAGGTGTAGGATTTTATAACGAAAATAATTCAAACAATATTTATTACGACAGAACATACAGAAATTTGCCGTCAGTAGAAGTCGCTTTAAACAAACTTATTTGGAATTTCGGAAAAACTACCGCTCAAATTAAAATGGAAGAATTTTACAAAATTGCTGCGGAATACGAGTTTATGGACAGCCTTTGCGCAACTTTGTTTGACGTAAAGGCAAAATATTACAACGTTTTGAAAGAACAGGCTTTAGACATTATAGCAAAGAAAAATCTTGAACTCGAAGAAAATTTCGTAAAAATTGCAAAATATAAACCTGACTTAACCGCTGCCGAAATTGATTATACCCAAGCTAAAAATAATTTGGTAATTTCACAAAACGCCTACAGAAACGCTGTTGTTGATCTTAATAATTCAATGTATCTTGAAAATATACCTGATTATACAATCAAAAACACTCCAACATTTAATCTCAGAGCGGATTTTACGCAGAAACTCAACAATGACGATTTTACGTCCGAAAAATTTAATTTTTCAAGAGATAAAGCACTTGATATTGCATACGCAAACAGTCCCGATTTGCAGGTTTTGGTAAATACCAAAAAGGCAATGGAACAATCGCTTTTGTATATCAAAAGAATGTATTTTCCCGATTTGACGGCAAATGTGGGCTACGGATTTAACAATAACAACATAGAAAATACAAATAACAGTTTGAGGGTGGGTGTAAATCTATCATCAAGCGTAAATCTTATGGAACTGAGGCACAGTATAAAAGGGGCAGATGCACATGTGGCACTTGCAGATAATGAGATTACGCTTTTTAAAAAAGATTTGTATTTTGAATTAAAACGCGCATTTAATAATGTTGACAAGGCGGAAAGACAAATTCCGATTGCAAAAAAAGTTTTGTTACAAGCAGAAGCATCTTTGAAAGTTGTTGAAACCCAGTATAAAAACGACAAAGACGAAGTCGACTATACTTCTTATCGTGATGCAATAGACGATTATATATACGCATTAAAACAGTATGTAAATGCGCTTTACAACTACAATATAGCATTAATTCAGGTTGAAATGGCAATGCACTACCATATTGTTGATATTCACCACAAATCGGAGCACGCAATGCATTATCACTCTGACGACTTGATTCAACATTTGACGGAAGCTCTCGGTTGTGACGAACACGAAGAACAACATCATAAATCAAAACGGGAAAAATTATAAACTTTTTAAACTTTTATCAATAATTGCAAACAAATCCTCACATTGCGGTATTCTGTTTTGTAAAAAAAAAACATATAATGTTTACATAATTTCATGTTTATTATTACATGTGAACAAAGGACGGTTAAAAATTGCTTAATAACTTTGAAAGTTTTGACAACTCGGAAACTTCGGCAAGAAAGTCAGCATTAATTCAAGAAAGAGTAGGGCTTGTTTCAACCCACATGTACAAGCAGTTTCTTGACTATCAGCACGCAAATGTTAATACTAACGAAATCTTTGCAAGAATGATTGACAATCTTCAACTGGTCGTTGATACCCTTAAAGAAGCGTTTTCCTCAAGAAACATAACAACTCAAAACATATATCTTGACACCGATATTCAGCGTTCCGTCGTTACCGTCAATATTTTGTGGCACAAAATGAGCTTTACAACCCGTTGCAACTACCAGCCTCAAGCTCTTTACAGAACTGACGGACAACATTTGTTTTCGGGAAGGGTTATGGCAATAAAAGGAAATTATTACGAAATTATGAAAGGAGTCGCCGACCACGATGAAGAAATGGGCAAACTCCTTGATTTTGAAGTAGCATCACTCTATATTCCACCAGAAACAACTCAAAATTCAATAATGAAAATTAAACATATGCCTAATCGTGAATTTTACCTAAATCAGGTCGATGCCCCGAGAGAATTTGTTTTGAAAGTTGTCGAAACGATTTGTGGCGGCGGATTTTATCACGAAGAAGGTGCGAGAAAAAGTTTTAACATTTAACCTTGACTTATTCAAATAAATCACTAAAATATAGTTGAGAGGGATAGGACTATGAGATTAGTCGAAAAATTAAAAGAGTACGAAAATCAGTATATGTTTATAAAATGGGCAACAGGCGGAGAGTACGGAAAACTCATTTATGCCGGTGACGATTTTATAGAATTTAATATTATCAATGTCGATACTATGGAATATTCTGAAACCGTCCTAATCCACAGTCCGTTGATTTTGGAAGTTGCAATAGGCGGTGCTGACGTCCAAAGAATTTTAGCAGAAGTTTCCTCCAAAATCTCTGTTGACGAAAAATAAAAAAAAGTCACACATATTCGTGCGACTTGAACAATAATCTTGGGAGGAGATTTGGGGATAGTTGTACATGCATGATAGTCCAAGCATGCCAAAAGTGTTACACATGTTTTTAAAATCTTAATAAAAATTTACAATTACTTGATTTTATGATAAAACAGTAGTTGGAGGTAAAGCATGAAAATTCTTGTCATAAACGGCGTAAATATGAATATGCTTGGGCTTCGAGAGCCCGAAAAATATGGGAGCATGACTTTAAAGGATTTGGAAAAAGATTTGTATGCTTTTTCGTTTAAATTTGGGATTGAATTGGAAACATTTCAGAGCAATCACGAAGGTGAAATTGTTGAAAAAATTCATTCGGCAAAAGACAATTTTGACGGAATTGTAATTAATGCAGGAGCTTACACTCATACAAGCATCGCCATTAGAGATGCGATTAGTGCCGTTGAAGTTCCGACAGTTGAAGTCCATATGACAAATATTTATAAAAGAGAAGAATTCAGACACAAATCTCACCTTGCACCCGTATGTGTCGGGCAAATATCGGGATTTGGAGTGAATTCTTACAAATTAGGTCTTGAAGCGATTGTCGACTTTTTAAAAAAGTGACAATAAAACTCATAGCTAACGCTTAGAATGACAAAAACATTTATTTTTGGAATTCCTCAACAAACGCTTTACCAACGTTAAGAGCCTTTAATTCAGCATCTTGAACACCTGCATCGGCATATCTTTTTTCTGCAAGTTGAGCAACCTCAAGTGCTTTTTGCGCCAACTCGGGATTTGAAGTGAAAATCTTCAAATCGTTTTCAAGATTGTCAACTTTCACAGCCGATCTGTCGGCAGGATTGTCAGGAATTTCAGTAATTTCTTTCGCGGGAGCTTCCGCAACAGGTTGTTCCGCAACAGGTTCTTGTACCGTTTCAGTCTTTACCTGTTCGACTTTTTGAGTTTGTTGTGCAATACTCGCAGGATTTTTCGGGATTTCATTCATAGCAATATCCTTTCGCGTTTTTAGTATTAAACCGCCTAAATAAATTTTTTTGCTACTTTGTTAAAAAAAAATTACAAAAATTAATATAATATCTTTCTTTACAAAGTGTTTATGTTATATTTATTTTACGGTCAAAACAACTTAGTATATACAAGTTATATAAATTATACAACATAAAAGGAAGTAATGCAACCATGAATTTTACTAATTTGTTTAGTAATATAAATCCGCGAGAAGTTATTAAAAATTTGCCTGATGCGGTTTTTGTTGTCGATAGTGACGGAAAAATCGTTTGGGTAAATGATAAGGCTACAATTATTTTTGAAGCCCGTGCTAATGACTTGAAGGGTTTATATTTTAACGAAACGGTTGCAAACGGAATGGAATTGGCGGAGAAATCTTATTCAAGGCGCAATTCCGTTGTTACCGGCGCATTTACTATTGAAGGTAAAGAATTTTTTATCGAGATGAATGCGAAAAAATACATTGATCAGTATTTTATTACAATCAGAGATATTACTGCAATGACAAATGTCCTTGCCAACGCTGAAAAAACGGGGCGTTTGAACAAAGAAAAAAATACTATGCTCGTAAAATTGGGCAACGAAATAAAATCCCCGATTCAATCAATTATCGGATTTTCACAGGCATTGCTCGACGGATTGGGTGGTGAAATTAACGATAAGCAAACAAAATACGTAAAAATCATTAACAAAAATTCTACGGAACTCTTATATTTTATGGAAAAATTTCTGAATTTTTCACAGGCGGAGTCATCTTTGTTTAATTATAACAACGAACCTTTTGACCTTATTAATGCAATACAGACTTCAGTCAAAGCAAAAGAATTGGATTTGGATAAGAAAAATCTTACGGTAGAATATGATTTTGAAGATTTCAACAAAAAGACCGTATATAGTGATGAAAATTGTTTGAAAAACGTTTTGCAAAACATACTTGAGACTTCAATAAAAATGACTGATGCGGGCGGGATTACAATCAGAGTTGATCACCCGGATACGGAAACTGTTGAGAAAAGCGGAGCAAAACAATACAAAAATGCTGATGAAAATTCTTATGTAAGAATTACTTTAACCGATACGGGAATGGGGCTTGCAGAAACCGAAATAGACGGCATTTTTGAGCCTTATACTCAATTAGACAAAGCTCACAAAAAGACAATACTTCGTTCGCTTACGCTCGGAACGGCATACACTATTCTTAAACGTATGGGAGGTTCGATAAAAGTAAACTCGGAAGTCATGAAGGGTGCAAAATTTACGATTATTCTGCCGGTTGAAAAGGAATAAAAATGAGCAGTGTTATTTTAAAAAACGTTACGAAAATTTATGACAAAAAAAAGGTTATAGATGACGTTTCTTTGACGATTAACGACAAAGAATTTGTTGTACTTGTAGGTGCTTCGGGGTGTGGAAAGTCAACTCTTTTGAGAATGATTGCGGGACTTGAAAATATTACTGACGGTGAAATTATTATTGACGGTAAAAAAGTTAATGATGTTCACCCGAAAGACAGAGATATCGCTTTCGTTTTTCAAAGTTACGCTCTTTATCCTCACATGACGGTAAGGGAAAATATCGCATTTGGTCTGAAAATGCGTAAAGTTGATAAAAAAATTATTGACGAAAAAGTAAAAGAGGCTGCGGAAATACTTGATTTGGGCGAATATTTGGACAGAAAACCAAAACAGCTTTCGGGCGGTCAAAGACAGCGTGTAGCTCTCGGACGTGCAATAGTACGCAATCCGAAAGTATTTCTTATGGACGAGCCTTTGTCAAACCTTGATGCAAAGTTGAGAGTTCAAATGCGTTCGGAGATAAAAAAATTACACGAAAAACTTCAAACAACATTTATTTACGTAACTCACGATCAGACCGAAGCTCTGACAATGGGGGACAGAGTGGTTGTTTTGGACGGTGGTGTGATTCAACAGGCCGACAGTCCCGAAGAAATTTACAACAATCCTTCAAACACTTTCGTAGCAGGTTTTGTCGGTTCACCTCAGATGAATTTTATTGACGGTAAAGATTTTCCGTATAACGTTCCCGAAAACTGTATCGTCGGTATCAGACCCGAAAAAGTTGTTACGGGCGGAGAGATTAAAATGACTGTTAATGTTGATATTACGGAACTTTTGGGCAGTGAAAAAATCGTTTATTTCAATATCGGCGACAAAAAATGTTCCGCAAAACTTCCCGCGGATTACAATATCGGCAGCACATTAGAATTGAGCATAAACCCTTCGGATATCTATCTTTTTGACAAAGAGTCGGGGAAAAGGATTTAGATTTTATAATCCTTTATACAATTCGTTTATATCTATTTCCAATGCTCTTGATATTGCAAGCAAAGCGATGGCACTCGGCATCTGTATTCCTGTTTCAATCAAACTTATTGACGTAGGACTGAGCTGAGATTTTTCCGCAAGAATCGCTTGCGAATATCTTTTTCTGTTGCGCTCAGCCTTAATATTAGCCCCTAAAATTTTCTTTTTATCCATTAGAACATTATCTGTTATTGACAAATTCCTATCAATATAGTAGTCTTAATTTATAATTAAGACTACTTAATAAAAAATATAGATAACCAAATTAAGGAGAAAAGTATGTATAAAAAATCAAATTCACACTCAGCTTTTACTTTGGCGGAAGTTTTAATTACATTGGGCATTATCGGGGTTGTGGCAGTCATGACCATGCCTGCATTAATTCAAAATTATAAAAAAGCTGAAACTTCATCAAGACTAAAAAAATTCTATTCTACAATGGAACAAGCGATTAAATTATCCGAACTTGATAATAATGAAGCAACAACATGGACAAAACCGGAAAGTGCAAATGTCGAAAAAGATTTTTTCTTTAAATATATTGCTCCATATATGAAAAATACGAATTATAATGAAAAACTCAAAAGGGTTTATCTTGCAGACGGTTCAAGTTTTTCAATTTGGAACGGTGAGTGTATAGATATAGTTTATGATACCAATGGCGACAAAAGACCTAATGAAGCCGGACGAGACAGATTTTATTTTGTTATTAATCTTACCGATAATTACAGAAAGGCAAATTGTGGCAATGAAAACAAAGTTTTTTGTACAAACGTAATTGTATATTCAAGCTACAACCATATATTTTCGTCCCGTCAAAATGCTTTGAACGGTTGCAAAAACAGTCCTGTCTTATGTTCTTCTTTACTTATGTTAGACGGTTGGGAAATAAAAAAAGATTATCCGCACAAATTATAATTCTTTTTCTTCTTCAATCCAAACAATCGTGAGATTTATCGGTTTGGAAAAAGGGTTTTGTGAAAACGGGTTTTGCGCCAACGAGTCGTAAAACCTGATTTTTTCGGATAGTTTTCTTGTATAGTCCAATAAGTTCATACAACTTAATTATGAACTTTTTCTAAACAACTATAATCCATAGAAAGTTTAATTTTTTGTAATTGCCCAAAAGTCGGATAAAAATTATACATAAAAAATCGGAGCAAATCCAAGATAGCCCGTGGAATCTAAAAAATTTGCTCCGAAATATTCTTTAAAAATTATTCTTCCGATTGACCTTCCTCAGTCGTTTTTTCTTCGCTTGCAGTTAGAGCAATACGTTTGTCGGTCGGATTGAATTTCAAAATATACGTATCAATCTTGTCACCGACTTTAAGGATACAATCTTTACTGTTTTGGATTTCAACAACTTCGGCATGCGGTAACAACGCTTCCACACCCGGGAAAACTTCCACAAACGCACCAAAATGTTTTATTCTTGTAACAGTTCCTTCAACCTTGTCACCCTCTTTAATACTTTTTTCAGCTTCAAGCCACGGATCGGGTTCAAGATTTTTCAAACTCAAAGAAACACGTTGTTTGTCATGATCAACCGCAATAACTTCAACATCAATTTTGTCACCTACGTGCAAAATATCCGTCGGGTGGTCAATCCATCTCCAAGAAAGTTGAGAGAGCGGTAACAACCCGTCAATTCCGCCCAAATCAATGAACGCACCGAAATCGGTAATTCTGACAACGTCACCTTTAACAATTTGACCCGGTTCGATTTGCGAGAAAACATTTTTTCTCACTTCTACCGCACTGTCGTCATAAACCTTTTTATTAGATAAAATAAAGTTGTTTTGAGAAGCATCAAGGGTCAAAATTTTCAATTCCAATTTCCCGCCAACTTCCAATTCGGTTTCTTTCGCCCTCAACTGAGATGAAGGAACAAAACCCCTTACGCCTGAAATTTCAACAAGAACACCGCCTTTAACAATTCCCGCAATAGTACCGAGAATGGTTTCATCAGCTTCTTTAGCTTTTTCAAGCTCTTTCCAAGCGTAAGCAAAATCAACTTTTTTGCGGGAAAGGAGGAATTTTCCGTCCTCGTCTTCTTCTCTGATAATCAAGAATTCGTATTCTTCGCCTTTTTTATACTTTTCTTCGATATCTTCGCCTTTTTCAACCGCTTCACGTTCGGGAACAATGGCAATCGTTTTTGCACCTATATCAACCATTACCCCCTGACTGTCGTAACCGCAAATAATACCTTTA
This sequence comes from uncultured bacterium, assembly GCA_902795965.1. GTDB lineage: Bacteria > Cyanobacteriota > Vampirovibrionia > Gastranaerophilales > Gastranaerophilaceae > Stercorousia. The sequence continues at coordinate 15,743 of CADBNI010000057.1, forward strand.
ACAAGGTCTCCTTTTTGAAACTTATAATCATACTGTTTCAACAATTCTTCAAAATCTAATTCCTTTGATGTCATATTCAAGCCTAATCTGTCCTAAGACGTTGTACCAATGGGGTTATAATAGCAGAATTAGAAAAATTTGTAAAGTTCCTACGTAAAGTTACTTAACATGTTCGCCTGCACGACCGGTAACTGCACTCATAGAATTTGCAAACTGTTTTACTACATCAATTTTAGGTTTCACAATTTTTTGCAGTTTTATAATTAATGATTCCGAATCTTCCAAAAATTTTTCGGTTTTATCCGTACGCATGCCATGCATTGCTCTTACATAGCCTTTTTCAATTTCAAAATAATCGTATCCGTTTTCGTTCCAAAGAACTTTTGCAACAGCTCCGTCATTTAAGGGTAAACTCACAAGATGTTGCCCGTTCCTTTGAGCAATATTATAAAAACTGCCCGTAACTTTCATCAGGTATGTCATTTTTTTCCTTTCATGCAAAACAGACGAAACGGCAATAATTCCGTTCCGAATGTTATTAAATGTATATTTACGCTTTAAGAGAAGAAATTAAATCGGAAATTGATTTTTCCTGAATTTCAATTTCTTCAATTCTCGATTTGGTTTGTTCAATCAAATCTTTTGGGGCATTTGCAACGAATTTCGGATTGTTAATTCTTCCGCTTAAAGAAGTTTTTTCCGATACCAACTTATCCAATTTTTTCTGTTGACGTGCAATCTCCGCATCCAAGTCTATCAAATCCGCAAGCGGAATGATAATTTTTGAGGCTGAAACAACAGCCGTTGCCGATTTTGCGGGAATTTCCGCATTCATATTATTATAAGATATATTTTCGACTCTTGCAAGACGTTTGATATACGCTTCAATAGCTTCAAATATAGCTTTTTCAGAGTCATTTGCTCTAATTTCAATGTTACATTTTACAGACGGTGAAATGTTAAAACTTTGACGAACGTTTCTCAACGAAGTAATAGTCTCAAAAACAAGCTCCATTTCCTGAGCTTCTTTCGGGAAATCCAATTCTTGCCTGTAAACAGGATATTCTGAAATTATTATCGCACTCTTAACTTCTTCGCCTCCAAGCTGTTTAGATGCCTTCGGCATCAACTGCCAAATTTTTTCCGTAATATGAGGCATAATCGGGTGAAGCAATCTCAATGACATGTCAAGAACATATCTCAAAACCCTTTGAGTATTGAGTTTTAAACTTTCATCAGCAAGCTGAATTTTTGCAATCTCAACATACCAGTCACAATAAGAATTCCAGAAGAAATCATAAAGTACGTGAGCAACTTCGCCTATTCTGAAATCTTTGATATTTGCATTAACTTCTTTTGCCGTTTTGTTTAATTTATCCAAAATCCACTTGTCGGCGATTGTCAAATTATTGAAATCAATATCTTTATCATCAATTCCGTCAAGGTTCATTAATACAAATCTTGATGCGTTCCAAATTTTGTTGGCGAAGTTTCTGCCGTATTCAAAGCGTTCTTCACTCATTTTGATATCTTGACCGCCGTAGGTACAAAGAGATGTCATCGTAAATCTCAAAGCATCACAACCGTATTTGTCAATAATTTTGACGGGATCAATCGTGTTTCCTTTGGATTTTGACATTTTTTGACCTTTTTCATCTCTGATTAATCCGTGAATATAAACGGTTGAAAAAGGAGCTTTTCCCGTAAATTCCAATCCCATTGTAATCATTCTTGCAACCCAGAAGAAAATAATATCAAATCCTGTTACAAGAGTTGTTGTCGGATAGAATTTTTTGAAATCATCACTTTCCGTATTCGGAAATCCCATGGTTGAAAAAGGCCACAAACCTGACGAAAACCACGTATCCAAAACGTCACCGTCCTGAGTATAATGTTCGGGATCAGGATTTTCTTTTGCAACAACCATTTCTCCCGTTTCGTTATGATAATACGCAGGGATTTGATGCCCCCACCATAATTGGCGAGAAATACACCAATCTCTGATATTTTCCATCCAACCGAGATAGTTCTTTTCCCAACGTTCGGGGACAAATTTAATTCTGCCGTCTTTTACCGCTGCAATAGCCTCGCGCGCAAGCGGTTCCATTTTTACAAACCATTGTTCGGAAAGTAACGGTTCAATAGTCGTTCCGCAACGCTGACATTTACCGACATTGTGTTCGTGATCGCGTGTCCTCAACAAGAAGTTGTTGTAAGAAAGCATTCCGATAATTTTTTCTCTTGCTTCATATCTGTCAAGCCCGTGAAGTTCTTGAGGAACTTCTTTACACGCTTTCATCGTACCGTCATTGTTAATAACCCAAATCGGTTTTAAATTGTGACGTTTACCAACTTCAAAGTCGTTCGGGTCGTGTGCGGGAGTAATTTTTACCGCACCCGTACCAAATTCTTTATCTACGTATTCATCTGCAATGATGGGGATTTCTCTGCCCGAAAGCGGAATTATAACTTTCTTTCCGACAAGTTCCGAATACTTATGATCAGACGGGTGAACCGCAATGGCAACGTCGCCGAAAATAGTTTCGGGACGGGTTGTTGCAACGATTATTGCACCCGATTCGTCTTTCAAGGGATAAGAAATTTCCCACATATGCCCCTGTTCGGTTGCGTATTCGGTTTCAACATCGGAAATCGCACTGTTACAACGAGGACACCAGTTAACGATATATTTTCCTTTGTAGATTAAGCCTTTTTCATAAAGTCTTACAAAAACTTCTTTGACAGCTTCGGAACACCCTTCATCAAACGTAAAACGCTCTCTTGAGCGGTCAAAAGATGCACCCAATCTTTTGCATTGATCAAGAATTGCGGATTTGTGTTCGTTCGCCCATTTCCAGGTTTCTTCAAGGAATTTTTCACGACCCAAATCGTAGCGCGATAACCCTTGTTCTCTGAGTTTTTTTTCAACTACGTTTTGTGTTGCAATGCCCGCATGATCCGTTCCGGGAAGCCAAAGAGTTTCAAAGCCCGACATTCTGTGATAGCGGATCAAAATATCCTGCAAAGTTTCATCAAGAGCATGCCCCATGTGAAGAACACCCGTAACGTTCGGAGGGGGAATTACGATAGAGTAAGGCGGTTTATCGCTTTTCGCATCAGCCTTAAAGTATTCTCCGTCCTCCCAAAACTTATAAATACTTTCTTCTGTTTCTTGTGCATTGTATACGGTAGGTAAATCTTCAATTTTTGTCAGTGTCATAATTCCTCTCCAAAACCATATTAACACAAACAAAATAAAAAAGCCCCCCTAAGAGGACTTTTTTACAAATAAAATTTTTCACTACGCTTTCGGAATAGAATTTGCAATAATTTCCATTTCTTCCAAAGACGCATAAACTGCGTGACAACCGCAATCTACATACAAGATTTGACCGGTTGTACCTGTTGACAAGTCTGATGCCAAGTAAAGACCTGCTTTACCAACATCTTCCAATGCAACGTTACGGCTAAGAGGTGATTTCGCAACCGCTGCTTTAAGCATTTTATCAAATCCTGAAATACCTTTTGCAGCAAGAGTTTTAACGGCACCTGCAGAAATACAGTTGACTCTGACACCTTTTTTACCCAAATCAGATGCCAAATATCTCATTGAAGATTCAAGTGCAGCTTTTGCAACACCCATAATATTATAGTTTGCAACAACGTATTCGGAACCCAAATATGTCAAAGCAAATACTGATGCACCTTCATTCAAGATAGGTTCGGCATGCTTACAAAGTGAAATTAAAGAGTATGCGCTGATACCCATTGCCAAATCCCAGCCTGCGCGAGATGTATCAATAAATCTTCCCTGCAAATCTTCTTTTGCCGCAAAAGCAACGGCATGAACAACAAAATCCAATTTGCCGTAAACTCTTTCACATTCTTTAAAAACTGCAGCAACCTCATCTTCTTTTGTTACGTCACAGTTCATGATAATTTTTGCATTCATTTCTTCAGCAAGCGGTCTTACACGTTTTTCCATAGCCTCACCCGCATAAGTAAACGCGATATCAGCACCTGCTTCAAATAACTGTTTTGCAATAGCGTAAGCAATACCGTGAGTATTTGATACTCCAAAAATTACGCCCTTTTTACCTTCCATTAATTTCATATCATATCTCCCTTCAACGGGGTAATCGTAACATGAACAAAAAAATTTATCAAGAAGAAGAATAGAAAATTAGAATATCAGTCCTTTTCGTGAGCTTTGTTCACATAAATAGCCATACCTCTATTCATCCATACTTCAAACCCTCTTAATTTTGTAAACAAATGTAACAACATGCAAACATGCTGAAATCAAGCGGTTTTGGAAGTTTTTATTTATTTAAGAGAGATATTAGGAGAGCTATGGGCGTTTCCAACGTAAATACCGCGAATAAGGCACAATTAGTCAAATTAGCCTTAGCCAAAAAATCGGCTAAGACATCTCAAAGTGCCAAACCTGATTACCTGTTGATGACAGGTTCGGTATTCAGCGCGCCGAAACCCGGAGAAAGCAGCAGAGCAAACCTCACAGAACTCAACACACGCAGAAGCCTTGCAGAATTAAACGAAAAACAAAATCCGCAAAAAACTCCGACAAAAGCCACAACTACATCAGGCAAAGAACAAAAAGAACAAATGTTCTCGGATGTAAGCAGTGTATCTGACGGTAAACAAGCCATGAGCGAAATGTCGGGTATTCAAAGCAAAGCCGAAAGTTCAACAAAAGAAACCGAAAAAAATACCAAAACCGTTAACAAATTTGCACAGGATTCAAAATCATTGCAGCAAAAAACGGTTAAAGACGACAAAAAATTTGCATCAACCGTAAAAACTCAACAATCTCAACTCAAACGCGATAACGAAAAACTTTCCAAAATAATTCAAGAAACCGAAGAAACAAACCAACAGGTTAAACAAGCTCAAGATGAATTGGATTCACTCTTGGCATCAAACGGTTACAAAAACGGCGACAGCTCGGACACAGGCAAAGCAAAAGATTTGCAATCATTAATCGGTGCTAAAGTCGGGAAATTACAACAAAACGGCAAAATGATTTATTCGCTCCAAAGAAGTTCCTCAAGAACTTTGAGGAGAATGAATCGTACAAACAACTTCTACATCAAAACCCAAAAAGCCAACACAAAAGCACTTCAAAGCCAAGAATCCTCTACAAGCGGAATAATAAAAGTCGCAAACAAGGTTGAAGAAATCGCATCATACACTCAAGCAGGCGGTCAAGCACTCGGACTTGCGGGAAAATTGTTGGTCGCATTGGGTTCTTCCACAAGCTGGCTTGGCGGTGCAGGGGCAGCATTGATTGCTGTCGGTACGGTTATGCAAAAAGTCGGAGCCGTAGCGGAACTTGTCGGTCAATACGGTCAGGCAGCCGCAAACGTGACAAAAACAGCAGCCTATGCCGCTGACGGAAATATTTTAGGCGCAATGCAAAGTGTCGCAGCAGCAGCCCAATCCGGTATGGCAGCCGCAAAAGGTACTAAAGATATCGGAAAAACATTTGATGCCATAGACAAGCAAGGTCAAGCCGCAACCCAAAAACTTGCCGCAAAAATCGAAGCAAAAAATATTGTTAATGAAATGGCAGAAAACAATCAGCTTGGTGGAATGACCGAAAAACAGGCAAGAAAATATGTAACTGCAGATTTACGTAATCAAATGAAAGGTCAGGAAGGTTTGACAAAATTCAGCGACATGAAAGAATTTGCGGCACAAAATAAAAATGGGGCATTTGACAAAGCAAAAACAGCATACCAAGAAAGCCAAAAATCAATAGCTGATGCAAACAAACTCATCCTTAACGCTGAAGGAAAAGCCGAACTTACAAACGGCAAATACGTTTCAAACGAACTGAAAAAAGACGGCATTACAAACAAAACCATCTCCGAAGGTAAATTTAACAGACAAGTAAGTAAAAACTTTAAAAACAAAATCGCAGGAATTGATGTTCCCAAAGCCTCGACAAACTGGGGTAAAGAAATCGAAAAATTGGGCGGCAGCATTACAAACATAGCTGCAGTATTTACGCAAAACAAAGCAATGGATGCGATTTCTAAAAAAAGACCCGCACCTGCAGGATATCTTGACGCAAGAACCCAAAGAATTATGCAAAGAAACATGGCATACAGAACCCGCCACGCAAGTTATGTATAATTTAGAAGAATAGAGGTATGGAGGTATAGAGGTATAGCCATTATCGGTGCGCTTTGCGCACGAAATATTATTATACGGCTAATGACGGTAATAATTAATAATAAAAAAGGAGGTCTTTCGACCTCCTCGTTTTTATTTAATGTTATCTCATTGATAAGTTATTGGCTTTTGCGGCAAACTGTTCCTCAAGCATCATATTCATATACAATATCTTGTTTTGAGTTGCCTGATCGAGATTGATAAACTCTGTTCCCGCACGTCTGTCGGTTGCTGATACAACTTTTACGCTCGTATCAATATTCAAGTCGCCGTATTGAATTTGTACGGGGATTACATCACCGACTTTAACTCCGTTGTGGTGTGATACCGCAATACCGCCTCTTGAAATGTCGATTACAGAGTCAATCTGAGAATTTTCCGCCAAACTGATAGGTGTATCACTCTGACTTGTGCTGAACCTCATATATTGACGTTTGTCGATTGAGTAAATCGGATTGTCAAGAACTCTTTGTTTATAAGTATCTTTACCTTCAGGTCTGTCATCATCAGTATCGGAATCCGTATCTATATCGGTATCAGTATCTGTGTCAGTATCAGAGTCCGTGTCGGTATCCATATCAGTATCCGTATCGGTGTCACTGTCCGTATCGGTATCGTTGTCATTATCGCTGTCCGAGTCGACATCCGTATCACTGTCTATGTCAGAATCACTGTCGGAGTCGCTATCCATATCCGAGTCACTATCCGTATCAGAGTCGTTATCGCTATCGGAGTCATTGTCCGAATCATTATCGTTATCCGAATCGTTGTCTGTATCCGTATCGGTATCAATATCGGTGTCAATATCCGTATCTGTATCTGTATCGGTATCACTGTCCGTATCGGTATCCAAGTCAGTATCACTATCCGTATCCGTGTCAGAGTCGATATCGGTATCACTGTCTAAGTCCGTGTCAGTATCGGTATCCGAATCGCTATCCATATCGGAATCACTGTCAATATCCGTATCTGAATCTGTATCCGTATCTATATCGGTATCTGTATCGGTATCCATATCTGTATCGACATCAGTGTCGGTATCTGAGTCCGTATCAGCATCAGTATCCGTATCGGAGTCAATATCGGTATCACTGTCTAAGTCCGTATCAGTATCGGTATCAGAATCGTTATCCATATCGGTGTCACTGTCAATATCCGTATCCGTATCACTGTCTAAGTCTGTGTCCATATCGGTATCGGTATCAGTGTCGGTATCGGAATCCGTATCCATATCCGTGTCAATATCGGTATCAGTATCAGAGTCACTGTCCATATCCGTATCCGTATCAATATCGGTATCACTGTCTAAGTCAGTATCAGTATCGGTATCCGAATCGTTATCCATATCGGTATCGGTGTCAATATCCGTATCAGTATCCATATCGCTATCGGTATCGTTATCCGTATCAGTATCGTCATCAGTATCAACAACCACTTCAGGATCTTCAGATACAGGAACTACAAGGTTGTCATCATCATCTTCCGTACCTTTTTTAGCGGGATCTTTATATCCGTCATATCCTTCATCATCACCTTGTGAGCTTCCGCCGTAATAGTAGTTGCGATCATCTTCATCTTTACCGATTGCAGTAACATCGTCAGGTCTTACTGCTTTACCCCTAATAGAAATCGGAGTATTGTCGGGGGTATTAATAGGATTTGTTGTATCGTCTTTAACAACGGTAGTTAACTTGTCAGCCCCTCTGTGTTTACCCATATTAAAGTAGTAACCGCCTGCGTAAGCGTTATCCGCAACAAGTGTCAAATCCTGTTCGTGAGCGGGTCTGCCTTCGCCTTTGCCTCTCAAAGTACCGTTTTTAACTACGATTGTAGAATCAGCAGCATGTCTGTATTGAGGATTTTCGCTTTCGCTCCAATAGCTTCCCAAATCCAAAGCCGTCAATTTTGCTTTTTCGGGGATTATATTATTGTTAGGACCGTAATAGTCATTTCTGTTATTTTTGTAAGTTGTGGGAGCTTCACCCAAATGGTTAACGTAGAGGTTTTTACCTCTTGTTGTAATATCAATATTATTTTTCGCGGTAGTTTCTTCAATGTAAGTATCGCCTGAAAATTCTGCGTTTACATCACCCGTTCTTGAAATAATTGCACAAACATTTGTATCGAGTTTGCTTCCGTTTGCGGCATCTTCACCTTTGATATTAACATCACCGATTGCAAGAACATCAACACCTTGTCCCAATCTGTTGTTCGGGTTCATTTGGTGAGCATATCTTGCATCATCACCGTAAAAGTTTGTTTGAACCCCGTTTTGTCTGAAAGTAAGAGCTTTGTTTGCCTCACCGATATTTCCGCTTACAATCATGGAAATTCCGGTACCTTCAACGTTCGGGTTGTTGCTTGATGCTCTGTTTACGATATCATAAGCTCTTGAACCTTTTGTCTGACTGTCGGCAAGAAGAATTACTCTGCCGTCAGCCTTGATTTGGTCAACATTCATATCGGTATCGTAGCTTGTAATATTTACCAAAGATTTATTAGAACCTTTTGTACTGATTGCTTTAATCGTACCGTCAACCGTAGTGTTGATAGATTTTGTCAAATCTCTTGCATCTTCATTTATACCTGTGCAAACACCGCCGACACAAGGTCCGACTTCTTTACCGATTGCACCGTTTTGAGTGTTGATATCAAGGTTTCCGTTCGCCTTGATAAGGTTTGCTTTCGTTCCGTAGTTATAAACATTTCCGTTATTAACTTTAATATTTACGTCACTTGAAGATTTCAAATAATCTTTGCCTGTCGAATAACCGATAAGAACATCGGAATTTTTGTTATCAATATCAATGCCGTTACCCGTAACATGCCCTTCGACATTTACACCTTTAGCACCCGAGTTTGTAATATAAACACCATCGGTATTATTCAAAATATTTGCATTCGGTTTAACGGTAACTCCGTCTGCTCCCGTATTTTTAACAACCAAATCACCGTTTGTATTTTCAAGTTTACCTGCGGAAGCAATCAAAACACCGCTTCCCGTATTATCAACGGACAAAAGTCCGCCTTTATTCTGAACCAAGCCCGTAACATTAACTTCACCGTTAGTATTTACAAGCAACGTTTGACCTGCGGGATTTTTAGTCGTTCCCGAAATATTGATACCTTGCGAACCCTTGTTCGTAATTTCAATATTTCCGTTGCCGTAATTTTTCATAAGCCCTGAAACAGCAGTTCCGTTACCCGAACCGTATGAAGTAATCTTTATCGAACCGTTTGAACTTGCAAAAGAATTACCCATATTCATATTGTCGGTATTTACAAGTTGATTAAACAAAGCATTAGCTTGAGAATTAGAGCTTATGTAATCGGAATTATTTACACCCGACATAACTCTGCCCGATACATCAACACCTGCAGCATTGATATCAACAAAGTTTCTTGCCAAAACTTTACCGTCAATTTTTACAAGTCCCGTACCTTCGTTCAAATAATTTGCATACTTAGCAGCAAGCGAAGCCGTTGTAACATCACCTTTATAATTTTCATAAGAAGTCGAATCGGGAGTCAAAACAGATAAAGAACCTACATTCAAAACACCGCTCGAACCGACCGTCATTCCGTTCGGCGAGATAAATACGGCATGTCCGTTCGTAAAGCCTTTTGAAGCATTTACGGAATTTACAATACCGTCAATATTAATCTTATTATCAACAAGGTTTACAAATGTTGAAATATCATTCCCGTGAATTTTATCGTGAAAAATCAGGTTTGCAACATCACCCTGACTCAAATCAAAATTCAAATATTTTCTGTAACCTACACCGTTTGCTTTACCGTTTGTTGCGGTAGGATAAATGTCATACACACCGTTGTTTGATGTAATACCTGCCGTAGGCGAAATATTGGTAGCCAATACCTGCAAACAGAATGATTGCTGCAAGAAGAAACAGAATGTCAACGCTGACGCAACTGCTTTTCTTTTTCCGGCTTTTACTTGTATCATGTTTATTCCTTTCGAACTTTTCCCTAAAATTCAATATATTTTTGCATGCCTATCATACCAAGAGCAAAAAATATTTTCCATTTTTTATTACAATTACTTAATATAATTGCATGCTCTCATATAAAATCCCTAAAGATTTTTTCTTGCTATAATGTAAAGAATTGTAAAAAATACATTATTAATGACGTTTCATTATTGTTTTTGCTAACGCATAATAGCAAGCATAGAAAACAACAAGCAAAACTATCATTTCGCATGCCGCAGGCATGACGCTAAATTTACCGAACAAATAATACAATCCCGCAAGAGGTGCAAATGCCAAAAGTATTCGTGATAACGTCAGCATCGGGAATATCAATCTTAATCCCGGCAAAACAATTATCAAACTGAGCAAAAAGTATGACAAATTTGCACTCAAAGTTGCTATACCTACACCCAAAAGCCCGTATTTCGGAATTAACACAATATTCAAAATTACACCGATAATACCCGAAGTCAACTTGATTATAAAATCAATATAAGTCTTATTCGCAAGATGATATTGCAACGTTGTATAATCCGTTATCGCCATAAAGAAAGTTCCGAAAGCAAAATACGGAATTAAACTGAAAGCATCATAAAACTTGGCATTTGAAGAAAATATTCTTACAAAATCCATTGAATATAAAGATATTACCGTAATAGCAGGTAACGCAATCAATACAAAATATCCCGTAAACCTTGAAATAATAGGTCTTACGTCAATTTTTTCCTCATACATATTTATAATACGGGGGATTGCAGCAACGGTAATTATGGAAAATATAGTCATCAACAACGGCAAAGTCAAACTGTACGCAACACCGACCAAACCTACCTGTGAAAATCCGTGAATATTATTCATAATTATTTTGTTGCTCTGATTTATTATCCAAGCACTCAAAGATGTTGCCGCTATCGGAATACCGTATTTCATAATCGGTAAAACCGAAGGCCATTCAATTTTTTGAATCTTAAACCACGACAAAATATTACTCTGATAAATTAAAAGCAAATCCGTCAACGAAATAGAAACCGCCATACCCAAAAGCATTGCAATCGCACCAAAATGGCAAACTTTAACAAAGAAAATCGACAACAAAATTGTCATAATCTGGTTTGCGATAGTAGAAATCGTGAACGAAACAGATTTCAACTGCGCTCTCAAAAGTTGGAATAACAACGCTCTTATTGCAACGGGAATTATTAACAATAATATTGCAAAGAAATACTTTACCGGTATATGGAAGAAATCATAAAAATTTTGTCTGAAAATATAAGATAAAATAAACATTAAAGACAAATTTGAAACCAAAATCGTAACAATAGTCGTCAAATATTTCGGCATGTCCTGGGTCATTTGATGATGTTTAAAAAATCTCAAAGCAGAAAGTCCGACCCAATCGGAAAAAATAATACACAAGAAAGACAAAACCGCAATCGACAAAGAATACAAACCATATTGATCGGGTGTCAATAAACTTGTGTAAACGGGAACTATCAGGGCATTTCCCAACATTCCGCAGATTTTTGACGGTGAATACTTCACCATATCCTGAAATATCGCTTTTAACTGTTCCTGTTCTACTTCTCTATTCTCAACAAATTCCATAGTTAACCTTTAATATTTTATGAGATTCTTCGGCTGTCTGTCATTCTGAGCGTTAGCGAAGAATCTCATAAATTTCAGCCTCAGAATGACAAAAAATGGTTATCTTCTTCTTCATCATACATAAAAATATATTATTGTACAACTCCGTACAAATCGTAATCGTCGGCACGCTCAATCAAAACATTTTCGATATCCCCCGGCACTACGGGATTTTCCGATTTTGCGTAAACCATACCGTCAATCTCGGGAGCATCATGTTCGGATCTGAGCATTACAAACCCGTCATCAGCATAACCTTCAACTATACAGGGAATAATTTTCCCGACATAAGTTTCGTTGATTTCCCTCGAAATTTTTTGTTGAAGTTTCATCAGTTTGTTTCTGCGTTGTTTTTTGATTTTTGCGGGGATTTGACAATCCATAGAGTAAGAAACCGTATTTTTTTCTCTTGAGTATTCAAAAACTCCCATTCTGTCAAATCTTGCACGTTTTACAAACTCATACAATTCCTCAAACTGTTCGTCCGTTTCCCCCGGATATCCGACAATAAATGCTGTTCTGATTGCGACATTCGGAATTTTTGCTCTGATTTTTTTGATTAATTCGTCATAATCCGATACGGGTCTGCGCATTGCCTCAAGAATTTGAGGGTTTGAATGCTGAAGCGGAATATCAATATATTTTACAACTTTGTCAAGTCTTGCGATAGCCTCAAGCAGTTCGTCCGTAAGATTTGAGGGGTATGCGTACATTATTCTTATCCAGCCCAAGCCTTCAATTTCGTTAAGTTTTTCCAAAAGTTCGGGCAGAGCAAGTTTTTTGTAAATATCAATTCCGTAACTTGTGGTATCTTGAGCAATAAGAACGATTTCCGTAACCCCTTTTTTCACCAAATTTTTTGCCTCGTCAACAATATTTTCGATAGAGCGGGAACGGTATTCACCGCGAAGCTGCGGAATTATGCAGTAACCGCAATGATAATTGCAGCCGTCTGCGATTTTTATATAAGAGCTTGAACCAACGGTAATTTGTTGACGTTCAACGTTTTCGGGATAGATATATTCGGGTTTTTCGGAAACTTTTTCAAAGTATTCTTTTTTGCCCGTAATTTTATCCACGATATCAACAATTTCTTTTATATCGGAAGTTCCTACCATACCAGCGATTTCGGGGATAGCTTTTTTGAGTTCTCCTTTATATTTTTGAGGAAGACAACCTGTTACGATAACTTTTTTACCGTCTTTAATCATTTGTAAAATTGACTGAACGGACTCTTTTTCCGCATCGTGAATAAATGAACAGGTGTTCACGACAACGATATCGGCAGCACTGTCATCAAGAGTAACCTCGTGACCTCTTTGCGCCAAAAGCCCGAGCATAAGCTCCGAATCGACCAAATTTTTTGCACAACCGTGGTTTAATAAAGCTATTTTCATAATTTACCTCCATATTATAATAACATGAAAATAAATATTCATTACCCTAATAGAAGGTTAGTGTGAGGAGTTTTAACGGAGGTATGGATGTATGGAGAGAGGTATAGCCATTATCATGTAAAAGGTTAATCCTCTATTATTATTTACCCTCTCCTATTAATATTCTTCCCTCGCCCCTTGCCCTCTCCCCCTCTCCCCTTGTGGGAGAGGGCAGAATTTCAATATGAGAGCTTGCTCGAATATTAGAAATTCGGGTGAGGGGTTCAATCAGATGTATAGAGGGTTAGAGGTATGGCTTA
>CADBNI010000058.1 GCA_902795965.1 uncultured bacterium
GGCGGGTTGAACCCCTCACCCATTTTTCTAATGCTCAAACTTCGTTTTCGCATTGAAAAATTTCCCTCTCCCGCAAGGGGCGAGGGAAAAGTTTCTTAGTTTTTAGCTGCCTAACTTCTCAATTGCATAGCTGCCTTACTTACCTACACACACAACCTCGCGAACGCTGCTACTCTTGTTCTCGCCGCCCGTATTGCGACCATTGCCACTCACGACACTCGCGTAATCTATAGGGTTGTAGGAGTACTCAGTGGACGACCAGTAATAGTTGAGAGATTTGCTATCCCAAGTTTCGTTCTTCATGAGGTTCACAAGTTCATCAAATGTCGGCAGTTTCATGTCCATGCTTTCACATGCTTTCTTTGCACCTGCCCAATAATCGTTCGTGCGTCCGCTTGGTGTGGGTGAACAATAACTGTAATCTTCTCCGCTTGTATCAGCACAATTTACATATCCCGCTGATTGTACTTGGAATACGCATGTTCCGTTGTTTGTTTTAACACCCGCACAACCCGTTCCGAATTTTGCTCCGTTAAAACTTCTGATGTCGTTTCTTTTACCTTCTTCCTGACTGTTAGGGCCTTTTCTACCGTTGACATCCGTTACATAAGCAAGCCCTGCGGTAAGATTTGTTGTATAAAATTTACCGCCTACTGCATCTTTTGATGCGGATATAGCATCACCTACATCAAATGTCGGTGCATTTTGATCATAATTAAGAATTAATGCTGCTCCGTCTGCAAGCACAATACCGACATTGTTTGTTGTTCTGTCTTTAAACTGCAAATCTTTACCCGTTTTTGCATCACTTACGTCATATTCTTCACCTGTCGTATCAATTACCGTAGATGTAGGCCAGCATTCTGCGATATGCGCTGAATCGCAACGTTTTGCAATTTTCAAATGGTTTTGCAACTCGTCTACAAACGCCTCGGTTGTTCCGTAACTTGCATTTAAAAGTCCCAACGCTCTCATCTTTTCCATTGCCTGATTAATTTTAAAAGCTATGTTTGCTTCGCGTTCCGCATTAACACGCTCATTGACATTCTGAATCAAAATCGGCATGCTGACCGCCGCGACAACACCTATAATGCCGAGGGTGATTAATACCTCTGCAAGGGTGAAAGCATTTAATTTGTGTTTACTGTTCATAAACCCTCCTTCTTATACTATTATATTACTCCAAACGTCTTATGTCAAGATGTTTAAGGTGGTTAGAATATAAAAATTAACAAATTAGAATGGAGGAGAAGTATGGAAAACGACATTCAGAGAAAACTGGGCGAGCGCATTAGGAATTTAAGAAAAGTGAGGGGATTTAGTCAGGAGGTTTTTGCCGAGCGTATTGGTATTGCTACCAAAACTCTCAGCAGTATTGAAACAGGAAAAGCATTTATGACTTCACAGACATTACAAAATATCCTTGATGTACTCGGAATTTGTGCAAACGATTTATTTTCATTCCCCGAAGAAATCAGCAAAGACGATATGTACAAATACATTATCAACAAACTCGACTTCATAAAAAATGACGAAGAAAGAATGAAAATATTTTATTCAATGGCAAAAGGTATGTGTTAAAATTTTAAATCAACAACGGTAGTCGGGAACCTCAAGGGTTCTTTTTTTGTGGCTTTTTATAAAAAATATAGGAACAACTTTTTTGAGTTATTCCTATATAAACTTATTTATTCTACTGCTTTTTTACGCTATATCTTCGTAAGCTGCAGGATTGTTGAGCAAATCGTAATTAATCTCGTTTTCGTTATCTGCAATAGCAGCAACTACAACAGTATCAGAAGTTACGTTGATAAGGGTTCTCATCATATCCGTAATTCTTTCAATCGTAAACAAGAACGCAAAACCTGCCACCAACTGTTCGGGGCTTAATCCCATTCCGTTGAGGATTAATGCAATAGTAATCAAGCCCGCACCGGGGATTCCCGCACAAGTTGAAGATGCAATCATTGCCAACAAAGCGATTTCAATTACAAGGAACGGAGTTAAAGCAACACCGTAAGCCTGTGCAAGGAAAATTACCGCAACCGTTTGCAACAAAGCCGTACCGTCCATATTCAAAGTAGCACCCAAAGGCAATACGAAACTTGAAATTTTATGAGAAATTCCGCGTTTTTCGCAACATGCGATAGTCAAAGGCAATGTCGCAGAAGAACTTGCCGTACCGAATGCAACCATCATTGCTTCGGCAACCGCAGAATATAACATTATAATATTTACTTTTGAGAAGAATTTCAAAAACAGAGGATATACAACACAAAGCTGCAGCATAAATCCGATAAACAATACCAACAAATATTTTGAAATACTTGCAAATATATCAATACCAAAACTTGAAACCGCACTTGCAGTCAGAGCAAATACACCGGGAGCCGCAAAGTACATAATCCAATCGGTTATTTTCATTGTTGCAGCAAAAACGGACTCAAAGAACGAAACAATCGGTCTGTTTACGTCTCCGACTTTCGCAAGCGCAACCGCAAAAATCAAAACAAAAACGATAATTGATACCATATTACCCATTGCAAAGGAATGTATCGGATTGTTCGGGATAAAACCGAGGAATATATTTAATATATTACCCTGTTGTTGAGTAATTGCGTTAGCAACCGAAGTTTGAACCTCGCTTGCCGCATTCGCCGTAATATAATGAGCCGCACCGACACCCGGTTTAAACACAAGTGCCAAAACTGCACCGATAGAAACGGCGATGGTAGTGATTATACCGTAATACAAAATCATTTTTGAGCCGAATTTACCCAACTGTCTGTTATCACCGACACTCGTAATACCGATTACTATTGCAGAAACAACAAGCGGAATAACGACCATTTGAATAAGTCGGATAAATACCTGACCGATAAATGTCAAAATAGTTGCTACATAAGGGAACTCGCGGCCGTGAAGGAATATTCCAACCAAAATACCGAGGATAATCCCGAAGAAAATATGCCAATTTCTCTTAATCCCAAGCCCCAAAGCTATAAGAATCTGCATGTGTAATTTCATATAAACCTCATTTCAAAATATTGTTACTTGAAAATTATACAACTATTTGCAAAAAATTTCAAATGATTTTTACAAAATCATAATACTGATGTAGAAAAATATAAAATGAAACATAATAAATTAGAGAGTATAATAAAATAGGAGGTTAAAAATTATGATGAGAATATCAACGAAAGAAGCAGAAAGACTTCAAAAAGAATGGGGTGATAAAGAATGCAATCATCCGAGCTGGGGAAAAGAGGATTTTTTCAAAGACTATGTATGCTTACAGTGCGGGTTAACTATTGCCCCTTGTTGCTATGAAGCATTATTCAAAAATGCAAAAAAGCAGAAGTCTTAACTTCTGCTTTTTAAATGGTCGGAACGACAGGATTTGAACCTGCGACCTCTACCACCCCAAGGTAGCACGCTACCAAGCTGCGCCACGTCCCGATTTATTCAGTTTTCAATCGCAAAACTTACGTTTTGCTCGAGCACGCTACCCCTCTCCTCGGACGATACTTAATCGTCCTCGTCGGCAGAGTGCCAC
>CADBNI010000059.1 GCA_902795965.1 uncultured bacterium
GAGTAAAGGCACATTTTTGACCCCTCTCCCTAACCCTCTCCCTCAAGGGGCGAGGGAATTTATCTCTGCTCCCTCCCTGATTAGGGAGGATTGGGGTGGGTAAACAATCATTCAATGTATCTGAAACATCGTTTACCCCTCCTTGCCTCCCCTGATTAGGGGAGGAATTGTTTTCGACTTCGGCAAGGGTGAAGGCGGCTTTCTTACCCCGCACCCGCATTTGTACGGCTCCGCCTGCAAATGCTCCCTCTCCCCGTTGGGGCGAGGGGATTAATTTTGTAAAATCGCTAAATCTTTTCATAATCTTCCTTTCTTATTTTTATAAAATTACAACTTATTTATTACTAAATACAATATATATTATGTATTAAGCAAATGATACATTGTAGATTTAATTTTGTCAATATCTAAAATTTTCTTATGGATAAAAGCGAAATTTTGAAAGAATTTGGTCATAACCTTCGTGCCGAGCGTAATCGTGCAGGGCTCTCACAAGAACAGCTTGCAGAAAGAATTGGTGTTTCTTACGGGCAGGTTGTTGGAACTATTGAACGCGGTGAAATAAACACCTCTTTATCCGTTATTATCGCCATTATGAATGCATTGGATTTGGATTTTGACAAATTGTTTGACAGGAAAAAATTTGCTAAAAATTAATTTTTCATACAAAAAAGTTATTGTTACAAATTTTTATTTCACTTTTTTTTTATTAATGTTATAATGTCTTTAGGATAGTAGAAGTTTTTAAGGCAGAAAATTTTTGAATTCAAAAAATAAACTATACATATCAATAATAGCCCTGCTTTTGACGATTTTATGTCCGATGCAGACACAGGCAAAAGGCAGTTTTTGGGGAGATACCGTGGATTACGAAGTCCACGATTTGCAGCCGCCTTCTGCTACGCAGTACGGCTATGACCCCGCACCCGAAACTTCTGCATCAGTCAGTACGACAGATGATACCCGTATTCTCAAAAACATTGAAATCATGGGTAACAACGCTATTGACACTTCGCTTATCCTGCAAAATATGTCTTTGCATGCGGGTGACAAATATTCCCGTATTGCCGTCCAATCCGACCTCAAAGCTATCTATGCAATGGGTTATTTTACCGAAAAAATGAAGGCTGTTCCCGTCAACAACTCTGACGGAACGGTTACGCTAAAAATTATTCTTGAAGAAAATGCACCCGTCACCGATTTTACTATCGAAGGAAACACTGTTGTCTCAACTGATGAAATATTAAGCTATCTTCTGCCTATGAAAGGTAAACCACAAAATATCGGTGAATTAAATGAAGCTATCGCAAAAATTCAAGATTGCTACAGTTCAAAAGGTTACATTCTTGCGCGTATTGACTCAGTATCGGACGACCCTGACGGAACAGTCAATATTGACATAAAAGAAGGTACAATCAACAAAATCATGATTGCGGGTAACGAAAAAACAAAAGATTACGTTATCGAACGCAACGTTTTGACAGAACCCGGTTCGGTTTATAACGAAAACGTCTTAAAAGGCGATTTGGTAAGACTGTACGCAACACAGGCATTCAAAGACGTAACGAGAGAAATTGAACCGACGGACGACCCCGACAAGTACGATATTACAATTAACGTTGAAGAACAAAGAACCGCAACGGTTTCCGTCGGCGGTGGTATCGACTCGGTTACGGGGCTTTTTGCATCTGTCGGTGTTGCAGACAACAACTTTTTGGGCAGAGCGGAAAGAATTTCACTCAACGGTATTGCAGGTACGGGTGTAATTCTTAATGATGCATCAATTAAAAGAAGAATGAACATTCAGGCGGAATTGAGCTATTTCAAACCGTATTTTTATAATGCCGATACATCTTTGATGAGCAAAATTTTCTATAGAGATTTCGGAAGTTATCAGATTCCGCTTGCAATAGAAAGACGTATCGGTGCAGAGGCAACCATTGCACACAGAATGAAGTTTAACAAAAACGTAATGAGTACATTCTCTCTCGGTGTTGAACATATTCATGTTGGCGAAGGCGACAAAAACAAGATTACCAATTTATTTAACGAATATAATATTCCGATAAGCGAACGTGCAAAACAATTAGACGGCGGATTGTTCCTGTCGTTAACTCCGGGATTGTTATATGATACGCGTGATAATGCTACCGTGACAAGACGCGGAACCATGGCAAGTTTGAAATTTGACGAAGCCTTCGGGTTGTCGGGATTTAACAAAACTCACGGTAAGTTGACGGGTATGGTAAAACAGTATATACCTGTTGCAAAAAAATCTTCGTTATCGTTCACTGTTAAAGGCGGAGGAAAAATTCACGGTAATATGCCTGAGGTAATGGCTTACCGTTTGGGTGGTCCTTATACGGTCAGAGGTTTCAAAATGAGCGGTGTAGGTACGGGTAACGCGTTTATTATGGGTAGTGCCGAATTTGCTACACCGATACCGTTTATGGACAGAACAAGAGTTAATTTCTTAAACAATATGAGATTTACCGTATGGGCTGATGCAGGTAAAGTGTTCAATCAGCAGGCTACGGACAGAATATACGACAGACCCGGATATGCGGTTGCAGCAGGTGTCGGCTTGAAACTTTATATTCCGGGAATGGGACCGTTGTCAATAGATTACGGTTTTCCGCTCACAAATCCGGGCAGAAGCGGAAACAGAGCGGGTTACTTTACTTTTGGTGTAGGCGATATAATGTATTAACGGAGGCATAAAAAATGAAAAAATCTACTTTGACGGTATTATTGGCAGGCGCATTGCTTTTGGGTTTGAAGGCAAACGCTGCGGGTGTCGGTTATATTGATTATCAAAAAGTTCAGGAAAATTTCCCTTTTGCTCAACAAGCTGTAAAGGAAGTTGATTCAAAAGCGTTGGAAATGCAGCAGTTTATGGTTGACAAAGAAAAACAGTACAAATCTTTGGATACACCTTTGAAGAAACAAAACTTTGAAGAACAAACCGCACGTGAATTTAAACTCAAAGAAGATGCTTATATGAGATTGAAAGCTCAAAAAGAAGAACAGGTTTATAACAAAATTCAGGCAGCGGCAAAACAGGTTTTGGTAGACCAAAGACTTGATGCGATTGTTGATTACAGAGTTATTTTTGTAGGCGGAGTTGATATTTCTGATTTGGTAATCCAGAAATTAAAATCATCTCAGTATTAAGGAGCTAAATGAAATATTCACAAAACGGTGAGCAATATCATATCGGTTTAAAATCGGGTGATGTCGGTGAGTTTGTTATTTTACCGGGAGATCCCAAGCGGTGTGAAAAAATTGCCCAATACTTTGATAATGCAAAATTAGTCGGTGACAGACGCGAATTTACCACGTATACGGGATATCTTGACGGGGTAAAGGTTAGTGTTACATCAACGGGTATAGGCGGAGCTTCCGCCTCTATTGCGTTGGAAGAACTTGCAAATATCGGTGCGAAAAATTTTATTCGTGTCGGAACTTGCGGCGGTATTGATATTGACGTAAAAGGCGGAGATATCGTGATTGCTACGGGTGCGGTGAGAATGGAAGGTACGTCAAAAGAATATGCACCGATTGAATTCCCTGCCGTAGCGGATTTGGATATTACAAATGCACTCATAAAAGCCGCAAAAGATTTGGGACACAATTATCATACGGGTATTGTTCAGTGTAAAGATTCGTTTTACGGTCAGCATAATCCCGAAAGCATGCCTGTCGGATACGAACTTTTGAATAAGTGGGAGGCATGGAAAAAACTGGGGTGCGTAGCCTCGGAAATGGAATCCGCCGCGTTGTTTGTTGCGGGAAGTTTTCGCAGAGTGAAAGTCGGTTCGGTATTTTTGGCGGTCGCAAATCAGGAACGTGAAAAATTAAATCTTGAAAATCCTGTCGTTCACGATACCGATAAGGCGATTAAAACCGCGATTGAAGCGATAAAATTTCTTATTAAGGAGTAAATATGTTTAACAAAAAAATGCAGTATGTCATAAAAACCTGTTCGGCTGAAAACACTCAGGAACTTCAAAATCTTTTGAACGAAATGTCTATGAATGACTGGGAACTTTACAGTATGCAAGAGGCGGAAAATGATGACGGACAGCTTTTGTGCCACTGTATTTTTATGAAAGCGGCTGACGGTTCCGGGGCAAATTCCAACGCTGACGTGATAAATATTTCTACCTTTAAAAGCCAAATGGAAAAAATGCTTTTACCAAAACAATCTCCTTATGACATTTGCCTTGAAATTCAGAGTAAAATAAGAGATCAAAAAGAAAGAATTGCAAAAATTAAATCGGAGCTTGAAGGTGAAGCACCGGCGTCAGTTTCCCGCAAAAAATTAAATGACAAAATTTCTGCGGGTCTGAAAGAACTTGAAGAATTGAAATCAAAATTGGCACAGGCAACTTCGCCTGATGCAATGTATTCAAAATTGCAGGAAGAAAAATTATCCATAAGATTGAGTGAAGAAATTTTGGGCTGCGTAAATCCGTCACAGGAAATTATGGAAGAAGAACTTGTTGCGGAAACCGTAAAAACAAGGTTGAAATTGACTGAAGATGTCGGATATGTAATTCCGAAAATTGTTTTTCAAGATGATGAAAATCTTAACCCTTACGAATTTAGCATAAGAATACGCGGTGTTGATGTGTTTAAGGGATTTGTTTATCCCAATTTTCACATGTTTTTCGCAGATGCAATCCATTTTGATAAAGATTTTCAAGGTGCGATTGATGATGTTGACGGAATTACCGGCAAAAAAGTTATTTGGATTGAAAAAGATAAAACTAAAGATTTTTGGCAAAACGGCATGACGGCTGCGGAAGTTATTGCGCGCTCACTTGAATTTTGTGCAATAAAATATGTTGACGACCTGCTCGGTTACGAAGAACTTGAAAGATATGTTGATGTTGTGAGCGGTAACAATGAATTTTTGGTTGAAAATATTATACCCGAATTTATTTCGCTTGCGGATTTAAGATTTATTCTTACAAGTCTGATAAGAGAAAAAGTTTCGATAAAAGATATTACGAATATTTTTGAAAAAATCAATGATTTTGCAGAGGACAGTACAAAATCGGATTTAATCAAAAAAATAAGACTTTCACTTTCTAAGCAGATTTGTAAACGTTATACAAATGAAGAAGGTGTAATTTCGGCATTTGAAATTTCGGAGGAGACTTTAGACAAATTTATGCCTAATTTTGAAGAAAGCGAAGATGCTATCATTAGGATTGATGCTGATTTTGCAGATAAATTGGCGGAAAAATTGAATGAAAAAATGGAAAAATTTGAGGTTGAAAATCCTGTCTTAATCGTACCTTTGGAATTTCGTCATTTGATTTTTACTTTGTTGAGCAATTATATGAACGGTATAACCGTACTTTCGCATGAAGAAATCGGTTGTAATGCACAGTTGGATATAATTTCCGAGATATAGCAAAAAATTTTTTGTTTGAGTTTTAAAATATTATGCGCATATTGGGGATTGATAACAAAATAACATTTCAAAGACGACCTAAGCCTGACGAGGAACCTGCTTTACGCTCCGCAATAGAAAGAGCTTATGATGCAATGGGAACAACCGACAGAGTTGTAATTACTCATGGGTCATGCTTTCCCGCACTCGGCAGGGACAGTTTTGTCGGCTCGCCGTACGGCAAGGCGGCAAGAGAATATACAAAATTCTTGATGTTGTACGGGTTTAACGGCAATCAGCTCGGTCCCGGCGGAGAATTGGAAGTTGATAAAAAAGGTATTTCCCCTTCACCATATAGCGGTTCTGCGTTTGCAAAAAACAGATTGTTTATTGACTTGGAAGATTTAACGAGCGAAAAATACGGTAAAATTCTTTCAAAAGAAACTTACAATGCGGTTACGCAAATTCCTGAAATTACCGATAAAAATTATGCGCTTTCGGATTTTAACGAAGCGGTAAAAACTTATGATACCGCACTTTCGGAAAGCTATAAAAATTTTAAGGCAAAAGTAAAAAGCGGAAATCCCGAAGTTTTGAAACTCAATAAAGAATACGAAAAATTTTTACAAAAACACAATTATCGTTTAATTAATGAAGGAATTTTCAGAGTTTTGTCAAGAGAATACGGAACTGATGATTTTGAAAAATGGAACAATCCGCTTGACGAAGATTTAATCAGAGAAACCAAAAGCAATCCCGATGCCAAAAACAGATATGCGGATTTGTTGAAATATCACAGAAACGAAATCGAACTTTATAAATTTGAGCAGTTTATTGCGACAAAACAAATAAAGGAAAACAAAGAATGGCGTGACAAAGAAGGGTTTAAATATTTCAATGACTTACTTGTCGGCTGTTCAAAATCCGATTATTGGAGATGCCGTGATGCGTTTCTTGACGGTTATCAGTTAGGTGCGCCACAGGGTGATTTTAACAACCCGCAAGCCTGGCACTTGCCTGTATTAAATCCGCGTAAACTTTTCAGCGGTGACGGTTTGGGGGTTGCAGGAAAATTTTTGAAAGACAAAATTGATTTTGCGCTTGAATTTAATGAAAACATCAGAATTGATCACGTTATGGGGCTTATTGAACCGTTTGTTATCGAAAACGCAAGTCTTGTTTTGGACGAATATAACAATCCCATAAACAATCCTTATGAAAACCCCGTTAATGGCAAATATATGTCCGAAATGACGGACGAAAACGGCAACAGACTTGATGATTACAAAAATTATTCATGTGATTTTAGTCATGGCAATTACAAGACTTATCATTCAAATATTATGAATAAAATTGTTCTTCCGACATTGAAAGAACACGGGATAGAACCTGATGATGCGGTCTGGGAAGATATTTGCAGCAATCCTGAAGTGTTTAGAAAAGTTTTTTACGAGGATTTGAATTTGCCGGGACTTTCTCAACTTGAATTTTCAAAAGTTCAAAACAGCCCCGAAAATAACTGGTTTCTCGTTGGCTCACACGATTCCATGCCTGCACAAAAAATGATTGAGCAAGATTGGGTAAGAAACGGAGAGGCTTGGAATATTTTTTATCTTGCAGGTTACTTAAACCAAGATCCCAAAAGAGCCGATGAAAGAAACAAATTTTGTGAAAAAATTGATTTTAATGACAGTGAACGCGTAAAAGCAAAATTTGCGGAATTAATGACAACAAAAAAATTCCAAATCTCTTTTTCGGATTTGCTCGGAATTACCGATATGCTTTATAACAAAGCAGGTACAAGAAACGATACAAATTGGAAAGAACGTATTTCCGCCGATTATTTGGACAAATATTACGAAAATCTTTCGAGTGACAACCCGACCGCAATAAATGTTCCCGAAGTTTTGAAAACCGCTTTGCAGGCAAAAATTGATATGGAAATCGTCAAAAGTGACAATCCCGATTTGAAACGTGAAGAACTCTATGAAAAATATCAGCCCGTATTGGACGATTTACAAAAATTTGCAGACATTTTAAAAGAACCGGAAGATGACTAATCTCTGTGCGTTCCGATTTCATATCCCGGAACACAAAGGAATGCGGGAATTGTTCTTTGTATAATTGACGCCCCTTTACTTTTGTCAGCCATCATTGATACCGCCATGCCGATATCATCAACGTGAGGCGCAAAATCAGTTCCTTTTATTACTCTGTCAACTTTTTTATGAAAAACTTTTTCGTTTATATAATTAGAAACTCTGTTTCCCGTAAATATACCGCAGGTTAATGCACCTAATGTCGCGACAGAGAAAGGTATGCATTTCATTGTTTTATTAAAGAATTTTGAAAATTTTCCCGTTTCTTTTATTTGAGGAACGAGTTTCATAATACTCGTTTTATTCTTCTTGTAAAGCTCCGATATTCCCCAAACACAGCTTATCGGAACAAGTACGTTGCCCAAAAGCTGGTTAACGGATTCTCTTAATTTTGATTTTCTGTATTTTTTGTCGTCAAAAATCAATCCGCCGACAAGTCCTCCCGCAACCGAAGCTGATGCAAGTTCAATAATCTCTTTACCCTCAAGAACAACATCTTTTTTATTAGGATTATTTTTGTCGTAAAGTCTGAATATAGCCCAATCTTTTATTGGAGTTTTACGAATTGCCGAGGGCGAAAGCGAAAATCCCTGACGTTTTGCAACATGAGCAAACGCAGTACCCACCCCGATTGCGGTTGTCAAAGCCACACCCGCTTTCAGCTTGGTATCGTTTTTCTTGTCGTTTATTCCTATCGGTGCTACCTGCATACTGCTCCTTACACTTTGTAATATACCAAAAACACTCAAAAAAAAATATTGCTACTTAAAAAAATTTTTTTACAAAACTTCGTGTTTTTTATACACTTGTAACAAATTATTAAAATTTTACAATCATGAGGCAAAAAAACATCTTCACGTTAATTAAATAAAATGCGGAAAAATTTATGGACATCAAAGTAAACCCCAATCAAACACTAAAAGATTTTTCATACGGACGGAAGTTTGTTCGCGGACTTGCAAGCCGTTCGATTGCGCCCGTAATGCTTTTGGAAGCGTTTGTTGAAGGCGGAAGAACTTATCAGGCTTATAAAAGAGGCGGGTTTACGGAAGCAAGAGAAAGGTTGACCGAAGAATTTATCGGAGCTTTGTTCTGGTTCAGCGGTGTTCCCGTATTTAACAGCCTTATCGACAAATACATAGGCAAAAAGATTTACAAATTACCGAATACGGATTTTGATACAGGTAAAGATTCTGTCAGAAACCCCGTAAAAAATTATATAAACAAATACAAACAACAACTAAAAAAAGACCCCGAAGCATTCAAAAAAATGATTGCAAAATACAAGTTTGGCAAAGTCATGGCAAGTATTATTCTTGCAAACTGCCTTGTCGGGCTTGTTTTGCCGAAAGTTAATCAGGGAATAACAAAATATCTGCTCAAAAAGAAAGCGGATAAAAAAGAAGAAGAAAACAAAAACGTATCCACAAATCAAGAATATACAATGGATAAATTCCTGAACAAGAAAAAAGACGTTGCTTTCGGTGCAATTTCTCCGCAGACCTTGATGTCTTTGGCATACAGTTTTGAAAACAATCCGAAATACGGACTTATATCGACCGATATGGGTGTTTGGGTCGGCAGAGGAGTGAGTGCAAGAAACGAATACGAAAGAACGGAAGTCCTTTTCCGCGACATAAGTTCAAGCTACTTCTATATGTTTAACATGCCCGTTATAGCAATGATTTTGAACAAAATCCAAACAGGTGACACAAAACGACTTGACCCCGTTGCCGCAAAACAAGCAACAGATCATATGAACGAAGTTTTGAAAGCAAACGGCGGGCCTATGAAGGTTGAAGATTTCAGACGTATTGTTTTGGGTAATCCCGAAAACAAAGCGTTTATTACTCCTTCAATCGAAAAAGAATTAAGCAAAAATAACGGTGTCATTGAGGTTAACAGGTTTGTTGAACTTCTTGATGATGTTAAATCAAGATATTCCGAAGCAAATGTTGAAAAATTCAAAAAGTCGGCTCTCAAAATGTCCGAATTACAGCCGAAACTTGACGGAAAACAAATTATATCAAGAAAACAGGTTGCGGATATATTTGCAGACGGAGCAATTAACATGCCCGAATTTTTGAAAAACGTGTTCAGATGTTCGACTTCCGATCAGAACCTGTTTACGGGCAAAATCAGCGAACCCGCATTTGATAAAGAACTTACGTTCATCTCAAAAGAAACGTTTGAAAGAAAACAAAACCTGCTTGAAAAATATGTTGAACGTGTGATTAAGAAAGCCAAAAACGGCGAAATCACAAAAGATTTGCTTGATAAAGTCTGCAAAGAAAACTATACAAGAAACGCGCTCAACTGGGGAATAGGTTTTGCAATCTCGGCAGCATTTTTGTCAACCTTTATCCCAAAAATCCAGTACTGGATTACAAGACAGAGAACAGGGTCAAACGAATTTCCGGGAACGGCCGATTATTCAAAGAAATAAGTTTTACCACGGATAGTCAGGTGCGATTTTCCAGCCGTCATGCATGATTAATGCTCCGCAGTATGCACCTGCGTAATTTGTTGCTGTCTTTGAACAACCTTTAAAATTGCCTTTCAACACGTTTCTCTGAAAGCCTTGTCCATACATATACACACCGCTTCTGGGGAACTTTCCATAGTAATTACCTGCTGTTTTTGCTATAAAAATTTCAAATGTATCTTTACCCAATTTATTCGGACCCTTTTTCCCGTTCAAATCTACCCATACTTCACAAAATGTGTCTCTCGGATAAAACCCGATAACACTTCCGTTAGCCAAAACCAAACTGTATGCTTTGTTCTTTGATGCTAAAAAAAATTCGTCATCAGCAACACCGTTTGACCATATATATTCATCAGCCCAACATTCATTTGACAGGTATTTGCATTCTTTTACGACTTTAATATACGGTTTTAAATACTGTTCAAAAAATGCTTTTCCGTAGGTATACGTATTCGCGGTAAAACTTGTATTCGGTATTTCCCAAGTTTCCAAAAGTCCGTTTTCGGTTTCTGACATTCTTATAGCTTGATATAGAATACTGTATGTTTCTTTAAGACGATTAACAGTTTCATGTTTTTGGTAGTTTTTTATGAGTGTCGGCAAGGTTATTGCTGCAACAACTCCGATTATGCCGAGGGTGATTAAGACTTCTGCTAACGTAAAACCTTTCCTCATAAAATTCTCCTTTTTACTTATATATATATATTCATATATTTAGAATAATATATTCATAATAAATAATTGTCAAGTATTATACAAATATGTATATGAATATAGACTTATCTAAACAAGAACTGCTAAAAAAATTTGGTCTGAATGTTAAATTTGCGCGAATGAGAAAGGGTCTTACACAAGAACAACTTGCCGAAAAAATGGACATAAGTTGGACGTATATTGCCAAGATTGAAACGGGCAAAATAAACATGTCGCTCGGAAAAATTTTGGAGCTTGCAAAAACCCTCGAAGTCGATATAAACAAACTTTTATTTATTGAATAGACTTGTAAAATAATTTTGCCCATGCCATAATTTTGGTATCGAAAGGCGCGTCATGGCAAACAATTTAGTTTATTTATTGGACGGAAAAATTTACATTAACCTCACTAATCGTTGTACAAACGATTGTATTTTTTGCCTCAGAAACGACAAAGATGATGTCTGCGGACAAAAATTATGGCTTGATGACGAAAATTCAACCGCAAAAGATGTAATTGAACAGTTCAATAAGATTGTTGAAGAACGGAAGGCAGGAAGGGAAGAAGAAAGGTCATTTAATAATAGTGATGAAATTTCACAAAACTGCCAAGCCGATAATAGCCATACCTCCATACCTCCATACCTCCATACCTCCGAAGTTATTTTCTGCGGTTACGGTGAACCGATGCTGAAATTTGAGGTCTTGAAAGAGGTTGCAAAATATATTAAAGAAAATTACCCCGAAACTAAAATCCGCGTAAACACAAACGGACACGCAAACTATGTATATAAACGTAATGTAGTTCCCGAACTTAAAGGTTTGGTTGACGAATTTTCCGTAAGCCTAAACGGTGAAGACCAAAAAGAATATGACGAATATTCAAACCCGAAATTTGAGAATGCGTATGATGAGGTGAAAAAATTCATCAAAGCCTGCGCCGACGAAGGAATTTCCACTGTTGCAAGTGTCGTTGAAGGTTACAAAGGCAGACACTTAAACCTTGAAAAATGCGAAGCGATAGCTTCCGAACTCGGCGCAAAATTCAGAGTGCGGGAATGGATACCGGCAGGGTATAGTTAACATGTCTAACGTCATTGCGAGGAGCGAAGCGACGCGGCAATCCAGAAATAAATTGTTATGACAAAACAAGGCTATGTATACATACTTTTTAATAAACGAAACGGAACTCTTTATACGGGAGTTACTTCGGATTTAATAAAGCGAATATATGAACATAAAAATAAATTAGCAGATGGGTTTACAAAAAAATATTCGGTTGATAAATTAGGATATTATGAGGTAACAGATAATATTGAAAGTGCCATCATGAGGGAAAAACAATTAAAAGCAGGTCGCAGAATAAATAAATTAAAATTAATAGAATCAATAAATCCCGAATGGAAAGATTTGTATTATAATATTACTGGATTGCCACGCTCGAACTAAAGTTCTCGCTCGCAATGACAGAAAATTATAACAACTTTTATTAATAACTAAAGAAAGGAAGAAAAAAATGACCAACTTAGACAAAATCATGAAACCGAAGTCAATCGCTGTTATTGG
The DNA here is from genome assembly GCA_902795965.1 of uncultured bacterium. Lineage (GTDB taxonomy): Bacteria > Cyanobacteriota > Vampirovibrionia > Gastranaerophilales > Gastranaerophilaceae > Stercorousia. Next base: position 12,251 of record CADBNI010000059.1, read on the forward strand.
TGCATCTACCAAAGAACACACTATCGGTTCTGACATCATGAAAAGACTTCAAGAGTACAAATTTAACGGTAAAATCTACCCCGTTAACCCCAAAGGCGGTATCATAGAAGGTTTGCAGGCTTATACAAACGTCTTGGAAATCCCCGGTGAAGTAGATTTGGCTATTATCGTTGTTAACGCTAAATTTGTATTATCTACAATAGATCAATGCCACGAAAAAGGTATCAAAGGTCTTTGTATCATCACTGCAGGATTCAAAGAAACAGGTAAAGAAGGTGCTGAAATGGAAGCTCAACTTCTTGCAAAAGTTCGCGAATACGGCATGAGATGCGTAGGTCCGAACTGTCTCGGTGTTGTTAACACTTTGCCCGAAGTCAGAATGGACGGCTGTTTCGCTGAAAGCCTTCCCGAAAGAGGACATATCGGTTTTGTTTCTCAATCAGGTGCTTTAGGCGGAGGTATCTTGAATATCCTCAAAGACCTTAATCTCGGTTTTGCTCAGTTCATTTCAATCGGTAATCAGGCTGATGTTAACGCTGAAACTGCTATCGAATACTGGGAAAATGAAGAAGACGTCGAACAAATTCTTCTTTATATGGAATCAATTCAAAACCCTGCTAACTTTAGAAAATTAGCATCAAGAGTAACCAAGAAAAAACCGATTTTGGCATTGAAAGCAGGACGTTCCGCAGCAGGTGCATCGGCAGCATCTTCTCATACAGGTTCGTTGGCAGGTGCTGACAAGGCTGCAGCAGCATTGTTGAAACAATCGGGCGTAATCAGAGAATTTTCTTTGCAAAATCTTTTTGCAACCGCTAAAGTTTTTGCTAACTGTCCGATACCGAAAGGCGACAGAGTAGCAATTATAACAAACTCCGGAGGTCCCGGAATTATGGCAACAGACGCGGTTTGCGAATACGGTATGCAAATGGCTAAAATTTCCGATGCTACAAAAGACAAATTGAGAAGTTTTCTGCCTTCCGCAGCTTCGGTTAAAAACCCGATTGATATGATTGCTTCAGCTCCTATCGAACACTATAAACAAACTCTTGAAACGGTTATTGCTGATGAAAATGTTGATATGATTATCACAATTTACTTGCCGTTCTTGGGCTTGAAAGATATTGATGTTGCAAAAGCATTAATGGAAATCAAAGCTGAACATCCTGAAAAGCCTGTTATCGGTGTATTTATGACGACTAACGAGTTCTTCTCAAAACTCTCTGATATGGACGTTAATATGCCGTTCTTTATGTACGCTGAACAAGCCGCTGACGGTTTGAACAGATTAAATCAACAAAGATTGTGGATTGAAAGACCCGAAGGCAAAATTCCTTGCTATGACGTTGACAGAGCAAAAGTTGAAAGCATTATCAAAAAATCTTTGTCGGAAGGCAGAGCTCAGCTTACAACTCTTGAATCAATAGATGTTTTGCAGGCTTACGGTATAAGAGCTTGCAAATACGGTCTTGCAACAAACGAAGAAGAAGTTGTTTCGCTCGGCAACTCAATCGGCTACCCTGTTGTAATGAAAATGACTTCAAAAACAACATCTCACAAAACTGATGTCGGCGGTGTTGTAGTTAACATCAAATCCGAAGAACAGTTGAGAAAAGAATACAAAGGACTTCTTGAAAGACTTGAAGCAAAAGGATTGCTGGAAGGTCTTGAAGGCGTCATCATTCAAGAAATGGTTAAGGGTTCGAGAGAAATGGTTTGCGGTATCGCAACAGATCCTCAATACGGTCCGATGATGATGTTCGGTTTGGGCGGTGTATTTGTAGAAGTTATGAAAGACGTAACTTTCAGAATTGCTCCGTTGACTGACGTTGATGCGGAAGAAATGATAAAATCCGTAAAAGCATACAAATTGCTTCAGGGTGCAAGAGGTACAACTCCCGCACAATTTGACCAAATCAAAGAAACCTTGTTGAGATTATCACAACTTGTAAGCGATTTCAAATTCATTGACGAATTGGATATCAACCCGTTGTTGATTTCCGAAACGACAGGTGAAGGAATTGCCGTTGACGGTCGTATTAAAGTAAGATTGGAAGAAGCAAAAGAAGCACTCGGATGCGAATGCCAAACTTGCTCTTGCTGCGGTTAATCTAATATAGCGAAAAACGACCAATCCTAAAAGGATTGGCCGTTTTTTATGCTTAGTTATTAATTATAAAAAAGTGCGCCCGCGGGCGCACTTAGGACTAAATTTTTACCATCTTTTAATTTCGATTTTGGAATCCGCATCAGCATTAATGATCGGTTCTTTGCCTTCGGTTACATGAATTTCTGTATCACTGTCCCAAAACGTTCCGACATTTTTTGTGTTTTGAATATTGAGTTTACCGCTGAAATATTGCGCATCAATACTATCCATACTCGAATTTTTAAAAGTAACTTCTTCAAATTCATCATAGCAACTGTTAATAAGTGATTTATCACCCGTTACACCGTCATAAGTTGCTTTTTTGTTTCTGTAATCGTGAGTTATTTCACCTCCGCTATAGTAGTTTGTATTGTCAATTCTGCGAAGCATATAAAGATTATCTTTGTTTTGCAGTTCCTCAAGGCTGTTGTATTTGATAATCATTGTACAGCCCGTGTTTTTGTTGTGCGCTCTCAATTCTTTTTTGTTTTTGTCCAACGCAAATCTAAAATCGTTAAAATTTACAGCCTCATGTTTGTCATAGATTCCGTCACCTTTTCGTGTTTCCGCATCAATCTCGTCAAACGCCGCCGCAACAAGTTTTTGAGCCTCCGAACCGTTTGCTTCCACATCTGCCACGCGCATTCCCTCGCGAATTTCAAGCCTTGCATCAGGTTGCATTCCGCCCTTCGGGGCTTGTGCCTTTTGTGCCTGTTGAGCAGTTTGAGTCTGCCCTACTTTTGATACTTCTGTCATAATAAATCTCCTTTCGACTATCTCGTGTTGCACATCTTACCTCTATATAAAAACATAAAAAATTTCAAAATTGCGCAAAAATCTGAAACAAAACTTCTATAAACCTAAAACTTAGGTATAATGCCTCATTTCGGATTTACAAAACTTAATATATAATACATTTAATCGCATTGAAAGGTTTGTTTTAGAGGTTTGAGTGATGGGTATAAAACAGGAACTCGGTAAAAAAATCAAAAGAATGAGATTAAACAGGGGTTTGACGCAGGAACAGTTAGCCGAGGCGGTCAATGTATCTCAGAGAACGCTTAGCGGAATAGAAATCGGAGAGAATTTTGTTACCGCGGAAACTTTTGACAGGATTGTTACGGCTCTCAAAACTACACCTGACGAGCTTTTTGCGGTAAATCATTTGCGCGGACAAGATGAAATTTTTAGTGAAATCCAAACGGATATTTACTCAATTTCACAAGATCCTTTAAAATTGGATATTTTGTATAATGTGGTCAAGGCTTTGAAAAAGGAGTAGCTAAAATTCTCCTTACGTAATAATTTTCGTCGTTTTTCAGTTGTGTTTTCAGTTTTTCAAATTCTTTATCGTCAAGTTTTGTGAGAATTTTGGCGGTTTTTTCGCGGATTGTATAATCAATAATTTGCCCGGTATCGTTCAAAATTTCCAAAAGCTCCGATTTATCAACATAATCAACAAATTCGCAAATCGTTTCAAGATACCAGTAGAGTTTGAAAATCTCTTTATTTATCTTGTATTTACCCTCCTGAATATCAAAATTTTTAGCTTTTTTTGCAAGTTCTGCCGAGCGTCTTAGCAATTCCGCACAAAATTTCTCACAAAACTCAAAGAAAATTTTATGAGATTCTTCGCTTCGCTCAGAATGACAGCAGGTATTCATATATTTCAATGCAAAAATCGTATTTCGGCAAATGTTTCCGTTAATATCAACAACCGCATCAAGAAAAATTTCCGCATAATCAACAAAATATTCGGGATTTTCAACAATAAAATCTTTCAGCCGAAAAGATACAGCCTCGCGAATTTTGCCATCACAACCCGTAAGGTTATTCATAAAAATTTCGGCTTCGGATTTTGATTTCAGATTGTCCAATTTTAAAACGGCAGTCTGTTTTTCGGCAACAGTACCGTTTTTCAAAAAATTAATCAAATCTTCATGCGAATAATCGTTTTCATAAATATTCAAAGCCTGATTAAAATCTTTATCATATTTTTTATTCAAAATTTCCAAATCATCAGTGTTCAAATTTTACCTCTCAGCCGTTTGTAACAATAATATAACATAAACTGTAATGTTTTTTGAACGAAAAATGGTTTTAATGTATGATATCAATTAAAGATTAACATTTATAATTGTATTCAGGAGAATTTTATGAAAGAATTAATCGCTTTTTTTAAAGATATATTTATGATTACGGACGAAAACGCAAAGGTAAAAGTAGGACTTTCGCAGTTCAAAACAGTCGTAAAACAACCCGCAAAAAAAGTTACAAAAATGCCCCAAAAAGAGGTCAAACTCTCTGATTTGATGAGAAGAAGCGCGTAGCGGGCTCTCCATACATCTAACCCTCTATCCCTCTGATTAGTACTCAATTCCTTTTCGTGCGGAAATTCCCTTATCCCAATAGTGTTTTACGGGTGTAATTTTAGAAACGAGATGTGCAAGTTCGACAATTTTCGGGTGAGCATTGCGTCCCGTAAGAACTATTTCCATATCTTCGGGCTTGTTTTTCAGGGTTTCAACGGCTTCTTCAACATCAATAAGCCCTAAATCTATTGCAATATTTGCTTCATCAAGGATTATGAGGTTGTATTCGTCATTTTTGATGGCGTTTTTTGCCAATTCCCAACCCTTTTTGATTTCTTTTGTATCGTCCTCGCATTTGTTGTCGGAATAAACTATTCTGTCCAATCCCGCCTGAACGATTGTGAGGTTTTTGGAAATTTCGGGCGAAAGGTTTCTGAACGAATTAAGCTCCCCGTAATCGTTTCCGCCTTTTGTAAACATTATAATCAAAACTTTCCACAATCTTCCGAGTGCGCGCATGGCAAGCCCCAATGATGCGGTGGTTTTGCCTTTCCCGTCACCTGTATAAACTTGTATATATCCGTGTTTTGCCCAATCAGGGTTTATTAGATTTTGAAAATTGTCCGTCATTTGTATTTATTATATATTAAAAATATGGATAGTAAATCGGATTTGAGATTAAGATTTAAATCGCAGAGAAAAACGCTTGATATTGATAAAATCAGTGTTGAAATCTGCCGAAAAATCCGCGAACTTGAGGTTTATAAGCGGGCAAAAAACGTAATGATTTTTTATCCGTTGAAGTACGAAATTAATTTGTTGGAATTGATTTGTGACGATAAAAACATTTATTTGCCAAAGGTTTCGGGAGATAAAATTTTGGTTTGTCCGTATTGTAATGATTTAAAAAAATCCTGTTTTGGAGTTTTAGAACCTTGTTCTGCACCTGTTGATGCCGATATTTTGGATTTGGTTTTTGTTCCTGCTCTTGCGGTTGACCGCGAAAATTACCGTCTTGGCTACGGCGGCGGATTTTATGACAGATTTTTGTCCGAAAATCCGAAATTGTACTCCGTTGTGCCGATAGCTAAGGAATTTTGTGTTGCGGATTTACCGCACGAGAATTTTGATGTGAGAGTTAATAGAATTATTACGGCTTAAAATCAAGCAGGTCCTTCGGTTCTACCCCCAAAACATCAGCAATAATTTTTAATTTGGAAAGAGTTATATCTGATTTTGCGGTTTCCACCATTGCAATCATAGAGCGCGAAATCCCTTCTTTATCAAGAAAATCATCTTGTTTTATATGTTTTTCTTTTCTTATACGTTTAAGATTTTTTGCAAATTTTTGTAAAAATTCCTTGTCCATTTTTGTATTATCAGCTATACTGACATTAAATAAAATCAGTAGCACTGACATAAGAAAGGAGAAGATTATGAGTGAAGAAGCTAAGAAAAAAGCAGCTAAGAAGCTGAGTGAGGACAAAAGGAACGGAAAACAGGAGTGCAGGCTGTTATCGCCGAATAAAATACCCTTGCCCCAGCGGGGAGAGGGTAACCGCAGGGCGGGTGAGGGACGCAAAAATCAAACCTCATTTCAAATTTTTGAGCATGTCAGAGTGGAGCGGAGCCAAGAGAACAAGCGACGTTGCAATCGCGATGTAGCTACAATAATAAAACCCCTCACCCTGTTTTCTGACTTTCGCGGTTCGCTCAAGTCGAAAACAGTCCTCTCCCCGTTGGGGCGAGGTGGGAAAGTTGCCTTCACCCTTGCAGAAGTTTTAATTACTCTTGGTATTATCGGAGTTGTTGCGGCAATGACTATACCGACGGTAATAACTAAATACAAAGAAAAACAGACGGTAACCCAATTAAAAGCAGCTCAATCAATTTTATATAATGCAATCAAACTTGCCGAAGCTGAAAACGGACCTTTGGAGACTTGGGGAGAACTCGGATTGACGGAAGAATGTTCAAAACTCGTAGCAGATAAAATAAAACCTTATTTAAAGATTGTTAAAGATTGCGGAGTTGATGATTCAAACGGAGTTTGTATCGGTAAAGGATATTATAAAAAACTTACAGGGAGTAATCACGCCAATTACAGTGAAAACAATGTTTATCACGCATATAAAATTATCCTGTCAAACGGGATTTCCGTATTTTGGCACGGTTCGGGGAATAATATTTACTTTATGGTTGATTTGAACGGGAGTAAAGAACCGAATACCTGGGGAAAAGATTTGTTCTCATTTGTATATAAAGACGGAAAACTTATTCCCTCGGGAGCAGAGGGCTCCGAATACACTTATGAAGCCGATTGCCTCGATGAAAATGCGGGCGGCTGGGGGTGCGCAGCTTATGTACTTCTTCATGAAAAGACGGATTATTTACGCAAATAAGTTAAAAAGGAGTTCGTTAAATACGAACTCCTTTAGGTTAGGATAGGGGTTATAGGTTAAAATTTATACTCTTATGCCGTATATTCGGGTTTCCACTGTTTGACCGCAGCATCTTCACCCTGTTTTACGGATTCTAATTCCTGATCAAGCATTTTTAATTGAGTTTCTATCTTCATCTTTTCTGCTTGAATTTGTTTTTCTTGTTCATTCAGAAGTTTCGCTTCCTGCTTGCCCATACGCTCGCGTTCCTGCTGATAAAGACTTCTGAAAATCCATTGCTGATACATCTGCTGATACTGCGGGTTATTACCCATTTGCTGCATCTGCATTGCAATCATTGGCTGCATCATAGCCATTTTTTGGTTTGCACCGAATAATGCTCCGTTATGAGCATACTGCATGTACATCATCTGTCGTCCGAACATTGAACACGGTGTGTTCATCATATCGGACATCGAAACCGACCCGTCAGCTATATTTGCCGAATACTGCTGCAAATCCGACAGCTTCCTTGTCAATTCCATCAAGCGATAATTCAAATCACTTTTGCGATGTGTAATGTCTAATTTTCGGTATGCGAAAATCAATAGTGACATTTCTAACTCCTACCTAAATTTAATTAACCTAACCTTACATTTATATAAAAACATGCAACTCCAAGGAATTGCATGTTTTTCAGCCTTTTGTTAAGAAATGTTAAAATTATTTACTGCCCTTCGTAACAACTTTATCAATAAGCCCGTATTCCAAGGCTTCTTGAGCCGTCAAGAAGTGATCGCGTTCGCAATCTTCTTTTACCTTGTCATAGGGTTGTCCGGAATTTTGAGCCATAATGCTTATCAACATATCTTTCATTCTCAAAATTTCTTTTGCCTCAAGCTCGATATCGGTAGCCTGACCCTGCGCACCGCCCAAAGGTTGGTGAATCATTACTCTTGCGTTAGGCAAAGCCATTCTTTTGCCTTTTGCACCCGAACAAAGCAAAAATGCGCCCATTGATGCCGCATCACCAAGGCAAATTGTCGAAACATCAGATTTTATCAACTGCATTGTATCATAAATCGCCATACCCGCAGTAATTACACCGCCTGGGCTATTGATATAAAGCATAATATCTTTTTCCGAGTTTTCGCTATCCAAAAGCAAAAGCTGGGCTACAACGGAATTTGCGACTTCATCATTAATTTCCGTTCCCAAGAAAATAATTCTTTCTCTCAACAATCTCGAAAAAATATCAAACGAACGTTCTCCGCGCGAAGATGCCTCAATAACCGTCGGCACGTAGCCCATTATTTTCATGTAAGTTTCTTGATCCATTTTTATTCTCCTTCTTAATATATTTTGTCATTCTGAACTTGTTTCAGAATCTTTTGGTTGTGAGCTCCTGAAATAAATTCAGGATGACATTTTACCTTCTTCTTCTGTTTTAATTTCTTCTTTTATTATTTCCAATTTTGTAATTCTTGCTCCATCAACCTCTTTTACGACAAAAGTGAAATTGTGTAAAGTAACTTTATCGTTAACTTCCGCAAGTCTGCCCAAAAGTTTGACAACAAGACCGCCTATCGTATCAATATCTTCGTCATCAATTTCTTTTTCGTCAATATTAAAATATTCCGCGAATTCGTCCAACCTCGTAATCGGATTTGCAATATAAGTATTCAAACCGATTTCTTTAATTTCTTCTTCTTCCTCGTTTTCTTCATCAAATTCGTCCTGAACATCACCGAAGATTTCTTCAATAACATCTTCCAAAGTCAAAAGACCTGAAGTTCCGCCAAATTCGTCAACAACAACAGCAATCTGACCTTTACATTTTTTAAATTCCAAAACCAGCTTATCCATTGTCATAGTTTCGGGAACAAGCAAAATATTACGTTGAATTTTCGCAATCGGTCTGACTTCATCATTTATCGAAAGCGAGAACAAATCCTTTACGTGAACAAACCCCGTAATATGGTCTATATCCTCTTCATAAACGGGATATCTCGTATATTGATTTTCCATCGCAAGTTTATTCAATTCATCAAGCGGCATGTCAATCGGAATACAAATCATATCCGTTCTCGGTACCATAACCTGTTTTGCGGTTAAATCCGAAAATTTAAATACGTTATGAAGCATGTCTTTTTCGGTTTCGTTCAATTCTCCGCCGTCATAACTTGCATTAACCAACATATCAAGTTCTTCGGTAGAATGAACAAGCGAACCCTTATGCGAATGAGGAATATTTAAAAATTTTAAAACCAAATTTCCAAACCCGTTCAAAAGCCAAATAAACGGATTAAAAATAACAGTCAAAACATGCATTGGTCTTGCAACCCAAAGAGCTGTAGTTTCAGTATATTCAAGCGCGATTGATTTCGGGATAAGTTCACCCAAAACAACATGGAAAAATGTAATCAATGCAAATGCAACAGATGCGGAAACCGTATGAGTTGCAACAGTTTGGCTCGTTCCCGACAAAAATGCAAATAGCGGTGAAAGTATTTTGGCAAGCGTACCTTCACCTACCCAGCCTAAGCCGATACTGGAAATAGTTACACCTAATTGAACTGCCGCAATGAATTTGTCTAAATCTTTCAGAGCTTCCATTGCAAGTTTTGCGTTAAAATTTCCTTCGTTAACAAGTTGTTCTATACGTGTTTTTCGCACTTTTACCATAGCAAATTCCGAGGCTACGAAAAACCCGTTTGAAAACAGTAAAAATGCTATTATAAATAAATTTAAATATATATTGGACTCGTCCATTTATTGTTCCCGTAAAAATAACATTAATATTATAAACTAAATTATAATATCATATACAAAAAAATGCAATCCTATTTTTGAGGCATTTCCACTTCTTTAAGTTCCGTATAAACCATTGGGGAAAAATTCTTTGTAGTAGAAATAGTTATGATTTTATACGGGTGATAATCTTTTAGAAGTGTCGGAGTTGAAATATGATACACTCCGTTGCGCATAATTTCACCGTTTGAGTGCAAGTGACCCGAAATTATTGTGATTACATTGTCGTATTTATCCAAAATTTCGTAATATTTTTCTCTTTGGAAAATCATGTGAGATGCAACTTCTTTTTCCGCAGTAAGAGGAATATGTTGGAAAATTACAACATTTTTGTTTCTGTATTTGTGTAATTGTTTGTCAAGCCAAACGAGTGAGGATTCTTTCAAGTAACCCAAAGGTCCGGGGATAACTTCTTTTACGTTATCAAATACAATAAAAACAAATCCGTTTTTCTTGAAAACGTAATTCGGTTTTTTAAATTTATAAAACCAGTTGTATTTTCCTAAAATTTCCATGTAGAGTTCTTTAGAAAGCCCTCCGCTTTTAAAGACGTCATGGTTTCCGATAACGACATAATAAGGGATATTCAGGTGTTTTACTATATCCATAAACCCGTAGAGGTATTTTGGGTTTGCAACATCAATGTTGTCACCCGTAAATATTACAAATGAAATATCTTTTTCTTTATTAATACTGTTTACGGTGGCTTCAAGCACTTCTCCTCTGTATGGTTCTTCGGATTTGTAGTGTGTGTCCGTTACTTGAATAAATTTAATTGCGTTTGCAAAAACAGCATTTTGCAGTAATAAAAACGAAATTAAAAATGCAATTATATTCTTTTTCATTTATCCCTCACTTTTAAGTTAATTATAGCATGAAATTATGTGGTAAAATAATAATATGAGATTGGATAAATTTTTAAAAGTTTCAAGATTAATAAAACGCAGAACGGTAGCGAATGAGGTATCCGATACGGGTCGGGTTATTGTGAACGGAAACAGTGCAAAACCTTCCAAACAGTTGAAGGAGGGTGATATTATAGAAATTGAATACGCAAACCGAACTGTTAAGGTGCGTGTATTGAAAGTTCCCGAAAACAATGTCAGCGTGCAGGAAGCTCCGACACTTTACGAAATAATTGAATAAAAATTTAAATAAATATGGATTTTTTAAAATTTTTGTAGTAATATGTGTACAGGCATGAGCCATTGGAAATTAAATATGTCGATGTGGTACAAGCCGAGCAGAGCCACGAGCCTGCAAGGCGAGAGTTGACAAACCATAATCGAAAACCGCGCTTTTCGATTTGGTTTGGAACGGTGGCGTTTAATGCGAGGCGCAATGCACGAGTGAATATGGACCGAGAGGGTTTGAGCGATAGCGAAAACTTCCGCCACAGAGACGGTATGGTAAAAGTTTGACAATTAAATAAAAAGTTTGATATAAATAAAATACCAGTCGATGTGGTACTCTGCCGACGAGGACGATTGAGTATCGTCCGAGGAGAGGGTTGTTGAAAACAACATCCGCCACAGAGACGGTATGGTGAAGGTTTGACAATTAAATAAAAAGTTTGATATAAATAAAATACCAGTCGATGTGGTGGAATGGTAGACACGCATGCTTGAGGTGCATGTGGCGAGAGCTGTGGGGGTTCAAGTCCCCCCGTCGA
>CADBNI010000060.1 GCA_902795965.1 uncultured bacterium
ATGTATAGAGGTATGGAGGAATAGCCTTTTACATAAATAGCTATTCCTCTATTCTTCTAATCCTCTATCCCCCTGTACCCCTCACCCGATTTGCTAAACTCACATTGGTTCGTTAAGCAAATTTTTCCTCTCCCTCAAGGGGCGAGGGGGCGAATTTTACGTCATTCCGTGCTTGACAAAAGTGTTCCTGCAATAGGGCTTCTAATCTTAATTTAATTAAACTTATTCTGCGTTTTTTCAATTCCTTCAGAAAGGTAAAATTTTACCGCCTCAACGGATTTTTTCAAAACCGATTTCAAATCCTCCAGTTGGTTTTGCGCAAAATTTTGCAAGACATAAGTTTCCGAAGGGATATTCGGCTGAGGACCGATACCGATTTTAAGGCGGTCAAAATCCTTTGTTCCGATATGTTGAATAATTGATTTTATCCCGTTATGTCCGCCATCGGAGCCGTTTGCCCTAAATCTTATTCTGCCCAAATCAAGCGAAATATCATCATAAATTATCAATATATCTTTCACATCAATTTTGTAGTAATCCGCGCATGCCCTAACCGCTTCTCCCGACAAATTCATATATGTTGTAGGTTTTATAAAAATAATATCATCTTTTTTGGCAAGGAAACATTTGAGTTTTTTTTCTTCACGAAACGAAAACCCATCCTCCAATGCCCATTTGTCAAGCACCATAAATCCCGCATTGTGGCGCGTAAAACAGTATTTTTCTCCGATATTTCCCAAACCTGCGATTAATTTCATAATATACCTTTTCTTTTATTATTTTAACCTAAATAAATATTACCGCCCCGATTTGCCATGTTTTCGCTTAACAAAAAGATAAAATAAATTTATTTTATGAGTAAAATGTGAGGATAAATTTATGAAAAATAAGCCAATAGTTCAACAAAAGAGTTCCGAAAAAGTTTCAATGTTCTTAGAGAAAAATTCATTGCACAAAAAGGATTTTGCGGAAATGATAGGGGTAACTCTTTCTTATGTTTACAACCTGACCGATAATTCAATACCGTTTTCAACACGTACGACTACACTTGAGCGTATTGCAACCGTCATGGAAATTGAACCGGAAGAATTTGAAGAATACAAAATTCCGCAAGAACCTGTTTTGATTGACGATTCCGTTGAATTTTTCAAAAGCGTAATGAAAGAAAAGGGAATGACAACAATTAATTTTTTAAAAGCATTCCCGAGAAAAAAACGGCTTGAAATCGTTGATATGCTCAGAGGAGCATTACCCATACCGATTGATTTCAAAGAGCTTGCAATGATAGCTCAAGTATTGGATTTGAGCAAAAGTGATGTTTATTCAATGTGGGAAAAACGTATGAAACAGGTCTTGGAAACCAACGGAATGAATATTTATTCCAATGCCGCATTAATAAATTCCATGTTTGACTGCGCAAAAAAATTTATAAGTTTAAAATAATCCCCGTTTTGGGGATTTTTTAATAAAAAAAAATATTTTTCAAAAAAACTGTTGACATTTAATTTTGTTCTTGTTAGTATAAACTCACTGGCGAAATAGAATAGCGGTTTGCGCTTGTAGCTCAGCAGGTAGAGCACTCCCCTTTTAAGGGATAGGTCGCGCGTTCGAATCGCGCCAAGCGCAAAATAAAAGGAAGGTTAAACCTTCCTTTTATTTTGCCGTTTTGCAGAGATTTGAACGTCAACTGCGTTCGAGCGCGAGGCGGCAGAGGGCGGAGGCTTGACGACGAAATGGCAAATTGAAGTCGGCAACCGCAGACCCGTTTATTGCCGCCGAGTAAGACAATCGCGCCAAGCGCAAAATAAAAGAGGACATTCAGTCCTCTTTTATTTTGCCGTTTATCTGCGACAAGATATTTGAAATTTGCTATCTTTGCGGAGCAATTATGTAATAATAAATTGTGTATTCGCGTTCCTGACCGAGAGCGTTGCTAAGCGTGAATTTATACTCTATCGGTTTTATTGATTTTGTATCCGTCAAATAAGGTACGGTTTTTATCGCTTGTTTTTTAACATTCTCGGGAGTTCTGTCAACAATCATGACACCCGACTTTTTCATATGTTCGTAATCCGTCCAAGGATCGGGATAGCCATACGTATCAAGAAGTGCCTTCGGGTGCGTATCACCATAAATTGCAAGCGGGAGCGTCCATTCAATATACCCGCCCATATATTCAAGCGGAGTGTCGTATTTTTCAGCCCAAAAACTTTTCAAATCACCGAACACAGTACTCACGGGATATCTGCTTCTGTAATTTTTTTCGACTGCAAGCAATGTCCCAAGAACCAAAAAGATTATCAGCATTACGGTATAAGCACATTTTAGCGTAAATTTAAACGCTTTTTCATCAATTTTACAAGGGAAAAAGTAAAACAGCATTATACCCGTCATAAACCAGAATTCATATCCCCAACGCGGGCGCATTGTTCCGCCCTCAAAAAATCCCATGCAAAGATGTATAAAAAATGAAGCCAAACCCAAAAGCAGTAAAAACCATACGGCTTTTTTGTCAAGATTTTGCGCTAATTTTAACGGTGATTTTTGCCTTATTTTTAATGCTCCGAATATTACAAGTATTCCCGCAATTACACTCAACTGCATAAGCGCAAATTTCAAAGGTGCCGTTATGTGATTTAACCAACCGTTACTTGTAAGTTCGCCTTCAAAATACAAAAACGGGAAAAAGTCGTATTTTATAAGCCAAAGAATATGAGGCAAAAATATTAAAAACGCAATTATTACAGACAAATAGAAAAATTTGTTCTTGAATACTTCGCGCTTAAACACACATGCCCAAATAAACATTGGAATAATCAACATTGCGGTCTGATATTTGTTTAAAAAGCTAAAACCGACAATTATGCCTAATTTTACCCAATCAATATTTTTATTACCCGTCATGCAATGATAAAAATAAAATGCGATTGCAGGCAGGGTAAAAAGTATTATTACATCAGGGTTAAAGCCGTAATAACAGGTTATATAACTGTAACACCAACAACCTTCAAGAATTATTACGGAAAGCATAGCTTTGCTTTCGTCCAAAAAGCATTTAGCAAGCCTGTATATGTATATAAATCCCAATGTGACAAATAACTGGCTGACAAAATATATTACAAAATCGGATTTAAAAGGCAAATAGCTGAAATACGCCAACCAACCGAAAAGCGGAGGGTGCTTCGGAGTACCGAAATCAGTGAACGAACCCCAATAAATTCCCTCTAACGCATCTGTCGGCAAAACCGTTCTGATTAAACCCACACATGACCATACAATCAAATGTACAAGCAAAAATGTGTAAAAAGCCTTTTTCTCACTTCCGATATTTTTCAAAAATTCCATAATAATCTCCAACGATATAATTCTAATTTGAACCCGACATTTGTTCAATAAAATATTTCCTTATGTTAAAATAATGATGTGGAAGATAAAAAAGAAGTTTATTATAAATATTTTGAAGAAAAGATTTTGCCGTTAATTTATCCGCTTGAAAAAGAAAGGATAAAAACCGTTTGGAAAGTTGTAATTTCTTCAATAATAATGTTTTTGGCGGGGGTTTTCTTTGCTTTTCTTTTTGTATATCTTGCACTGACAAATAAAATCAGTCTCTTGTGGCTTCCCGTACTGCTTTTTTTAATGTATTTATTCTTTATAAAAAGTATTATAAATGTAATTTGGGCGGGGAAAAATTATCAAAAACTTTTGCTTGAAAAGGTTTTGCCTTATTTTTTTGAACCGTACGCAAAATTCAGATTTTGGCCAAAAAATCACGATACGGGTGCGGTTTTGGATTCAAAACTGTTCGGCAATTTTGACAGTCAGGAAGATACCGCTTGTATCTTCGGGATTTATAACAATGTTAATGTGATTGTGGCAAATACGGAATTGACAATCCCCGTTAATAAAAAAGTTTTTAAGGGTACCACAATTCAGTTGGAACTGCCGAGTTCAACAGACAACCACGTTATTATGATTTCCAAAAACGAACGCAAAAATAATACATACAAACAGGTAAATCCGCATATCAAAGATTTGAATAAATATCTGTACACTTTTGCCAAAAATCCTGACGGGATTGATTTTATTGATGAAGATTTTTGGAAAGTTTTGAAACGTTTCGGAGAAGTTTATACCGCGAAAGGATTTGCATTTTCGTACAAAAACCGCACGGTTTTGATTGCAATCAGGCAAAAAAGACCATGGCAATTCGGCTTTCTTTTCAAATCACTTTTAAAACCCGAAAACTATGATGATTTAATCGAAAGATTTGTTGTGATCTTTGATTTTGTCGATTTGCTAAACCGCTCTGTTTAAGAGATTTGTTGTAGATTTGAACTGAGGAGTTTGGGCAACGCTATTCGTCTGTTGTACGGGAACCGCTTCCTGTTTCGGTTGTTCCGTAACATTGATTTCTTGTGAAGAATTACCCTTTGTTCTGTTTTTATAGAAATAAGCCGTTGTTCCGATTGCGGCTATTCCTGCCCCCGCACCCGCAAGAATTTTTGTCCATTTGTTGGATTTAGCCAAACTTTCTGCCGATTGTTTGTAGTTTTGTACAGATTGCGAAAGATTTTCAACATTAGTTGTAAGTTTGCCTATATTTTCCGCCTGTTGTTTTGCGGTTTCCGTATTTTTTTCAATTATATCAGACATTTTAACAAGCACTGCCTGCAACAACGAAATTGTTCTGGTATTATTTTTCAATGAAGCGGTTTCTTTGTGCGTTGATTTAATAAGGGAATTGATTGACTTGACAAGAGTTTCCAACGAACTTGAGCTTTGTCTTACATCACCCGCAAGTACGTCAAGCGAAGATGTATTTTTACCGACTGTATTTGAATTTTCACTTATAGAAGCAGTATTTTTTTCAAGAACTTCCGTCAATTTTTTCAAAATCGCAGCAAGTTCTGCCGACATTTTTTCCGTTGGTCTTTCCT
Source organism: uncultured bacterium (assembly GCA_902795965.1). Lineage (GTDB taxonomy): Bacteria > Cyanobacteriota > Vampirovibrionia > Gastranaerophilales > Gastranaerophilaceae > Stercorousia. Next base: position 4,941 of record CADBNI010000060.1, read on the forward strand.
GCCCTTGAATTATCGGTTTTAATGCACTTTCGACTTTTTCGCCAAATTCGCCGACAAGTCGTTTCAAAGGATTGGTATTTCTGCCCTCAATCCCTTCTTGTACCTTAAAAGCATCTTCCATATACAACTGAAGCGTAGAACGACCTTCGTTCAAAATATTGTTGTTATGCCAATCAAATTCCGAACGCGCGGCATTCAAAACCAATTTTTTATAAGTTTCGGGTTCGTTGTGATATGTCAGAGCCATATCCTTGAAAAGTTGAGCTATTTCGTCAGAAGAAGCCTCCAGACGGTATTTACCGATTTCTTCACCCTTAATTTTTATACCTTTTTGTTTTTCAAGGTCAGTAAGATTTTGCATATAAGCATGCTCGGTTTTAAACCCGTTTGCCTTTTCGGGATTTTCTTTTGACGTAATAATCATTTCGCCCGCACCACCCGAATTTAAAGACCCCGAAGGAGTACCCGACTGAATGCTTTCGGGAACGGTCAACCCTTGCGGTTCCCCCGTTGAGGAAAACATGGTATAAGTCATACAGGATACAAGGCGATTGGAAATTCCACCGTTTGAATACATTACATTTTGAGCGAACTTTCCGTCATTCATTGTTTGTATTCTGTATATTGTATCTTTTATTGCGTGAAAATCTCCGACACCTTTATCGTCCATGGGCCATGGATCTGAACCGCTTCCGATTATTAATTTTGAATGAAGTCTTATGTCAAGCGGAACACTTTCATCACCGAGATATTTTTCAAATCCGCGCAAAAGTATCGGATAACCTTTTTGCGGGTCTGAGCGTCCCCAGCTTCCCCACAAAATATCTTTTACGTTAAATTCAGACAAACCGCCCAATACATATTTGTTCTTTTTAATTTGATCCTGCGCAAAGAATAGCCTGTTTAACGCATCATCAACACTTGCGTTTGTATAATTTTGAAGTTTGTCGGCGCGTTTTTTTGTTGCTTTTCCGATTGCGTTTAAAAATCCTTCCGTATTAGCTCTTTTTGCCTCAACAATTTGTTCTGCCGAATCAGTTTTCGGGTTGTACGGGTGATACCAGCTCAAATCCTTTGAAAGTTCGTTGTTACCCATATTTCCGTTCGGATTGTCCAACTTCATAAAATCTATATTGCAACCGTTCGGACGTCCCGGGATTTTATCTCCGCTATCGTTTGCTCTGCGGAAGAAACTTGTCAAACCTCTTGCGATATCATCATAAATTATAACTTCGTTTGCAAAAGTATGAGATACGTGGTTCGGAAAAACATTTTGAGGGTTGTTTTTACGTGCTATTAACGGAGTTATTGAATGGTTATAATTTCCGTTATCATCAACGTAATATTGCAGAAAAGGTCTTATAATCCTGTCAACAAGTTCATTTTCTTCACTTGACAGATTATATTTGTGCGAATCAATTTCAATAAGTTTTGAAAATTCGGGCAGTTGAGTAAGTTTGCCCCAATCCTCTGCGGTTGCTTTGTATCTCAAAAATTCAAGCGGGTTGTGCGTTGCACCCTGATAATTTTCCATAGGGTTGTGGAAAATATCCACAATATTAAACCCGCGGAAAAATTCATCACTCTGCGAACGGTTAATTATGGATTCCGTTGTCGAAAATCCTGTTCTGCAATGCGCAATCAAATTTGCAGGCTTTAAACCGTGAAATTCTTCCGTATTCAATTTTGGCAACATATCAACGGACGCATCACAAAAATCTCTTGTATAGAGGTTTAAATACGGGTGATCTTTCAGTTCGGGACTGTACGTATACGCTTTTTCAAATTTGGCAAAATCGTTTGTATGAACGCAAATTATTTTATCTTCATTATAAACCGTTCTGCCGTCCGCACCTTTTGAAGGCAAAAGCATTTTGAAAGCTCTGTAAGGAATTGAGCGCAAACTGCCCAAAGAATTTTCGTCAATTCTTTGTATGCTCCCTTTGACACTCGTAGGAACAAGTATTCTGTACTGAGAAGATTTTAGAGGTTTTAATTGCCCCGTTACGGGATCTGTCACCATTTTTGCATCTTTTACAGTTTCGGGAACATCTTGCACAACAAATCTGAGCCTCTCAACGGGTGTTTTTAAATTTTGAGCAATTTCTTCAAGCGGTTTATCCGCAGGATATGACAAAAAGAGGTTTTCGGGCATTCTGTCGGGCAAATTGTTCAAATCATATTCTTTTGGAATTACAAGAACTTTTACCCCGCCCGTCGGGTTGTTATAAGAATAATACGGAACGACATGAGGCATGCGCATGCCTGCTTTTTCGAGTGCATCCGGTAATTGTGCGGCAACCGCGCCTTGTCCTCCGCATTTGTACATAGGCAGACCTATTGCATTGTCCTCAACAGAAACCGAAATCCCGTCCTTTACGCTATGCATGGCATCATTGCCTTTAAACGCAATCAGAGTAACAGGATTGTTTTTTAATGTTTCAAAACTTTTGTCACCCGTTCTTTCGACGGAATTTTGACCGATTTTAGCCTTTTGTGCCGTTATTGCAGGCATAACAGAATAAATACGCATATTACCCCTTTAGCAGAAAACCACCTTTCCCGCCATTATTTTAAAATATCGACATAAAATTTTTCAATAGTCATTTTGGTATTTATTAAGAAATATTAAGTAAATTTTTTTCAATAAATATAAAATTTTTCAAATATTTGAAGTAAAATCAGATTATCGTATCAGTTGTCATTCTGAGGCTTATAAATTGAGATCCTTCGCTTTGCTCAGGATGACATAAGCCGAAGAATCTCATAATATATCGTAAAGGAAACAGATGGAACGTTTTTTTGGAATTTTTGGGATTATTTTGATATTCGCGCTGGCATATTTGATGTCAAACAACCGCAAGGCGATAAATTATAAAACGATTGTAACCGGATTTTTGCTTCAGGTTTTTATTGCGATATTTATATTTAAAGTACCTGTCGGAAGAATGTTGTTTTTAAACTTGGGATTATTTGTCCAAAAAATTCTTGATTTTGCTAAAGAAGGCGGAGATTTTGTATTCGGACCTTTGATGAGCGGAACAAAACTGTCTGCCGTATTTGGCGCGGGCGCACAGGTATTTGCTTTGCAGATGATTGCATCGCTGATTTTTATGATGATATTGGTTAATATTCTTTATTATTACGGTATTATGCAAAGGGTAATTCCCCTGTTAGGCAAAGCAATGAACAAATTGATGTCAGTCAGCGGTGCGGAGGCACTTTCAAATGTTGCAAGTGCGTTTGTCGGACAGATTTCCGCACAGATTATGATTAGACCTTATCTTGAAAAATTGACGCGTTCCGAACTTTTGGCATCAATGGCGGGAAGTATGGCCTGTATCTCCATGGCGACAATGCCGATTTATATTGGTATGGGAATTCCTGCGCAATATCTTCTTGCATCTTCGTTTATGGCAGCTCCGGGGGCACTTGTTATTTCAAAAATAATTTACCCCGAAACAGGTAATCCGGAAACAAGCGAGGATATAAAAATCAATTACAGCAGGCGCAGACGACCTTATATAAATCTTTTTGATGCGATTTCCGCGGGAGCATCGGAAGGTATGAAGGTTGCAATTAACGTTGTTGCAATGATTTTGGCACTCGTTGCGATTGTTGCAATGGTTGACTGGTTTTTAGGCGGATTGGGAACATTTATCGTTAAATATTTACATATAAATTTTGTATCTTTTGACTTGAATACACTGTCCTTGAAGATGATTTTAGGTAAGATTTTTGCGATATTTGCATATTTTATGGGAGTTCCGATTGGTGAGGCCACAACGGTCGGAAGTCTTATGGGAACAAAACTTGTACTCAACGAAATGGTTGCGTATTTTGATTTGACAAATCTTCCGCAGGCTTTATCCGATAAGAGCTTCTTGATAGCAAGTTTTGCACTTTGCAGTTTCGGCAATTTCGGTTCTATCGCAATCCAATTAGGCGGTATCGGAGAACTTGCTCCAAACCAGCGAAAAAACCTTGCGCGTTTAGGGGTGCGTGCTTTGATTTGCGGAACTTTAACCTGTTATATGTCAGCCGCTATCGTCGGGGTGTTGTTTAATTAGGCAAATACTTTGACCAATCCTTATCAAGATTTTTGATAAATCTGTGCGCATCAATTACATCATCATAAGAAATAGGCTCAGGACCTTCCGTAACTTCAAGCGGAGCATAATTTTTTACGTCAATATCAGAAAATCCCAAAAATGCGATACCGAAATTTTTACCGCAATGTCTGCATTCCAAACCGATTACCAAAAGTCCGTTTTCATCACGTTTTACCGCAATGGAATTTTCGTCAAAACCGTTTTTGCACTGCGAACAACAAAGGTTTGAAAACAATTTTTCGATTTTCTTTTTCATAAATTCCTCACTTTCCATTATAACATATCTCCGTAGTTTTTATATAATTAACTTTTGTAAAGCTCTTGACTTTTTTGTAAAAAAATGTTACATTTTGGTGTCTTTTGGGTATAATATAAGCGGTGGGTAAAGTCGTTTGTGCCTGCCAAGGAGTGAATTATGGAAGCAATCAACTTAATTCTGTTCGGATTTATTGTTTACACTGCGCTTATCGTAGTACCGAGTATCTGGGAAGAATTAACAACAGAAGGCTAAATCCTCCAAAATTTAAGACGAATAATTTTTGAAAGTGTTCCTTTTTTCTGATAGGATTCGCCGATAAGGGTAGGTACCGTTTTTAAAAAGTGTAAAAAACACAATTTTACGGTTTGATAAGTAGTGTAAGTTTGATAAGTTCGATAAGTACTTTACAGGAATAACTTTTTGATACGTACTTATCTGACCTGCCAGACTTATCTTACTTACCCACTTTTATTTAAATCTTTTTCATGCTAAAATTTAAGTATGGACTTGGTTGAAAAAATCAAAAGCAGGTATGAAAAATTAAGCAAAAAGCAGAGGGCTTATCTTGGTGCTTTTATAGGTGTGATTGCTGTTCTTTTATGGGCATTTATATCTGCGGGAGTAATTACACACAATTTTAACCGAAGCCAGCTTCAAACCGATAAAGACCGTCAGGAAGCTCTTATTAAAGGGATTATTCTGACGGAAACCAAAGATGACAAAAAATACTGGGAAATCTACGGCGAAACCGGTACTTATGACAGTAATAACGGTATTGCAATGTTGAATAACGTTATCGGAAATTTTTATGACGATAACAATGAAGTTTCAATGAGTTTTGAATCCTCTAAAGGAACTTATAACGAACAGAAAAAACAGATAATTTTATATGAAGATACGTATATTGTTCTCAAGGATTTTACAACTCTTAGGGCAAATAAACTTGAATGGTCGGGCAGAGATGTTCCGATTATTGCAAAGGGAAATATAAAAATTACAAGACAAAAACAACTTTTGGCTGCTGCTAACGAGGTCGAAATCAGTCCTGATTACGATTCGTTCAAAATCAAAGGAAATGCGGTTTCCAAAATTTATGAAGATAAGGAGAAAAAGTGAAAAAATTATTCTTAACTTTAACGGTCGCATTTGCGCTTGCGGGAATGTTTGTACAGGCTTCCGATTTGGTTATTGAATCCAAAACACAGAGCTATGCGGAAGATGAAAATAAAATAAAATTTGACGGTGATGTAAAAGTTACGGTTGATGATATGACGGTCGTCGGGGATTCTGCTGATGTTACCGTTACAAAAGACAGCAAACTTGATACCGCAACTTTTTATGACAAACCTTATGCGTTTGAAGTCAAAAAAAATAAAAAACGCGAAGTTAAAGCTAATATTTTGAAAATGTCTTTGATAACAAAGATTGTTAAAGCTCAAGGGGATACACAATCAATCGTTTTTGACGGAAAAACCCCAATCGTTGTAATTAATGCCGATGAACAGGAATATGATACAAAGACTGGTATTATGACAGCAACGGGAGCAGTTACGATTATGTACAAGGAGTTGGAAACTTTTTCCGACAAAGCAAAAATTAAAACAAATAAGAACGGTGATTTAAAAGATATTGAACTTATCGGAAATGCAAAACTGAAACAGGAAGGCAGTGAATCTTATGCCGACAGATTTTATTATGATGATGTAACAAAGGTTGTTGTTGCAACGGGAAATACTACATCTAAAGCACTTTTGGACGATGGTACAAAACTTGTATTAAAATCAAACAGGCAGGAATATGCTCAGGAAAAAAACATATTTAATGCTTCGGGTAATGTAAGGGTTTGGTATCAGGATTATTATGCGGTAGGACCGAAAATTTCGGTTTATCCCAACAAAGAAACAGGAAAACCCAATGAAATCTATTTTACGGGACGTTCAAGCATAACACAGGATATGAGAACGATTTATGCCGATAAAATTACCATGACTATGAAACCGAAAAGTTTCCACGCTGACGGCAGAACAAGAACGGTTATCAGAAACGTGGGTTCGGGCAGTAACAGTGATGAGATGGGATTGGGATTGTAATGAACGAAAAAGTTGATAAGGCAATAGATTTATACAAAGAAGGCAAGTATAACGAGGCTATTGATATTTTCAGCACCGTACTTGAAACAAATCCGGATAATGCTGAAATCTACAACAATATCGGATTGTGTTACGCAAATATTGGTGATGATGAAAAAGCCGAAAAATATTATCTGAAAGCACAGGAATTAAATCCGAAACTGGCTCAGGTTTATATAAATCTTGCGGATATTTATTACCGCCAAAAAGATATGGGAAGCGGTGCGGAGCTGATGTCACAGGGTTTGTACGAGCTTCCTGACAATTTGGTTTTGCGCCATTATCTTGCAAGGTTTTATATGGAAGATGCAAAACTTGATTTGGCAATAGACGAGCTTGAAAATATTCTTGAAAAACAGCCCGAGAACTATGATGTTTATTATGATTTGGCAAGAGTACATTTTGAACTCGGAAATTATACCTGCGCCATAGAAAATTTTGAAAATGTTCTTGAATTTAAGTCTGAAAACCCTATGATTTATTATTATTTGGGTGAGGCTTATGAGGCTGATGATGAGATTGACAAGGCAATTTCAAATTATCTGAAAACGATAGCGCATAATGATGCGTTTGCTCCCGCATATAAAAAAGCGGGAATTTTGTTCTTTGCCCGCGGGGATTTTGAAGATGCTATCGAATATTTTGAAGATTATATGAATTTTGATATTCCTGCCGAAGAAAAAACTAAGATAAAAGAACTTGTAGAGAGAATTAAAAAGAAATGCGAAAATATTGGATAGCTTTCTCATCAATAGAAGAAGTAAACAGCTCTTTTGTTTTGAGGCTGTACAATTATTTTGGCGATATAAAATCCGCATTTTGCGCAAATGATTTGTCGGGAATTGACGGTTTAAGCGTAAAAAGTGCCGAGAAATTCTTGAGATTGCGCGACAAAGTTGATGTTGATAAAGTTTTTAAGGAAATCGAAAACCGAGGGATTAACTTTTTAACTTATGATGACGAAAATTATCCTTATATGCTGAAAAATATTTCCGACCCGCCTGCAATTTTGTATTACAAAGGTGATTTATCGGTTTGCAATCTTAATAAGACGCTTGCGGTTGTGGGTTCAAGAAGGGCAACAAGGTATGCCAAAGAGGCTCTGGCCAAGATTATTGGAGAGTTAGGTAATACAGATATCTGTATAGTTTCGGGATTGGCATCGGGAATTGATACGACGGCTCATGTTTGCGCACTTGATAACAATTTGAAAACAATCGGAGTAATTGCAAGCGGTTTTGATTTTGTATATCCTACTGCCAATAAAGAATTGTATAAACGGATTGAGGACGGTAACGGAGCTGTTTTGACGGAATATTTCCCGACATTTGAGCCGATAAAATTCAGATTTCCTCAAAGAAACAGGATTGTTTCGGGGCTTTCTTACGGTACTTTGGTTGCGGAAGCGTCTTTAAAAAGCGGAGCATTAATTACGGCCAATCTGACTCTTGAACAGGGCAGAGAACTGATGTGCATTCCGGGGCTTATCACAAATCCGAATACGCAAGGAATTTATAAACTTCTCAAGAATGGAGCTTCGCTCGTTACTTGTGCTGATGATATTTTGGAGGCATTAAACTGGGAAGTTAAACTTGAGCAGAAAACTCTTTTTGACCTGCCTGATTTGAGTGAGGACGAACAGAGAATTTATGAGGCTCTTGAGATTGAAGAAAAGGGTGTTGACGAACTTCAGACTTTTACAAAGTTGAGTATAGAAAATTTGTTGATGTACTTGACAACAATGGAGCTTAAAGGGATAATTAAACAGGTTGACGGTGACAGGTATAGGATAGTGTAATGACTGCAACAAAAGAAAAATCATTGGTAATAGTTGAGTCACCCGCAAAATCCAAAACAATAAAAAAGATTTTAGGTGACGGGTTTCAAATTGAAGCAAGTTTCGGACATGTCAGAAATTTGCCCTCAAAAGACCCTGCAACAGAAAATTTGGGATTTGATGTCAATAAAGATTTTGAACCTAAGTTTGAAATAATTCAGGGCAAACAACAGGTCGTCAAAAAACTCAACGATATAGCCAAAAAAGTCGACAAAATCTATCTTGCTTCCGACCCTGACCGTGAAGGTGAAGCGATAGCATGGCATGTTCGCCAGCTTTTAAAAGTACCTGACGAGAAGATTTTGAGAATTGTTTTTAACGAAATTACTCCGAAAGCCGTTAAATATTCGGTCGAAAACCCACGCGCCATTGATATGGATATGGTTCAAGCTCAACAAACAAGACAAATTTTGGATAAATTGGTAGGGTTCAAGCTCAGCCCCGTTTTGTGGAAACAAATAGGAAACAGAAATCTCTCTGCAGGTCGTGTTCAATCGGTTGCGCTCAGAATGATTTGCGAACGTGAAGAAGAAATTGAGGCTTTTGTTCCGCAGGAATACTGGTCAATACATGCCGATTTGGAAAAAGAAGGAAAAGTCTTTGAGGCTGAATTATCCAAAATCAAAGACAAACCGATTGAAAAAACGATAAAAAATTCCGAAGAAGCTCAAAAAATCGTAGAAGAACTTCAATCTCCCGACACAAATTATGAAGTTTCAAAAGTTACGAAAAAATCAATGAAGCGCAAGCCGACTGCACCTTTTATTACATCAACTTTACAAAGGGCTGCAAGTTCAAAATTAGGTTTTGGTGTTTCAAAAACAATGCAGGTAGCGCAAAAACTCTATGAAGGTATGGAAATTGACGGCACTCCAGTCGGTTTGATTACATATATGAGAACGGACAGTGTAAGGGTTTCCGACGATGCGCAAGCTATGGCAAAAGATTTTATCCTTGCAAATTTCGGTGAAAAATATTACCCCGAAACTCCTAATGTTTACGTTAAAGGTAAACAAAACGTTCAGGATGCGCACGAAGCCATTCGTCCCTCATATCCCGAACGTACACCCGAAAGCATAAAAAAATACCTTGATAACGATCAATACAAATTGTACAAGCTGATTTGGGATAAATTTATGTCCTCTCAAATGTCTAATGCGGAAATCGCAAACAAATCAATCGAAATAAAAGCGGGAGATTACACTCTAAAAGCAGGTACAAGTAAAGTTACCTTTGACGGATTTTTAAAACTTTATAATGATGCGGAAGAAGACGAAAAAGCAGATGATGCAAAAATTCCCGACCTTGAGAAAGGCGATAAAGTTACCTGCAAAAAAGTCAATCCGAAACAACACTTTACACAACCTCCTCCGAGGTACAACGAAGCCTCACTTGTAAAAGCGTTGGAAGAATACGGAATAGGTCGTCCGTCTACTTATGCGACAATTATTACGGTTATTCAAACCCGCAAATATGTTGAGAAAAAAGATAAAGCATTACACCCGACACTTTTGGGAAGAACCGTATCTAAACAGTTGGTTGCTCAATTTGCGGATATTATGGATTACAAATTTACCGCAGGCATGGAAAACAAATTAGACCAGATTGCGGAGAAAAAAGCTGTTTGGAATAAGGTTTTGAAAGATTTTTATGCTCCGTTTATTCAGGAAGTTGACAAAGCCCTGCAAAACAGTGAACGCGTAAAAATCGAAAGCAAAATTAAATGTCCGAATTGCGGAAAACCTATGGTTTTGAGAACAAGCAAATTCGGAACACAGTTTTTGGGCTGTTCGGGATTTCCGGATTGCAAGACGATGATGTCTTTGAATGCTTTGTCGGAAGAAAACGAGGAAAATCATGAGTCCGAAGTTTGTGAAGAAAAATGTGAAAAATGCGGTTCGGATATGATTTTTAAAAACGGTCCTTACGGAAAGTATATGGAATGTACAAACGCTGATTGCAAAAACCGTAAACCTTACAGAAAATCTACGGGTGTAAAATGCCCAAAATGCGGTGAAGGAATGATTGTTGAACGCAAATCAAAACGCGGTACGATATTTTACGGTTGCGATAAATATCCGAATTGTGATTTTACATTGTGGAACGAACCGACAGGTGAAAAATGTCCCGATTGCGGATCACTTTTGGTGAAAAAAGTTCTGAAGAAAGGAACGACCATTACCTGTTCAAGCATAAAGTGCCACTATAAAAAAGAATTGGAAGGAGAAAACGGTGAATCCTGATTTGTACGAACGTTATCTGCAAAAAAAAGCAAAAAAATTAGGTATTTCGGTTGAAGAACTGAAAGCAGCCAATCAACCGAAAAATCAAGAGTCGGAGATTGTAGAGCAGACAGTAGAGAAAAATACAACCGAGCCGACTTACGTTCAACAAACCATTCAAAGTCAGCTTGAAAAACAACCGATTGTTCAGCCTGAAACCGTAAAAACGGAAGTTCCTTCTTACATTTTCGGTCCTTCAAAAATGGAGGAAAAACCTGTCGAACAACAAATTCCTCAAGTGAAAGATAACAGAGAAAATAAATTTGGGCTTATCGGTTATCCGCTCGGACATTCGCTTTCAAAAGTTATACATGAAGCAGGATTTAAGAGTTTGGGAGTAGATGCGACTTATGAAATTTTGGAAACTCCGCCCGATATGCTTGTTGACAGGATAAAACAGTTAAAATCAAACGGGTATAAGGGGTTTAATGTCACAATACCTTTGAAACTTCCCGTTTCATTATTTGTGAACGAAGTTGACAGATATGCTGATTTGGCAAGAGCGGTTAATACTGTTTATATTGATGCCGATAAATCTTTGAAGGCCTATAATACTGATGTTATCGGGTTTAAGCGCGCAATTCCTAAAGATATAAATTTGCGCGGGGGAAAAGCTGCTATTTTGGGTACAGGCGGAGCTGCACACGCGGCTTGTGTTGCTTTGAGCGAATGTGCGGTTAAGAATATTGATTTCTTTACGAGAAACATTCCAAACTCTTTGGATTTGATGGATTACGTAAGACGGCAGTTCCCGAATATTACTTTTAATGTTTATCAGATAGAACATATACGGGATTTGGGTGAGTATGATATGCTTGTAAATGCCACTCCGATAGGGATGTTGGGGCGTTCGGGCGATATGATGCCTGTTGAAGAATATGCTTTGAAAACCTTAAAACCTTCGGCAGTTGTTTATGATGTAATTTATAATCCCAAGAGAACAGTGTTGATTAAGTCTGCGCAAAAATTGGGGTTAAGAACGATTACGGGGCTTGATATGCTGATTTATCAAGCAGTTGCTGCTCAAGAAATATGGTTTGGAAACACCCCCGATTGGAAAGATATGAAAATCGCTGCATTGGAAGAACTTTAATTTTCCTCGGGAACAAATTCCAGAAGTTCGTTAATATCGCATTTTAGATAAATGCAAAGTTTGTTTATGATGTCCAATCCGACATTAACTCTTTTGTTGTGTATAATCTCTGAAATTATTGATTTGCTCACACCCGTTGCTTTGTAAATTGCGGTAGCGGTGGCTTCTCTATCCCACATTATTTCTCTGAGTTTTATTTTAATCATATATACATTATAAAATATTTTTAAAATATATTGACAAATTAACTAAAATATTATATAATTACATGTAAAACAATATAAACATTTAATATATTAAACATATATAATAAGAAATGATAAGGAGCTTATATGAAAAAATCTGCATTTACGCTATCGGAAGTATTAATCACCCTCGGGATAATAGGTGTTGTCGTGGCAATAACCATGCCTGTATTGATTAATAGGTATCAGGAGCGTGTTACCGTTACTAAGGTTAAAAAATTTTATTCAATGATAAATCAAGCATTTCTTTTGTCGGTTAAAGATAACGGTTACGCAAACGAATGGAATGTTGGAGATGGACGAAATGCAACAACTGCCAATCAATTTGCAAGTTATATAAAACCGTATTTAAAAATAGTGAGAGATTGCGGAACATCAAGCGGTTGCTTAGCTTATAAAGAAAGCCCAAAAATGTTAAATAACACGTCAACGTTTTATAATTATGATACCAATAGTAATTATTACAAAATGGTATTAGCCGATGGAAGTTACATATTTTTAAGAGGTGCAATAGATAAATATTGTCAAACAAATGACGTTGGAATAAGTAATACTTGCGGATTTGTAGCATTTGATATCAATGGCGGAAAAGAGCCAAATACTGTAGGTAAAGATATTTTTGTCGTTTATATTACGCCTTTTACCGTAAAAACAAGTCCACAAACTTGTGACAAAACTTCAGAAGGCTGGTCTTGCTTGGCATATATACTCAAAAACAATAATATGAATTATCTGTACAAATAATCACTCATACCTCAATGCATCAATAGGGTTGAGTAATGAGGCTTTGTATGCGGGATAAAGTCCAAACACAATCCCCACAAGTCCCGAAAACGAAAACGAAATTAGTATCGGCATCAGCGTAAACACGACAGGTCTTGATGATACAGCCGAAAATATAAGTGCGATTGCAATACCCGTAATTACTCCTATTAATCCGCCAACAAGTGCCAAAACAAGAGCTTCTACAAGAAATTGAAGCCTTATATCCTGCGCCCTTGCACCTATCGCCATTCGTATACCGATTTCTTTCGTACGCTCGGTTACGGATACCAGCATAATGTTCATTACGCCTATACCGCCGACAAGAAGTGATATAGCCGCAACAAAAATCAAAAATACCGTTATGGATCTCACATTTGCCTTTAAAGATTCTTGAAATTCCGCATTATTTCTTATTTCAAAGTCGTTATCCTGAGATTTACCCAAATTGTGTCTTGCGCGAAGAATTTCTTCCACATCTTTTTCTGCAATGGAACTGTCATCAACAGAATCTGCTTTGACCAAAATTTGATTGACAGACCCGGGAAAATCCGTACCAAAGACCTTTCTTTGTGCGGTAGTCAAAGGGATTAACACCAAATCGTCCTGATCAAACGGTCCTGATTGCCCTTTCGATTTTAATACACCTACAACCCTAAACGGGACATTCCCAATTCTCAGCGTTTTATCAACGGGGTCAATATCCCCGAAAAGTTCGTTTGCAACGGTCGAGCCTATAATCGCAACTTTGGCGGAATTTCTGTCATCATCACGAGTAAAAGATTTACCCGATTCAACCTCATAATTTTTTACGTAAAGATATGGGGTAGTAATGCCGTAAATTGTCGTCTGCCAGTTTTGGTTGCCGAACATAACCTGTTTTGAAGAACTCATCAAAGGCGCAACGGCATCAACACCTCTTGCGTTTCTGCTGATAGCTTCGGCATCTTTGACGCTCAATGTCGGTTTTGATCCCATTCCCATTGAAACTCCGCCGGATTTTGCGGTAGAAGATCGAACAGTCAAGAGATTTGACCCCATGGATTCCATATTTTCCTGAACCTGTTTATTTGTTCCAGAGCCTATAGCAAGCATTGCAATAACCGCGGAAACACCGATAATTATACCCAAAGAGGTAAGTGCCGAGCGCATTTTGTTTACCCTCAGCGAATTTAAAGCTATTTTTAGTGTCGATTTAAAGTCTATCATTAAGTTTCATTCGTCCTTGTTTTTATCCAATCATCTTTCAACATATCGGATACGATTTTTCCGTCTTTGAATTTAATAATTCTTTTTGTATATTGCGCAATATCGGGTTCATGCGTAACAAGCACGATAGTTTTGCCGTATTTTTCATTAAGATTTACAAAAAATTCCATAACATCAATACTTGTTTTTGTATCCAAATTTCCAGTAGGTTCGTCCGCCAAAATCAACGGTGCATCATTCACGATAGCCCTTGCGATTGCAACTCTCTGCTGCTGACCGCCAGACATTTGCGAAGGCATATTGTCTTTTTTTGATTCAAGTCCGACTATTTGCAAGGCTTTCAGAGCCTTTTCATATCGTTCTTTTTCGGGAATACCTTTATATATCATGGGCATTGCCACATTATCAATCGCAGAAGTTCTTGATATAAGGTTAAATCCCTGAAATACAAATCCGATTTTGTTGTTTCTTATATCGGATAATTGTTCGGAATTAAGCGAAAAAACATCAATCCCGTCAAGGTAATACTCACCCGAAGTCGGTATATCAAGCGTTCCGAGCATATTCATACAGGTTGATTTACCCGAGCCTGAAGTTCCCATTATTGCAACAAATTCACCTTCTTCAATGGAAAATGAAACTCCGTTAAGGGCATAAAAATCTTCATCACCCGTTTTGTATATCTTTATGGCATCTTTTACTTTTATCAATGTCATAATCTTGGTACTCTGTTTTTTCTGTTCATATTCTTTTTGTCGGATTTATTACCGATAATACTCAGGATTACTCTGTCGCCTTCGTTAATTTTATCTGTAATAATTTCCGTATAACTGTCATCACTCGCCCCTTTTTCAACATCAAAACGTATCGGTTTTCCTTCTTTCAAAACCCAAACACCTTGATTTTTATATTTTTGACCGTTGATATCGGGAGTAAATTTCAAAGCCAAATTCGGAACGCAAAGAACGTCTTGACTTTGGCTTGTAATTATGGAAACATTAGCCGTCATACCCGGTTTAAGTTTCAAATCTTCGTTATCCACATCAACAATAACCGTATAAGTTACGACATTTGAAACGGTAGTAGGCGAAAGTCTTACCTGCGTGACTTTTCCTTCAAAATCACTGTCGGGATAACCGTCAAGGGTATAAGTAACATCTTGTCCTTCTTTGACTTTGCCGATATCGGCTTCCGATACGCTCACTTCAATTTGCATTTTTGTTAAATCCTGAGCAATCGTAAAAAGTTCGGGAGCTTGAAAACTTGCGGCAACAGGCTGCCCGACATCAATTTTTCTTGAAATTACGGTTCCGTCAACAGGTGCAATAATTTGAGTGTAGCCCAAATTTGTTTGTGCGGTTCTCAAAGATGCCTGATACTGGTTGATTTGCGCTCTTGCCGCATTGATTTGCGCAAGGTCGGATTTGTAGGTGCTGTATTTTTGGTCAAGTTCGCTTTTTGCAACAAAATTTTTCGTATAAAGATTTTTGTATCTTTGATATTGCTTTTCGTCAAATTCGGCAATCGCTTGAAGTCTGATGAGATTTGCCTGTGCGTTGCTGATTTGCGCCATATTTTGCTGAACCTGAGCTTCAAAATTTGCGGGGTCAATTTGTGCCAAAAGCTGACCCTTTTTTACTTCAGAATTGTAATCAACATAAATTGCTTTTATAAGTCCCGAAACCGTAGAACCAACAGAAACGGTGTTTACGGGATTGATTGTACCGGATGCCTCAACATATTGGGTAATTGTACAACGATTAATTTCTTTTGTTTCATATTTTATTTGTTTGCTTTTTGTAATGCCAAAAATTGCAAATATTGAAACAATTATTGCAACAATTACAAAAATATAACGTTTTTTAATTTTAAAGTTTTCGTTCATTTTTAATCCTCAATAGAAGTTGTCGTACTTTGCGGTAATGCAATGGCTTTTTCGAGATTTGCTCTTGCAACATTGTAATTGTACACCGCCTGTACATAATTTATTTGTGCCTTGTTATAATTTACTTTTGCATCCTGAAGTTCGATATAATCCCCCAAACCTACCGCATAACGTCCGTCTGCAAGCTCAAAGTTTTCGAGAGTTTGTCTGACTTTTACGGCAAGCAAAGGAATTTGCTTTTCGTATTCGGTCATATTTACGTAAAGATTTTGAACTTCAAAATATATATTTTGTTTTGATAAATCGATTTCGTTTTCCGCAATTTTTACATTGAATTTTGCATTGTCTATTTTATGCTTTTCAGCCTTTATGTTTACTGAAGTTGACAGATTTACACCGACATTGAGTGAATTTGTGTTATATTGATTTCTGTAACCGTAGCCGGCATTTGCGGTTAATTCGGGCAGATATTCGCGTTTTGTGTATTTCAAAGATTCTTTCATGGCGCTAAGAGTAGCATCATAGGCTTTTAAATCGGGACGATTTTTATAAGCCAATTTTACGGCTTCCTCAAAAGAATACGGAAACGGGTCAAATTTATAATTTTCAAGCACTTCGAGTTTTTCTGCCTGAGCGGTCAAAAACGCATTATCAACATCTTTCGGTGGATTGCTCAAATCTTTTACTTCGTCAATTTTCTCAAGATTTACGGGAGTAAAATTAGTCTGAAAATTAAACGTTTCCGTATTTTGAATTTCATATTCCGGAGCAAACGCAACAAACATTGAGTTGTTCAGTTTTACAAGCGCATTCTGATAAAGTTTTTCGGAATTTACAAGCGTAACTTTTGATTCGCTCAGGTTAACCTCGGCATTAACAAGGTCAATTTTAGACTTAATCCCTTCGTCAAAATACGCTTTTGTGCGCTGATAATTGCGCTCGTTTATCTGAACATTTGATTTATTTATATCAACGGTTGCTTTTGCCGCCAAAACTCCGTAGTAATTCGTTTTTACGGTAAAAATCGTATCCAAAACTATTTTTTCAAAGTTGTAAAGTGATGCAATTCTGTTAAAATTCTGCATTCTTATGTTGGCATTTGTTTTGCCGAAATTAAACAAGAGCTGTTTTATATTTGCCTCAACCGTATAATTATTGTTATTGTTTGAATTTTGACTTGAATGAGTATCGGTAAAAGTATATCCGGTACCAACCCCCAAAGTCGGGAAGTAACCCGATTTTGCAACTCCCAAATTTCCTTTGGAAATTCCGTAATTATAGCGGGCTTTTTTGATGTTAGGACTGTTTTGAAGGGCAAGATTTATGCAGTCCGTAATTGTCAAAACAGCATGCTTTTCAACACTCACCTGCTCTACCGCATTACAACTCAGTGTTGATAAGCATATCCCAAATATTAACGCTATTTTCCTTATATCCAAATAAAATTTTCCTTACTCTCTTACAACGATTGTAACATATTTTTTGTTCATTTTTCCAATTAATCTTTCAGTGTCCAAAAATCCCTCTGCAACATTACCATAAACGGAATTAATTCCAAACGTCCGACAAGCATGTTTATTATGAATATAATTTTTGAGATTGTGTGCAAACTGTCATAATTTCCCATAGGACCGGTCGTAACCGCGACCCCGGGTCCGATATTACCGAGAGATGCTATTGCACCCGTCAAACCAACCGCACTGTTCTGCTCTATCAAAGACATCAAAACTGACGTCAAACCGAATATTAAAAAATAAAAGAATACAAAAACCACTATCTGCCTTGCGGTTTCCGTCTGAACCGTTTTATTGTCTATTTTGATATTAACGATTGCGTTCGGGTGAAGGATTTTTACGATTTCACTTTTCATACTTTTAAACACTACAAGCCATCTTGCCAACTTGATACCACCGCCTGCCGAGCTTGCGCATGCGCCCATAAACATGACGATAAACAACAAAACTTTTGATGTATAGTTCCATTTCTCAAAATCAACACTTGCAAATCCCGATGATGTCGTGATGCTGATTACCTGAAACAGTGAATCTCTGAAATTTCCGTCCGCATACTTGTTTAGCACAAACGAAAGTGTAATCAATCCGCCCATCAGCAATACCATAAAAAAGTAAGCTCGAAATTCCTCACTTTTGAACAATATAAAAGGATTTTTTTGATTTATTGCTTTATATTGAAGGTTAAAGCTGACACCCGCCAAGAACATAAATACCAATACAATCCACGTTATCGCATTTGAATGATATCCGAAAATGCTTTCGGCATGAGGTGAAAACCCACCTGCCGAAACCGTGGACAACGAATTGCAAATAGCATCAAAATTGGGCATTCCCGCCCATATCAAAAGAAGTGTTTCCAAAATCGTAAAGGCAAGATAAATTTTCCAAAGCGCGGATGCGGTATTTCTAATTCTCGGAGTAAATTTATCCTCATTAGGCCCCGGAGTTTCGGCAAAAAACATCTGACGACCCGCAACAGCAAATTGAGGCAAGACCGCAATAAACAAAACAATTATACCCAAACCGCCCAACCACTGCGTAAATGATCTCCAAAAGAAAAATGCATGCGGATAATCATAATGCGTCAAAATAGTTGCCCCCGTTGTCGTAATCCCCGATACGGATTCAAACAATGCATTTATCGGTGAAATTCCGTAAAAAAGATAAGGAATTGATGACACAAGACTGAATACAACCCAAACCGAAGCGACTATAAACAACGCTTCACCTTTTTTAATATCGTTTAAATTCTCAAGCGTTGAGGCATTTTTGACAAATTTTCTAAGCGCATATCCGATAAGTGCTGAGGTTGCTGCAGTTGTCAAAAAAGGCAATACGGAAGAATATTCACCGTAAATTAAAGCAACGGCAACGGGGGCAAGGATTACGAGTCCTATATACATCATTGTAAGCCCTATTGCATTTGCCAAATAATCTAAACGCATACTAATTTACCTTAAAAAATTCCTTAATTTGCGGAGCATTTTCCGAAGTCGTAAAAATTATCAAAATATCGTCCGTATGAATTTCCGTCAATCCTGTCGGAATAATAACTTTGTTCCGTCTGATTATTACTCCGATAATTGCACGTGCGGGAAACTGCAAATCCATAACTTTTTTCCCGTTAAATTCAGACAAAACTCCTATTTCCAAAACTTCGCCCTGCCCCTGTTCAACCGTTGCAAGTATATCAACGTCATTTTCCTGCAAATCGTTTCTTACCTCGTTCAAAGCCGAATTTTTTGCGGATATTGCAATATCAATCCCTACTTTCTCAAATAACGGAATATTCAAAACCTTTGAAACTCTTGCAATAACCCTCTTTACCCCTAACTGCTTTGCAAGAAGCGAACACAAAAGGTTTCTTTCATCATTATTCGTAATACTTATAACAACGTCGGCAGACCCGATTTCTTCCTCATCAAGGAGTTTAAGATTAGTTCCGTCACCGTTTATAATAAGCGTATTGGCAAGATTTTCCGCCAAATACTCACACCTATGATGATCTTTTTCAATAATTTTTGTTTTAATCTTTAAAGTTTCAAGCGTTTTGGCAAGAATACGTCCGACCGTTCCTCCGCCAATAATTGCAACGGATTTGACAATTTCTTTTTCGTGAAAGAAAGTTCCCGCCAAAATATCAAGCGAATGCGAAGTACCCATAAATATGAGCTTGTCACCCTCAAGAATTTCCGTTTCACCGTTCGGAATAGTGAGTTCTCCTCCGCGGGTTAAGCCCACCATTAATGTATCTTTTGTAAAACCGCAGTCCTTAACCTTTTTACCTACTATCGAAAGATATGGTTGAACTTTATATTCCAAAAGCCTTGCCCGCCCATCGGCAAAATTTTCAACATCAAGAGCATGAGCAACGGTTACAATTCTGAAAATTTCCTGAGTCAAAAGTTCTTCGGGCCAAATTATATAATCAATAAAGAAATTGCAGAAATTATCACTGTTTTTTTCAAAATTAAGAGTTTTTTTGTATTCCTCTTTACTTACAAAACAAATTGTTCTGATACCGCTGTATTGCTTGGCCGAAAGACATGCCACAATATTGGCTTCATCAGTACCCGAACAGGCAATAAAAATATCCGCATTTTTTATATCCGCATTTTTCAAAACCTCAATATCCGAGGCATTTCCCTGAACAAAACTGATATCAAGACTGCTCAATTCTTCCGCTCGGTTTTCTTCTTTATCTATAATTGTTATATCATGGTCTTCGAAAAACTCGGTCGCAAGTAAACAACCTATTTCCGTAGCTCCGTAAATTACGATTTTCATACAACGAATTATATCCTAATATCAATCTTTTTACAAGTAGGTTGTGAAAGTGAATGGAGTGAATTAAGTGAGACACTTCGTTAGTGAGTAATGTTTTTAATTAAATTTTTTATAATGACTTTACTCACCCTATTCACCTCACTCACATTACTCACTTAAAAAACAAAAGCACATATACAATAATATAATTTAATATCTGTAATGCAATAACCGCAATTATCGGTGAAAAATCAATACCGTTAAAAGGCGGAACTATCCTTCTGAAAATATCCAGCCACAAATCGGTTACATCTCTCAAACCCGTAAACGGTTGTTTATACCAGTCGATTGACGGTACAAAGCTCAAAAGACATCTCACCAATATCAGCCAAAAATATATCTGAAAAAGATTATTTACCACAAAAATTATGTTGTTTATCATTGTTGTCCTTTCGTCAAATATTATATTTGCGAATTTTTCTTTGTATCTTTGCAAGTGCAATTTTCTCTTGAAGAAGGAATATTCTCAATCATCTTGAAAAGAAGATTTTTGAGGTTAGCAACATTTGAGTTGAAAACTTCAATAACTTCGTGGTGTGAAACAGGCGGAACATCACCGACAAGCCCGGCATCATAGTCCGTAATCAATGAAATATTCAACGGACACATATCAGCCTCTTTGACTAAATATGCTTCGGGGAAAGCCGTCATATTGATTACTTCCCACCCTTGATTTGTAAAAAATTTAGATTCAGCTTTTGTAGAAAATCTCGGACCGTTTATTACGACAACCGTGCCTGTTTCATGGACGGTAATTCCCAAATCTTTAGCGGTTTTTATTGCTAAATTTCTTAATTCGGGACAATAAGTTTCGGCTGCAGAAGGGTGAGTTGCTATAGGGCCTTCAAAGAAAGTTGATTTTCTTCCGTCCGTCCAATCAACGAACTGATCGCAGATTACAAAATCTCCGGGTTTGACGTTTTTTTGCAAACTTCCCGCTGCGCAGGGAGAAATTACTCTTTCGCAACCCGCGTATTTCATAGCCCAAACATTTGCTCTGTAATTAATAAGATGAGGAAGTATCGAATGGTTTCTTCCGTGTCTTGGCATAAACGCAACTTTATGATTACCGATTGTACCGATAAACAAATTATCACTCGGCATACCGTAAGGAGTTTCTACTTTAACTTCTTCAATATTATCAAGAAATTTGTAAAATCCCGATCCGCCAAACACACCGATATCTGCTAATTTTTTATTTTCCATATTAAAACCCTCATGTTACTAAAAATATTTTAACATAAAAAAAATAATCCAACATACATTTTTAAACAAGTGAATAATAAAAACAAAATAAAAACGACACGATTAATAATTGTTACAAACACACTTAAAACCCCGCTATCACAGGCATTGAGCAGGTTTTGGTTTTGAAAATTTCAAATTAGGGGTTGCATTTTAAATTTTTTTGTTATATTATATGTATATAATCATTCTTAAAAGTTTTTGATTTGGCAGAAGATGTCGGTCGTTAGGGAATTTTTAAGGATTTCAATTTACAACACAGAGGATTACATTTTGAAAAAATTATTACTGTTAACTTTTACGCTTGCGTGTCTTTTAAACGCTCCCGCTCAGGCAACTGACGTTAATACCGTAAAAGCAACAATAGTAAAACACGCTATTGCAATGGGTGTGGATCCCGCAATCGCGCTCAGTATTGCGCGTACGGAATCGGGATTTCGCCATGAGGCAAGGAGTTCACACGGGGCGGTGGGTGTGTTCCAGCTTATGCCTTCTACCGCAAGAAGAATGGGCTTAAATCCGTATTTGCTTAATGACAATATTAAGGGCGGAATTATGTACTACAAAAGAATGTATAACATGTTCGGTTCTGTAGAATTGGCACTTGCGGCTTACAATGCGGGACCGGGGAATGTAAAAAAATACAACAATGCAGTTCCTCCGTTTGCGGAAACAAG
Source organism: uncultured bacterium (assembly GCA_902795965.1). GTDB lineage: Bacteria > Cyanobacteriota > Vampirovibrionia > Gastranaerophilales > Gastranaerophilaceae > Stercorousia. The sequence goes on from CADBNI010000060.1 coordinate 27,016, forward strand.
ACATTTCGTAACAAAAATTATGTCTGATGTAAACAGACAAAAATCAGCTCCCGATCCTGTTGTTGCCAAAGTAAAACAGGGAGCATATTCGGCACAAGCCCCAAAACCTGCCGTTATCAAAGCTCCTGCGGGACAAGTAGTAAATACAAAAGAACTTCAAGTGGAAGTTTTGGAAGAAAAACCGATAGAATTGAAACTTGAAACACTTACGGTGGCTATTTAAAAAAGACCCTTTTGGGTCTTTTTTAATAATAAAATATATCATTTAAAAACCGTGTGCAGCACCCGATTTTTATTATTTATTAAATGCCTTAAAAAGTTCTTTTAAAACTTCATGCCCCTTCAGCAGGGATTTATAATCAAGGTATTCGATTGCTGAGTGCATATTGCAAACCGTTGCAAGTCCCAAAAGATACGGGGCAAATTTTTCACCCTTTGAATTTGTTTGGTTTGCGTAAATATGTGTTTCGGCACCTGCATGGAATGTTGTTATATCCGGTTCTACCCCCGCTTTTTTAGCCGCCGTTTCAAATAATATCGGGATATAATCATCTTCAACTTTTTCAAACGGAGGAAGGTGTTCTTCAAATTCAATCGTAACATCTGCCAAATCTTTATGACTCTCTTGAAAATCTTCAACAATCGAACTCATTAAAGTTTTTAATTCCTCCTCTTTTTTTCTGTTTGAACTTCTGATTGAATAGCTGACCGAGGCTTCTGGATTAATGATATTTGTAACATTGATGTCACCGGCTTTTATACCTCCAAGGTTGCAGGAAGTTACAACCGCTCCGTTTTCTTCATAAAAAACGCCCTGCGGAAGTTTTGAAATCAAATCCGCAATAACTTTTGCGGCATTTGCCCTTGTTTTATCGCCTATATCAATTCCCGAATGTCCGCCTTTATGACTTTTCACATTAATTTTTACGAGCGTATAACTTGCCCCCGCGACTTCGCACTGTCCCAACGTATCACTGTCCAAAACCAAAACATATTTTGATTTAAGTTCACCAAAATTTAAATGTCTTATACCCGACATGCCTGATTCTTCATCTCTTGTAAAAACGCATTCAAGCCCGCCGTGTTCAATATTTGAATTTGCAATTTCTTTTGCAAACAATAAAGCATTTGCAACTCCCGCTTTGTCGTCCCCGCCAAGCGTTCTGCCTTTAGCATGAATTTTACCTTCATCATCAAGATAAGTAACAACAGGGCTGTCGTCACCTATTACATCCATGTGTGCCGACAAAAGCAGACTGTCCTTTCCTTCTTGTACGGTTGCGGGAATTTCAATACGCACATTTCCGTACTCATCAAGTCTGCAAGGAATATTATTTTTATCACAATATTCTTTTATATAAGCGGAGACTTTTTCTTCATGTAATGAAGGAGAAGGAATTTCTGCCAGCGTACAAAATAAATCAATGAGTTCGTTTTCTTTTCTTAGTGTTTGAATATCCATAGTATCTCCTATCTTTCAAGATAAACATCATCAAGAAGTTTTATTTCAAATTCCGTACCTGCGGGAATAGAAACCCTTCCGCCTTTTGCACCTATTGCCGTAATCGGTGAAACGGCAAGATTAACCGCATAAGCCCCCATTCCGACAACGGTTGGTATCGGAGAAATTATTGCTCCAATCGGGTTGTTTGCAAGTTTTCTTGAAACTCTGCGGGTTTTTTGATAAAAACGGTCACCTTTATCTACCTGTTTTCCAACCCCTTTCCAATACTGACGTTTACCTTTTATATTATTAACAAATATTTTTTTATGATTAGCCTTTGTAATTTTCGCATTGGCATAATAAACATTTCCGTTTACACTGACCCCGTCAACCAAAATTTCAAGCAAGCCGCCGTTCCCGCTAATCTGTGGCGGGTGGGAATTTGTAACAACCGCCTTGAAAATCGTTTCTGCGGGGATTGTAACGTATCGTTGAATTACGGGTTGAAGTGATATAAAATTAAACCTTGCCCCTTCTCTTGTTGTATCTGCCAGGTATGCATTTGATTTAACTTTGAATTTAGTACCTTTTTTAATCCTTATGGCAGTAGATTTGTCAAAATTAGATTTGTATTGCAAAGGAGCAACTTTTATTTGCGGTTTCGGATTTTGCGAAATCGGCAAAGATTTCGGGGGCAATACCGAACTATCCGTATATTTTGCGGGAGCAGTCTTTGGCAGGACGGGCAGAGACTGTTCCAAAGCCGACGGATTGTAATTTTTTCTTATCTCATCGTCAACCGAAGTATCAAGCTCAAATGCCTGAACCTGTAACGATAACAAAATTAAAGGTATTAAAAATCTAATTATTTTCATTTTGACAGTGCGGTTTCATTAATTTGTATGCTTCGTCAACACTCGTATAATTTCCGGCAAAACCTATAGAGTAATTTTTGCCGAAAAGAAATTTTTTGATTTTTTGAGTAATATATAAAGGATTATTTAAAACTTTTTCATCTTTTAGTTCAAAGCATATAACCCTTTCACAAGAAACATTATCAATATATATGTCAGAAACATTTGACCAACTGATAAATCCGAAATCTCTTGACCAAAAACCGTCATCATTTATATAAAAAAGTTTTGAGGGTTTAATCATGTAAAAAATCAATACGAGCATACTTAATCCGAAATAAGTATATAGCCCCCTGCCGACCAATTCATAAAATACGGGGTTTGTAAAACAACATCTTCTAAATTCCCTAAGACTGCAATCATAGCTAAAGATATCGGCATATTTTGTAAAAATGTATGCAACAAGAATAAACAAAATACATTCCGCAAGATACAGAACAAGAGAACCTCGTCTTTGATAAACTTCGTAAGCGTTATCAGTCATATAAACCTCCTTATTTCAACATATCGTTAATGGCTTTTGCCGCTTTTTTACCCGCACCCATTGCATTTATGGCATTTGATTCCCCGACAGGCGCGACATCACCGCCTGCATAAATATTTTCGATATTTGTTACGCGGGTTTCGGCATCAACGACTATATATCCTCGTTTATCGGTAAGAATTTCCAATCCGTCAGCTTTTGCCGATTTTTGAATAATCGGGTTCGGTCCCGTTCCGAGCGCAACAATTACCGTATCAAGTTCAACAATTTCGGATTTTCCCGTTGAAACGGGACGGCGTCTGCCTGATTCGTCAGGCTCCCCTAATTCCATAATTTCAAGTTCAACCGCTTTTACATAACCGTTTTCACCGATAATTTCTTTAGGTGCATAAAGAAATTTAAAGACAATACCTTCTTCTTTTGCGTGTCTTATTTCCTCAAGACGCGCAGGAAGCTCTTTTTCGGTACGTCTGTAAATAATATAAACTTCTTCAAATCCTACTCGCACGGCAGTTCTTGCAGCATCCATGGCAACGTTTCCGCCGCCGAAAATTGCGGCTTTTTTGCCGACTCTCAAAGGGGTCGGACTGTCGGGCTGTCCTGCGTGCATAAGATTTACTCTTGTTAAAAATTCATTTGCCGAAAATACACCGTTAAGATTTTCGCCTTTTATGTTAAGCATCTTTGGCAATCCTGCACCCGAACTTATGAATATTGCATCAAATCCGTCATCTTTAAGCTGTTTCAGAGTAATAGATTTTCCGACAATCACGTTTTTGTGGAATTTTACACCCATATTTTGAAGGTTTGTAATTTCTCTGTCCAAAACTGTACGAGGTAATCTGAAAGGCGGAATACCGTATCTCAGGACACCGCCCAATTCATGAAGTGCTTCAAAAACTTCTACTTCGTGCCCTGCTTTTCTAAGATCACACGCGGCAGTCATACCTGCACAGCCCGAGCCGACAACCGCAACTTTTTTACCTGACGGTTTAATTTCTGGGGCTTCGGCATTTGTATTGTCGCCGACATAGCGTTCCAACGCGCCTATTGCAACGGCTTCCCCTTTAATTCCCAATATACAGTTTCCTTCGCACTGTCTTTCCTGCGGACATACACGACCGCAGACTGAAGGGAGCATACTTGTTTGGCGAATAATTTCGCCCGCTTTTTTTAAATCGTTATCTTTAACTGCCTGAATGAAATCGGGGATTTGAATATTAACAGGGCAACCCTGCACGCATCTCGGATTTTTGCAATGCAAACATCTTGACGCTTCTGTTTTTGCCTGTTCGTCCGTAAAATTACTTTCTACGGGGTCAAAATTTGAACGTCTTTGAAATTTATCCTGCTCTTTTACTCTTTGTCTGTCTGTCATGTTCCATACCTCGACTTTTATTTTACAATAAAATCAGGCGTTGTACAATTATTTACATTTGTTATCATTGAGTGAAAATATTTGAGATTTCGGATTACGTTCCCCTTGAGTTTTGAGCTTTATTGTTATTTAATAACGGTATGAACATTGCCGAAAAAAGCCGAAAAGCATTAGAATTTGACAAAATTAAAGAAGAACTTGCAAACTTTGCCAAAACAAACCAAAGCAGGGAACTTTGTCTTGCACTTGAACCCTCATCAGACATTGTTCGGATAAACAAATCTCTAAAATGCACACGCGAAGCAAAATTTATCCTCGATATTCCTTCGGAAATCCCGATTGAATTTGTTGCAAACATAACAGAAATAAAAAACCATATCGGCGGAAGTTTTTTGTCGGAAGAAGAATTGATTGACGTAGCCAAAACATTAAAAACTTCACGTTTAATAAAAAAATTTTTAAACGACAATCTTGAAGAAAACTCTCTGCTGAAAAATCTTACGCAAAACCTGATTGTCGACAGAGAATTGGAAGAAAAAATCTTTGACACGTTTGACGAAAATTTGAATGTCCGTCCTGATGCAACCGCAGAACTCAAAGGGCTGTATTCGGCACTAAAAGACAACGAAAAAAATCTTCGCGCAACGGTTTCTTCACTGTTAAATTCTTCTGAATTTTCAAAACATTTACAAGAAAATATTTACACAACGCGTGATGACAGAATAGTTTTTCAAGTAATGGCATCTTCCAAAAACAAAGTAGCGGGGATTATCCATGATGTTTCCGCCACAAACAAAACTTTTTATATTGAGCCTCAGCAAATCGTTCCTTTAAACAACAAAATCCGCGAAATCAAATCAAATATTCATTCGGAAATAATAAAAATTTTGACTGGACTTACAAATCTTGTCAAAGACGAAATAAAACTGCTCGAACAATCCGAAAAAACACTTGCCGAAATTGATTTTCACTTTGCAAAAGCACGCTATGCGGTCAGACTTCAGGCTGTTGAACCCGAAATTGTTACACATAAAATTATAGAGTTTGAAAATATGCGCCACCCGCTTTTGAATGTGGAAAACGTCGTCACAAACAATTTTGAAATCGGTAAAACATACAAATCAGTAATAATAACGGGTTCAAACACAGGCGGAAAAACCGTCACGATAAAAACTCTCGGACTTTTTATTTTGATGGCGGAAGCAGGAATGTTTCTGCCATGCACAATGGCAAAAATTTATCCGTTTGAAAAAGTTTATGCCGATATCGGTGATGATCAAAGCATTCTGCAAAATCTTTCAACTTTTTCGTCACACATGACACACATTATAGATATCTTAAACACGAGCAACTCAAAGACATTTGTGCTTTTGGACGAAATTTGCGCAGGAACCGATCCGACCGAAGGTGCCGTTTTAGCACGAGTAATACTTGAAAAACTTGCACAAAAAGAGGTTATGTCTACAATAACCACACACTACGGTGAATTGAAGGCACTTGAATACTCAAACCCGTATTTCAAAAACGCATCCGTAGAATTTGATACGGAAACCTTAAAACCGACTTACAAATTGCTTATCGGCATACCCGGTTTGAGCAACGCTATTGCAATAGCTTCAAACCTCGGACTTGACGAAGATTTGGCGCAAAAAGCAAAAAACATTTTAATATCATCAAAAGACCCTTCAATTCTTGTTGTTGAAAAATTACAGGAAACACAGGCTAAACTTGAAAAAAATCTTCAGGAAACGGAAATCATCAAAGAAACTTCGCAAAACATAAAATCGGAATATGAAACTTCACTCGAAGCCGTAAAAAAAGATAAGAAAAAAGCCGTCAAAACCATAAAAGACAAGTTTGACAGAGAACTTTTATCGGTAAAAGCAGAAATCAAGGATATTTTGGAAGAATTAAGACGTGAAAAATCCGAAAAAATTGCCCGTCGTTCTTATGCAAGACTTGCACAAACGGAACAAAAATTCCGCGAAAAACTTTCCGAATATGACGAAAAACAAAAATATGCAGAAATTGACTGGAATAACGTTAAAGAGGGTGACAAACTGATATTGAAAGAGTTAAACCAACCCGTCACACTTCTTTCACTGCCCGACAAAAACGGATACACAAATATTTTGATGGGAAATATCAAAACAAAAATCAAGAGAAACAAACTTGCACCATATGATGAGATTTACGAGCGAAAAGAAAATGTTTATAAGCCCAAATCTTTTGAAAACTTTGAATTACGCAGAATAAATATCGCAAGTACACTCGATTTGCGCGGTTACAAGGTTGAGGAGGCACTTGACAGTTTGGAAAGCTACCTTGACAAGGCAAGCCTTGCAAATTTAGCCTGCGTAACCGTAATCCACGGGCATGGAACGGGGGCGTTAAAATCTGCGGTACGAGATTTTCTTTCCACCTCACCTTATGTCGCAAAATTCCGTGCGGGAGAGGATTCCGAAGGCGGTGACGGCGTAAGTGTTATTGATATCAACTAATCCTCTTAAATATTGACAGATTCTGAAACAAGTTCAGAATGACGTATAGGATTATTCACCTAATTTGCTTAGCCTCTTAGCTACTTATCTTTCTCCATTTTTCATAAAGGTCGGGGCGTTTTAATTTTGTTCGTTCCAAACTTTTTTGCAAGCGAAATTCGTTTATTTCCTTGTGATTTCCGTTGAGCAAAACCTCCGGAACTGCCAGTCCTCTGTATTCACGCGGTTTGGTATAATGCGGATATTCCAAAAGTCCGTTTGAAAAACTGTCCTCATCAGCGGATTCGATTTTGCCCAAAGTTCCCTCAATTTTTCGGCTCACCGCATCAATAAGACAAAGTGCGGGCAACTCTCCGCCCGTCAAAACAAAATCGCCCAAAGAAATCTCTCTCGGTTTTATAATATCTCTTATTCGCTCGTCAAAACCTTCGTAATGACCACACATCAAAATTACCTGCTCAAATTTTGCAAGCTCGTTTACAATATTGTCATTCAAAGGTTCTCCTTGCGGTGAAAGCATTATGGTTACCGAACTTTCAACCTTTTGTACCGCCTCATAAGCATCAACATAAGGTTGTGCCATCAAAACCATTCCCGCCCCACCGCCATAAGGAGTATCATCAACCTTTCTGTGCTTGTCGAGCGTATAATCCCTCGGATTTATCGTATTAACCGAAAAAATTTCGTTATCAAGCGCGCGTTTCATTATACTGTGACTGCAATAATCCTCAATCATTTCTGGGAAAAGTGTCATTACGTCAAACTTCATTCCAGCAATCCCTCAATATTATTTATTATAATTTTGCGTTCTTTTATGAAAACATCAGTCACAATCGCCTTTACAAAGGGAATTAGCACGATTTTTTTTGAATTTGTTTTTACGGAAAGCAAATCACTCGCACCATTATTTGAAACACCGATAACAAATCCCTGTTTTTTGCCGTTTTCATCAAAAATTTCCAACCCGACAAGTTCGTCAATCAAAAATTCATCTTCATCAAGAGCCTCTCTAATCGTGTTTTCCTCAATATAAAGAAACGCACCCTTCAAATCCATTAGTTCATTTATGGAATTTATTCCCTCAAATTTAACAAGCGCAACATTTTTATTCAATCGGGATTTTTCAATTTTTAAAGGTTTGTAATCGTTTTCACTCTTGACATAGACGCAGTCAAGCGAGAGGAAAAATTCCTCTTGATTTTTGGTAAATCCGACTTTTGCTTCGCCTTTAATTCCGTGAAAATTTAAAATCTTACCGACAGAAATATATTTTGTCATAACTATTCTTCGTCAGTTTTCTTTTTTCTGCCTTTTTTGGGAGCTTCTTCAACCTGTTTTTCAGCTTGTTGTTTTTTAAATTCTTCAGGCAAATCGGGTCTGTCCTCGTTCCAACGTCCGAGTCCCATTTGCGAACGAATTAAGCCGATACCTACGTGAACTCTCCATTCGTCCATTTTAAGCTGAGCCGCAATGATTTTGTGACAACCAATCGGAGGCAACGGCAGCAAAGGTTCATACAAATTCTTTATTGCAAACAACTGATCGGGAGAAATAGCCAATTTGCGTTTCGGGAACGGCAATTTCGGAAGCATCATTTTTTGTCTTACAAGATTTATACCAAAGAAAACTTTTCTCGGTTCCAAACCGATTTTTTCACCGATAACTTCATGACAATCGGGGTTTGGCAAAGGAAGCATCTGCTTATATAACAATTCAATTTGTTCTAATTGCTCCTTGCTTACCAAAAGCTGTTTTGGACCTTTTCTCATTTGCGGACGTCTGTTATTTCTGTTAAATCCGCCCTGCTGAGGTCTTTGGCGGTTGTTATTAAATCTGTTGTTATACCCGCCTCTGTTGTATCCGTTATTGTATCCGCCGCCCTGCTGAGGTCTGTTGTAACCTCCCTGTTGGCGATTGTTGTTGTATCTGTTATTGGGTCTGTTATAACCGCCCTGACGGTTGTTGTTGTACCTGTTGTTGTAATTATTTTGTCTGTAACCTTGTTGAGGTCTGTTATATCTCGGTTGTTCAGCATCACCGCCCGCACTGTAATAGCGAGGTGCTTCTTCCGTACCGCCTGCACTGTAACCGTTAAGCGGTTCTTGAGGCATTTCGGTTTTTTGTTCGCTATCGGAAGATGCAGATACCATCATGCTTTTGTCGGGATACAAACAGTCGGGACAAATAACTCTTTTGGGGTTTTTTGTTTCAAATTCACGACCACATTTGATACACTTGTTTACATACATAATTTCAAAGCCTCTTAATTTGAAAGTTGGGTTAAAAAATTTTCTCCTCGAAAATACTCAATATTGATATTCTTATTATAACATGCTTTTGAAAATTTTGCAAGTCATGCCGTTATTTTTCTAACCAAAATGTTACAGGTCCGTCATTAATCAGCTCAACGTCCATATTTGCGCGGAATTTTCCCGTTTGAATGTTAAGATTTGATAATTTCAGACGGTCGACAAAATATTCATACAAATTTTCCGCCTTGTCTAACGATGCCGAATTATCAAACGAAGGGCGAGTACCTTTTTTGCAATCTCCGCAAAGCGTAAACTGTGATACCGCGAGGATTTCACCTTTTACATCAGATACGGAGAGATTCATTTTTTCGTTTTCGTCCTCAAAAATTCTCAATTTTATAATTTTATCTGCCAATTTTTCGGCATTAATTTTTTCATCATCTTTTTCAACCCCGACAAAAACCAAAATTCCATGCCCGATTTGCGAATAAATATTTCCGCCAATCGTAACAGAAGCTCTTTTAACTCTTTGGATTAACGCTTTCATATGATTTTCTCCTCTAAAAATATAATATCAAAAAATGTTATTTTTGTGCTAAAATTCATGTATAAAGAGGAAGTAAACATGAGTTTAACGGTATATTTAGGGATTGACGTTGGTTCCGTTACCACGAAATTGGCACTTGTTGACGAAAATGGAAAATATGTTGACAGTTACATGCTCAGAACGGCAGGAAAACCCGTTGTGGCAGTTCAGGAAGGTTTGAGAAAACTTTTTGCCCAAAAGATTACGGAATATGATGTAATGGGAGTAGGTACAACAGGCTCGGGCAGAAATCTTGCAGGTGCTTTGGTCGGTGCTGACGTTATAAAAAACGAAATTACGGCGCACGCGGTTGCCGCAAGCATTAATGTCCCGGGAGTGCAAACAATTCTCGAAATCGGAGGACAGGACAGTAAAATTATTATTCTTCGTGACGGTATTGTTACGGATTTTGCAATGAATACGGTCTGTGCAGCAGGTACGGGAAGTTTTCTCGACCATCAGGCGCAAAGGTTGAACGTTCCCATTGAAGAATTTGGCGATACCGCGTTAAAATCCCAAAACCCCGCACGTATTGCGGGTCGCTGCGGAGTTTTTGCGGAAAGCGACCTTATCCACAAACAACAATTAGGCTACCCCGTAGAAGACTTGTTATACGGGCTTTGTCAGGCACTTGTAAGAAATTATCTTGCAAACCTTGCGTTGGGTAAAGAACTTTTGCCCGTATTCTCGTTCCAAGGCGGTGTTGCAACAAATTCGGGCATGGTAAAAGCGTTTGAAGAAGAATTAGGACAAAAAATCATAGTTCCCGACCACCATCAAACAATGGGGGCAATCGGTGCGGCATTATTAGCTATGGAAAATCATCAATACACCGAAGCGCAGACAAAATTTAAAGGCTGGCAGGTCGGTGAAATGAATTTCCACTCAATAACCTGTGATTGCAACGGCTGCTCAAATAACTGCGAAGTTATCACTATCGTTGAGGGCGGTGAAGATATTCACCATGTCGAAAATATCAAAGATATTAAAGGTAATATTATTGCCCGTTGGGGCGGAACTTGCGGACGCTGGGATATTTCATAACAAAATTAGAAAAATTAATAGTTTGCAACTTCTCCCGCAAGGGGATTTGATACTAATTCATTGCTATGAGATTCTTCGGTTGTGTGTCATTCTGAGCGTAGCGAAGAATCTCATAACTTTTCAACCTCAGAATGACAATGAAAAAGTAACAATGCCACAGCAAGGGGAGAGGGTTTTGTTTTTTATATGACACAATAAAAAACGGACTGAAAATTTCAGCCCGTTTTTTATATTTTTAAATTTTTACACCGCATAAACGCTGACTTGTTTTCTGTTGCGTCTGTGCGCTTCAAATTTAACCTGCCCGTCAATCAAAGCGTACAAAGTATCATCAGAACCGATACCGACATTGTTACCGGGGTGAACTTTTGTTCCTCTTTGACGAACAATAATGTTTCCTGCTTTAACGGTTTCGCCGCCGAACTTTTTAACGCCCAAGCGCTTCGCTTCGGAGTCACGACCGTTACGGGTAGATCCCA
>CADBNI010000061.1 GCA_902795965.1 uncultured bacterium
CAAACCAACCAATTCAACTTCGTCACCAACTTTAACGATACCACGTTCTACACGGCCTGTAGCAACCGTACCACGACCTGTGATAGAGAAGATATCTTCAATCGGCATCAAGAACGGTTTGTCTAAGTCACGTTCCGGAGTCGGGAAGTAAGAATCGATAGCATCCATCAATTCCCAAATTTTGTCAACCCATTTATCAGCACCGCGAGCGATTGTCGGGTTAGCTTGAGCAGCTTCCAAAGCCTTCAATGCAGAACCGTGGATAAACGGAATGTTGTCGCCGTCGAATTCATAAGAAGTCAACAATTCACGAACTTCCATTTCAACCAATTCCAACAATTCAGGGTCATCAACCATATCGCATTTGTTCAAGAATACAACAAGGTTAGGAACACCAACTTGTCTTGCCAGCAAGATGTGTTCACGAGTCTGAGGCATTGCACCGTCTGTTGCAGCAACTACGAGGATAGCACCGTCCATTTGAGCAGCACCTGTAATCATGTTTTTAACATAGTCGGCGTGGCCCGGGCAGTCTACGTGAGCGTAGTGTCTTGCTGTTGTTTCATATTCTACGTGAGCGGTAGAGATAGTAATACCTCTTGCTCTTTCTTCGGGAGCAGCGTCGATTTCATCAAATTTTTTCAATGCTGCTTGACCTTGTGCAGCCAATACTGCAGTAATAGCTGCTGTCAATGTTGTTTTACCGTGGTCAACGTGGCCGATTGTACCAATGTTAACGTGCGGTTTTGTACGTTCATACTTTTCACGTGCCATGAGATTAATCTCCTTTTTTTCTCTACTTATACTACAAACTAATTTGGTATTTTAGTCTTACCATATCATAATATTTGCTCAATTTTTTTTGTCAAGGGATTGGAAAGTGAGAAGTGAAACGTGAGAGGTGAGATGTTCTTATCGGTAAAATTATATTAGTATTATATTTCAATATTTTGAACTATCCGCTTGTAAAACTTTATTTAAAGGACCTCTCACGTTTCACATTTCACCTCTCACCCAATAAAAAAAACTCCCTTTCGGGAGTTTTTTATTGAAGCCGCTTTCCGTTAGCATCACATTCGTATGCCTGACCGTTTTTCGGATAGTACCAATAATATTTTGTTCCGTCTTGTTTTGTAAATGCTCTTATTTTGTCACCGTTTTTAAAGTATTTTGTTGTCCATTTTGTAGTACCGTCATCTAAAATGCCGCCCGTGTCATTGCCATTTCTGTCGCAATAAAAAGTTGTCGGGCGTTTTTTACCTTTATTATATTCAAAGAGTCTTTCAGTATATGAACCGTCGGAATTGTATTTAAATTCGGACGTACTGCTTGCTTTACCGTTTACATAAGAAGTTATTTTTGAGAATTTATCATTAACTTTTTGGTCATAAATAGCCTTTGATATCACATTGCCATTTTTGTCATATTGTTTTGAAGATACATTTTTGCCGTTCGCACCAACATAATCCGTCCAATAAGTGCCGTTCTCATCTTTTTCAAATCTTTCAAAGTATGAGCCGTCTTTGTTTACCTGTACAACTTTACCGCCATTTTTACCTTTAAATTCAACGTATTTACCGCCTTCTATTTTGTAATGGGTTTTTGTTGCCTCATCATAAAATACTCCTGCGCAAGCGGTCTTTCTCAGATTTTTAGGAGCTTTCTGTTTTGGCGGAGTTTGTGTTTCGTCTGCTTGTCCCGCTTCACCCGCACCGTCCGCTTGACCCGTTTGAGCTGTACCCGCAGTATCTTGCGCGGACTGAGGTGCTTTGCCGTCCTTTAGCGTAACCCCGAGGGCATCATACAACTTTTGAATTTCTTCCGCGGTAAATTCAATCTGATCGCCTTCATAAACTACATAATTTTTGTGACTGTCATTCCCTGCACCGCCTCTGTAAATCGACTTTTGACCGTTCTGTTCTCTTGATGCCTGAATTTCATTTAAAACTCCAAGAGCATTTGCCCATTCTTTACTGTCGATTTTACCGCCCGAAAGGTTTTCGTTCTTGACCAAATCAAACAAAGCCTGTGTAATACCCTGATTTTTCTTAATCGTAATTTTTACGGGTTGAACACCCGCTTGCGCACCATTAACACCAGATACTTCCGTCATTTTATACTTCTCCTTAATTTTGTAACTGTATATATAAAAACTTTTCATTTTCAAAAATTTCAAAAAAATTGATATTTAAAGACATTATTTTTTAAAATACAGTCTACACAGGGCATTTTGACTTTACAAAACTTAATATATCATGATATTTAACGTCAGCAAATTAAATAAATCGGACAAAGAGGTAACATGAGTATAAAAAATCTGTTAGGCAAAAAAGTGAAAAGACTGAGAAAACTGCGCGGTTTTACTCAGGAAAAATTTGCGGAAATGATTGATATAACTCCCCGAAACCTAAACAGAATAGAGGCGGGAGAGAATTTTGTGACCTCTGAAACATTAGACAAAATTTTGAAAGCATTGAATGTTTCTGCGGACATCTTGTTTTCTTATGAACATTTAAAGGAAGAAAAAGAGATTGTTGCAGAGATTTACGGTTTTATAGACAAAATAAAGCAAGATTCAAGACTGCTTGAAAAAGCGTACAGGGTTTTGAGAATTATGGCGGAAGATGAGTGTTAAAAAACGTGAGTATAGTGAGTGTGGTGAGTGGAGTGAGTTAAGTTTCTAACGTTAAAAACTTCACTCACTTAATTCACTTAACTCACCTTACTCACTAACAAAGTGCCTCACTATACTCACCCAACTTGCTACAATAAAAAAACTCCCTTTCGGGAGTTTTTTTATTCTTCTGTTTCTTCGGAAACTTCTTCAACCGCTTCGTCTTGTTGAAAATCTTCTTCATCAAGTGCCTGTTGATTCATTTCTTCTTCGATTTCCTGTTGAAGTTCGTCAACATTTTCATCTTCTTCAACTTCTTCGGCAGGTTCTTCGTAATTAATCATCTCGCTTTCGGCTTTTTCCATTTGCGAAACGCTCTTGATATCTATTTTCCAGCCTGTCAATTTGTGAGCAAGTCTGACGTTCTGACCTTCACGACCGATTGCCAAAGACAACTGATCATCAGGAACAACAACCATTGCATCATGAGCGTATTCATCATTAGCCAAAATATCGACCGAAACAACTCTTGCGGGTGACAAAGCGTTAACAATATATTCAACGGGGTCTTCGGAATATCTTACGATATCAATTTTTTCGTTTTTCAATTCCGAAACGATTGTCTGAATTCTGCTTCCGCGAGGCCCGATACAAGCACCTACACTGTCAACTTCGGGGTCGTTTGACCAAACCGCAATTTTTGTTCTGTAGCCCGCTTCACGCGAAATTGATTTAATTTCCACAATTCCGTCTTCAATTTCGGGAACTTCGAGTTCAAACAATTCTCTTACGATTTCCGCATGCGCATGAGATACGATAACCTGCGGTAATCTTGTTGTTTCTTTAACATTAAGGACAAAAACTCTGATTCTGTTACCGGGTTTGTAATATTCACCGGGGATTTGTTCTTTTTGAGGCATAATCGCGTCTGTTTTACCGATATTTACAATAACGTTTCTGTTTTCAACACGCTGAATAATACCTGTTGTCAAAGTACCTTTTTTATCCAAAAATTCGTTCAAAACCAAATTTCTTTCGGCTTCTCTGATTCTTTGGGTAATAACCTGTTTTGCAGACTGAGCGGCAATACGTCCGAACTGTTCCGGTGTAACTTCAATTTTAAGTTCGTCACCTTCTTCAACATCTTCCGCGATTTCAAGCGCATCTGTCAATGAAATTTGCAAATCGGGATCTTCTACTTCCTTTACAACTTCTTTTGTAGCAAAAACACCGATTTCGCCTGATTGTTCATCAAGAATAGCTTCAATATTGGTAACTTCTTTACCAATCCTCATGTGTTTTTTGTAAGCCGCAACCATCGCATCACACAAAGATGCAATCGTAACCTCTTTGGAAATACCTCTTTCTCTTTCCAATTCTTCACAAGCCTCAAATAATGCCGTACCGATTTTAATCATTCGTTTTCTCCTTTATTTTTAATCTATATATAATTTTGCTGATTGTATATTGCTTTTCGGTATTTTTAATTCAACACCGTCGTCAAACCTAAAAAATGTAAGCCCCGTATTGTCGTCCCAATCAAGAATTTCGCCCTTAAAAATTTTTTCGGTTTCGCCTTCAAGCGGTTCTCTTAATTTCAGACTAATTCTTCGTCCGTTGAAAATTACAAACTCCTTATCGGACTTGAATTTTCTTTCCAACCCGGGGGAAGAAACTTCGAGGTAATATTTGACAGGAATAAGTTCGTCCAAAAAATCTTCAAGGCTTCTGGTGACCTTTTCGCAATCGTCAAGGGTTACATCTTTTTCTTTGGAATAGAGATAAATTCTCAAAAACCAACGGTGATTTTCTTTAACAAACTCAATTTCAATAGGCAGATAGCCAAATCTCATCGCCGTATTTTCAATAAGCGGTGTAATTTTTTCTAAGATTTCATGCCTGTTAATATCCTGTTTCATACATTTTCCCTTAAATAATTAAAAAAGAACGGGTACTCCCGTTCTTTTTTTGAGGCAATACTGCCTGCGGACATTTTAGCGTACAAACATGTAAAAGTAAAGTCGTTTGTAATAAATATTTACGAAAACAAAAAGAACGGTTGCCCGTTCTTTGTTAGTCTTCTTTTTTAGCTTTTTTCTGCTTGTAGTAATCTTCACTGACTTCCTTACCGTCAATTAAGTAAATCGTTTCGGGGCCTATGGTAACTTGTTTGAATTGAGAACCGTTTATAAACTTACTTTCAGCTCTTGCGATTGCTTGACGCTTTTTAAGTTCGTCTTGTTTTTTCTGCAATTCATCAAGTTTTGTTTTCTTTTTCTGTATTTTCTCGGCATCTTTTGCATTGCCTGAATTGTTGATTTCATTTCTAAGTTTTTCAATATCAGCATTATTACTCGTGATATCTTTATTGTCTTTTTCCTTCAACTTTTCCAAGCGTTTTTTCTGTTTCGGAATTTCGGTTGTGAGTTTTGCTTTGTCTTGTTCTAAACTTTTTATTTCAGCATCTTTTTCATCTACTTCTTTTTGTTTTGCAACATGAGCTTCTTTAGCACTTCTTAAATCAGCTTCTAAGGCATTTTTATCATCACCCTGTAATTTTTCTAATGTTGCTTTTGCGTTATCCCAAGCCTGTTTTGCAGCATCCATAGCTTGTTTTGCTTGTTCAATATCAGCAGGTAAAGCAGGCGGATTACTTTGAGCAAGAAGTTTTGTATATTGAGAAGCCTTTCCGTCATAATCTCGTTTAGCACCTTCAACAACTTTTTGCTGAGCCGGTATTACATTGTTTATATGATTTTCAAGATTTGCATTAGCTTCATTTTCTTTTTGTTCAAGTCCTTTTGCTTCTTCTTGCAATTTTGCCAAATTAGCATTTTCACTTTTTATTTTATTAGGCATACCTTCTAAGTCAGCTATTGCCTTGTCAATAGCGGCACTCAAAGCAGTAGAGTCTTTTGCACTTGACATTTCGTTCAATGATGCGGTAGTTTTTGATGTAACGCCGTTGCTTGAAGGTGTGTCACTTTCTGATGACGTTGTTTTATTGGATTTGCCCGAAGTTACGGCATCTACAATAGCACCCGTCAAACCTGTTACCCCTTCAATACCTGCATCAATAGCCTGCATGGTCATTTGAGCCTTCATAGCTTCCGCATAAGGGTTGGAAACATCTTTGGCAGATCTGTTCATCGCATTCATTAATGCATAATAATTTTGCATTTCTCTGCGTCTGTCTTCTCTTGCAGTTAACTGCATAGCCAATCTTCTGCCGCCTGACATGCCACCGGTTCTTTCGGCCGTTACGCCATAAGCCTTTGCAGGATGCTCATATACAACGCGTGATGTGGTTTCGGTAATACCTGATTTTGTAGTTTGAGATGTGACAACGGATTTATTAACACTAAAAACTCCATAAGTCATATTCGACTTAATTCCGTTGCTCGCAGTTTGAGTACGCTGAGTATTGCTCAAATTATGAGCAATTTGACCCTTCGTGGTGGTCTGCGCCGTATTCGGTTTAAATTTTTGAATACCCGGTGTCATACTCTCGTCTTTCTATTACTCTCTTAACCATGTAAACAATTTGAATAATGCCGAATTTCACATGTTTTGCAATTTGTTACATTTGTTAACATAAGTATATCCTTTGGATATATTATTCCCGAAAACTTGTTTATAATAACTTTTAATTTTCTTAATTTGCGGGGTTTATGCTGCCTATTTTTTATATTTTTGTTTTAATTTGACCGCTTTCTTTGTTCGGGCAAAGAAAGCGGTCAGAAAGCGGATTGGCGGCAAAGAGTGAAGTTGTTTTGCGTTAGCAAAACACGTAACTCGTTTCATGCCGACAACCAAGCAGAAACCCGCAGGCTGATGCTCTGTTCATAAAACATTGTAATGCTCCACCTGAGGCGGAATAACTCGCTACGCTCAGACAAATTCCGCCCTGTTATAGTGTCGCAAACAATGTTTAATTCACTGCGCAAAGCCTGTTTTATTACATATTTTCCGACCTTTGACCGAGCGAACAATCAATGTTTGTGAGGAAACAACACAGGCTCGTACTGTTTGAGAAAAAAATAAAAAAACGGACTTTCATAAAGAAAGTCCGATATTTCATTTTCTGAAACAAAAAGGATTTACATTAAAATTTCAACTATCCCGAAAAATCGGGCCTCCCCATTAATACTCAATTCCCTGACGAGCCATAACACCCATATCAAAGTAGTGTTTGATAGGTTTCATCTCGGTAACAAGATGCGCCATAGCTTTCAGTTCGGGGTGCGCATAGCGACCCGTAAGTACGATTTCAAGGTTTTCGGGTTTATGAAGCAACGCATCTTTTACGTCCGAAACCTTTATCATGTTCATAGCCGTACAAATATTAATTTCATCGAGAATAATCAACTGATATTTGCCCGAATTTATTGCCTCTTTGGCAAATTCCCAACCCCTTTTTGCTTCTTTGTAATCTTCCATGCAAACATTGTGAGAATAACAAACTCTGTCCATACCAAACTGAACTACGTCAAGATTAGGCAAAAACTTGGAAGACGAAACGATTTCACCGTAAGAAGTAGCACTATCGCCTTTTGTAAACTGGATAATCAAAACTTTCCAGCCATGTCCCAACGCTCTCAATGCCAAGCCCAAAGATGCCGTTGTTTTGCCTTTTCCGTCTCCCGTGTAAATTTGTATATAACCATGTTCTAACAAAATTAACTACCTCCAAAAACTACGTTCCTCTATCCTTATTTTAACTCCTCGCCTAAAGAGTTTAATCACCCCAAGGATTGATAAATTCTCATACCATAGATTTATTCTCAGAAGAATTTTTTGTGTACATTCATCATAGAATAAAACAAAATAAAAAGTACAAATTTTATCTTCCCCATGCCAATCTTTTTACAATTATTTTTGAGTAAAAACCACAAATCGGCATATGACAATAATTTTTGGCAAAAAATTCTTTTATTAAAAAATTTACTTAATTTTTGTTAAGTAAATATTAAAAACTCTTGCATAAGTCGAACAAAGTCATGGCATGGGAGTTTTAAGGGAATTGAAAATTGTTAATATTGTTAATAAATTGAGTATGATAAGTATGGTAAGTGAGATAAGTACTTTACGGAAATAATACCTTCTCGAGATAAAGATATTTTTATTATAAAAAGGCTATCCATACCTCTATACCTCCATACCTCTGATACGTACTTATCCAACTCACCCAACTTATCTTACTTATCCCACTTCTTACACAATCTCACTTATCTGACTTATACACATTCCCATTTTTCCTCTTTTTAAATGATGTAACAAAACCCATATTGTATAGAATAGAATTGTAAGAGGGTGGTCATGAGTCAGGATTTTGATTTCACATCATACAACAGCATCAAACGAATGTCGGAAGACGAACTTGTCAGACTTTGGGAACAATATCTTAATGACAAATCTAACAAGCAGGTTCGTGACACCCTTATCGTACAGTATATTTACCTTATCAGATATGTTGTCGGACGTGTAAAAGTTACCCTTCCCGCTACTATTTCCATTGAAGATATTGCAGGATACGGAGTTGAAGGGCTTATTAACGCTATCGAAAGATACTCACCTCAAAAAAATACAAGGTTTGAAACTTACGCACTGATTAGAATAAGGGGTGCAATATTAGATAAAATCAGAGCGCAGGACTTTTTACCGAGAAGCGTAAGAAAGAAAATTAAAGAAATTAAAAACGCGCAGGAAAATCTTAAACAGGAATTGGGCAGAATGCCAACCACACAAGAGGTTGCCGAATATACAGGGTATGATTCGGAAAAAGTTCTTCAACTGTTGTCGGAAGATACAACGATTACATCTTTGTATGACAAAAAAGGTGCAACCGATGACAGTCTGGAAATTATTGACACCATTGAAGATACAAACAAATTAAATCCGCAGGAACAGGCGGAAGAAAAAAATGTCAAACACGAACTTGAAAAGGCACTTTTAAGACTTCCCGAACGTGAACGTATTATAATGGTTCTTTACTATCAGGAAAACATGACACTCAAAGAAATCGGCGAAACGATTAATATGTCGGAATCCCGAGTTTGTCAGCTCCATGCTCAGGGTATTATGAAACTTAAAAATATCCTCAGCGAAAACAGAACTTCAAGACTTCAAAAAAGCATTATCGCTTAGCCTCATATTCGATTATTACAAAGTCTACCCTGTTATCAAGCCCGTCTTTCGGGGCAACATTATCACGAAACGGCATGGTCTCTCCAAAGCCTATATCAAAAATTTTTTCGGACGGAACATTTTTTTCTTTAACAAGATATTCTGCAATACTTGAAGAACGCATCATAGAAAGCTCCCAATTCTCAAGCCCGCATGGCTCTTTTTGAACATGGTTTTCAATAACGCAAAAATTCGGGAGAGTTTTCAGCAAATCCGCAAATTCGTCCAAAATATAATACGCACCGTCTTTTAATTCATAATTACAATCGTTAAAAAACAGATTTTCATCAACACTGATAATCAACCCCCGCGGAACTTTTGTATAATATACCCCTTGTCTTACCGGAAAAGAAGATGAAAAAAATTTTTCAAGCCTGTCAACGCTAAGCGCAATTATATCTTCGGAATAACCCGAACAAAATACGGACATAAGAATAAGCAAAAAAATCAAAATTTTATCTGCCATAAAATTATAATTTTTTATGAGATTCTTCGGCTGTGTCATCCTGAGCAAAGCGAAGGATCTCATAACATATTATCGCCTCAGAATGACATAATACTATTATTGAGCATTATTCTCTGTTTAACATTGCCGAAAAGTTTAGGGTTTCAAAACGGTTACGACAAATTTGTCGTTAAAATATTTGTTTGCACAATATTTTATATCTTCGGGGGTTACGTTTTTAATTCTTTCAACCGCTTTTTCAAGGAAATCAAACCCAAAACCCATAATCCCGTAATGAGCAAGCCAATTTGCCTGTTGAGCGTTTGTTTCGCTTATAAAAGCCCATTTGCCGAAAATATTATTCTTTGCGTTTTCGAGTTCTTCCGCGCTGACAGGTTCGGTTTTAATTTTTTCTATTTCTTCTTCAAATCCTTTTAGCGAAGTTTCAATGTTTCGCGGTTCTGTTGCGATATAAATTGAAAAATTTGCACCGAGTCTTGCAATATCGTAGGCACTTCTAACCACATAAGCCAAACCTTTTTTATCACGAAGTTCAAGAAAAAGACGTGACGAAAGTCCGCTTGCACCCAAAATTATGTTCAAAAGTGCAAGAGCGGGGTAATCCTTGCTGTCTGCGGTTTTTGCGAGCCAGCCTTTTAAAATATGCGCCTGATTTAAGTCCTGCTGAATTATTTCAATATCTTTTTTTGAATTTAATTGAGGAGATTTGAGTTCGGGCAAAATCGGATTTGAGCTTGGCAAATCGCCCAAATTTTCTTCCAAAATATTTTTTACGTAATCAAAATCAAGATCTCCGACAAAAGATATAACTTTTTTACTGTCGTTCAAAATCGAGGAGTATGCGTTTTTGACATCATCTTTTGTAACATTCGGAAGATTTTCGAGGATTACGGAGTTTGTGTAACCGTATTCGTGTCCTTCGTAAATATTTTTGTAATATCCGTCAATAACTTTTGCGCGTGCGGAATCAAGTTCCGCAATTATTTCACCCTCAAGTTTTGCTCTTTCTTTATCAAAATCTTCAAACGTTGTATTTTTAACAATATCCGTAAAAATTTCCATAGCATGCTCAAAATCTTCGTTCAAACATACAAATTTAAGTTTTATGTAATCGAGTTTAAGCTCCGAAGTAAATTCTATTGCGTATTTGTCTAATTCTTCCGCTAATTGCTGAGCCGTACGATTTTTTGTACCCTGCATAAACAATCTTGTCATAAGTGAACGCACGGCGGGCTTTTCGCTTTTGTTAAGCGACATGTTAAAATTCAAAGCAACCCTTGGTGTGTTTTGATTTCTTTTATATGCAAAATCTGTTTGATTTTTAAGTTTGGTAAAAATTTTATCCATTACGGCTCTCCTGTCAAGCTGATTTTAACATAAGCGTTAAGAAATTTCAAATTTCATGATATAATAATTTTGGAGAGAAATATGAAAAGAGGGTTGTTTATAACTTTTGAGGGTGCTGACGGATGCGGAAAAACCACGCAGATGGGACTGCTTGCACAATATTTAACTTCAAAAGGATATGACGTTTTGTTGACACGCGAACCCGGCGGTAAAGGTTTAGGGGAAAAAATCAGGGAAATTTTGTTGAATTATGAGGGAGAAGTTTCCGACAGATGCGAATCGTTTTTGTTTTTGGCGGATAGGGCGCAGAATATTGATATTACCGTAAACCCTGCGATTGAACAGGGTAAGATGGTTCTTTGCGACAGACATATAGATTCTACCGTTGCATATCAGGGTTACGGCAGAGGGCTTGATATTGACAGAATTAACAAGCTCAATATGCTTGCAACCGACGGAAAAAAGCCTGATTTGACATTTGTGTTCGATATTGATACGGAAACTTCAATGAAACGTGTCGGCAAAGACAAAGACCGTATGGAAAGCGCAGGGCTTGAGTTTCACAACCGCGTCCGACAAGGATACTTGGAACTTGCAAAACAGGAACCCGAAAGGATTAAAGTCGTAGATGCAACGAAAAGTATTGAAGAAATCCATGCGCAAGTTATAAAAATTATTAATAATTATTTATCTGAATAATCTCCAGCCCTTACCGCTGTTTTGGATTTGAACGGGCGGGGGTGTTATCGGGGCAAACACGCTTTTTGAAAGCGTTTTTACGTACTTGTCGTCCAAATGTGCATAATCAAACAGGATTACGCCCTTTGCATTGACCTGTCGTGCTTCGTGAATAAGTCTTATCAAATCTTCTTCCGAACCGTTCATAAATGTTGCAAACAATCCGGCATAAAAGTCAGTAACATAAGATTTTGCCCTAATTACGTCAGTCATCATTTTATGCGCGGTTTTCGGGTCGCAAGTCAAAAACAACGGTGTAAATCCGTTTATATAATTTCTTGTTGACCACGTACGCCAATCCTGATGTTTGGTATTTAAAGCTGCCTGCCTGTCGGGGAAGATTACAGCACTTATATATGTATTGTTCTGTTTGCCCAACTGTCCGATTTTTCTGACTGTTTCCGTAACCTGTTCCCTGCGGTATTCGTTCCATTCAGTCCAATATTCACCGCCTTTTTTAATCTCAACAGGATCTACACCATAGATATTGAGAAAATCATTACGGGCAAACTCTGTATAACCCCAATTAGAGGAATCATTTGAGCCTACACTGTTCGGGTATCTTATGTAATCCAAATTTATACCGTCAGGCTTATATCGGGTAATAATTTCGTCCGCCAATTTTACCACAAAGTCACGCACATAAGGATTTGCAGGATCTAAAAAGTATCCGTTATGCTCCGATGCGGATTTTGAATACCCGAAAGTATCCGCATCACGCTTTGTCTTATTTCCCCAGGAAGGATTTAATGCAAGAATACTTTGCGGATTTGAATTCGGATTATCATTTCCGACATAAAAAGTCTCAAACCATACATGAACCTTCATTCCGCGTTTGTGAGCTTCCGTAATCCAAATTTTCAAAGGATCAATTCCCGTAAATTTTTCATATTGCGGGGTAAAACCGTAATTTTCCATTGTCTTACTCGGAAAAATCGTTTTCCCGTGAAAATATGTTTCAAGAAAAATATTATCAATCCCCGCCTGTTTTATTTTTAATACGGAGGCTAAAATATCCTGTTCCGAAGTTTCGGTCGGTCTGACCCATACCCCTTTCAATTCACCTTGACGATACGGCAAAACACTTTTCATTGCATTATTTGCCGATTCCATAGCAAGAGTGGAATATTTTTGAACTTCTTCGGGGTGTTTTCTTGCTTTTTTTAAATAATCTTTTGCTTCATCAATATAACCCGCAGGAACTTTTGAATTGTAATACGGGCTTGAATTTTTATAGTAATTAAGAAGTTGTTCTGCTTCGGCAATCTTTTTTTCGGATTCAAATATATAGCTTTCGGAAGTCGTATACGTATAAATAAAATTCATATCTCTGTCGATATAAATTTTTGTTCCTACCGCAAGTGTTGAATTTATCCAAGACTTTGCCCTGCCATGCCCGCTTATTACAACACCGTTTTTCGGGATATAAGAATCCGCACCCGTAATTTCCGTTACAACATTGCCTTCCACAACGGCTTCCGCACCAAACTCGTTAGTATTTGTACGTTCCCCGTAATCAGGAGTGTAAATTATAAGCTGATTTGCACCTCTGCCACCCGGAAAGCCCATGCCCGAACGATTATTTATAATATTCGGATTCATTGCATTAAACCAATTTTTTGTAGAACCGAATATAACTTCGTCTTTATCTTTTTCAAAAGGCACAAAAACGGGGAGAACAACTTCCGGTTCGGAATCAATTTCCGAATTATCGGGAATTTGTTGTTCTTCGACAATCAAAGGTTGTGTTTGTATTTTTCTTTTTGAAATTAATGATGCCGTAAGCTCGTCAGCTAAGCACATGCTTGCCGTAACAAATAAAGCAAACAACATTATTAAAATCTTTACAATTTTCATTTACATATCCCTATATCACGATTTACAGATCGTCATATCTTGTAGTCGTGTTAATGTTATGGTTATTCCAAAACGAACCGTTGTCCAATGCGGGGTCAATATACATAAAGAATTTTCTTAAATGTTTTATTACAGGTCTGTTATAGCTTTCTTTTTCCGCAACTTCAACGGTAGGTTCTCCGCTTATTTGTGCAACTGATTTGTGTGTAGCTCTAACAATCGCATCCGAATATCCGTGATTTTTCAGATAATCTTTGCTTATTGTATCATCTACCGTCAGTTCGGCAAACGCAGGAAGTGCAAAAATTGCCAACAAACCAATAATAAAAAATCTTTTCTTCATATTTACCTCGATTATTTAATTATAATACTTCATATTTACGGTTACAAAAATATTATAATTTCTTTACAAAAAAAATCCATATATTAAACAGATGATTTTAATATAACTTCTTCAAGTTTTTCAATCAATTTGTCCTCGGGAACTCTTGCTACAATTTCGCCTTTTTTAAAGACATAACCTTCACCGATTCCGCCCGCAATCCCAAAATCAGCATGTTTTGCTTCTCCCGGGCCGTTTACCGCACATCCCATTGTCGCAATAGTTATGGGTTTGTTTAAGTTTTTGAATTTTTCTTCAACCTGCTTGGCAAGTTTTATAAGGTCAATTTGCGTACGTCCGCAAGTCGGACAGGAAACAAAATTAACCCCTTTTTCACGCAGGTTAAGACTCTTTAAGATATCAAAACCCGCCGTCACTTCTTCAACCGGATTTTCCGTCAAAGAAACTCTTATCGTATCGCCTATACCTTCCGCTAAAAGCGTACCAAGCCCTACTGACGATTTTATCAAACCGCCTCGCATTGTTCCCGCCTCCGTAACACCCAAATGCAACGGATATGGGATTTTGTCGGCTATTGAACGATAAGCCTCAATAGTTGTCAATACATCAGACGATTTTAAAGAAACTTTTATCAGGTCAAAATCCAAATCTTCCAAAATTTTTATGTGACCGAGCGCACTCAATACCATTTTTTCGGAAAGCGGAATATCTTTATCCTGCAAATCTTTTTCTAAAGAACCTGCATTTACCCCTATTCTGATTGGAATATTTTGTTGTTTTGCAAGTGCGACAACTTTTTCCACATTTTCACGCTTGCCGATATTCCCCGGATTTAAGCGCAAAGCATCAATACCGTTGTTTATACATTCTATTGCAAGCCTGTAATCAAAATGAATATCCGCAATCAAAGGGAGTGGAGAATTTTTTACAATATCTTTTATCGCTGCGGCGGCATCTTTGTTCAAAACCGCAAGTCTTACAAGTTCACAACCTCGTTCCGCCATTTCATTAATCTGATACAAAGTTGCCGAAACATCTCTTGTGTCGGTATTACACATTGATTGAACGCTAATCAATGCATCACCGCCGATTTTTACGTTTCCTATATTTAATTGTTTTGATTTTCTTCTTTTTATCATAATATTATAATAACACAAAGGAGATTTTTATGAAAACAGCAATTTTATCGGATATACACGCAAATTTTCATGCTTTAAGCGCAGTAATTGAAGATATTAAAAAACAGGGTTGTGAAAAAATTTTATGCCTCGGAGATTTGGCAATGGCAGGTCCCGAACCCGAAAAAGTTATTGACTTTGTACGTAAACAAAACAACTGGGAAATAATCCAGGGAAATACGGACAAAATGATAGGAGATTTTGACCCGCAGTTTGTCGAGGTTATGCGCCCGAAATTCCCCGTAATGGCAAACGCGCTTTTGGACGACATTTCAATTCTTAATGATGAACATAAAAATTATTTAAAAAATCTTCCCGCGCAAAAAGAACTTGAAATAGAGGGGGTAAAAATTCTTATGGTTCACGGTTCTCCGCGCAGAAATAACGAAGATATTCTGCCTGACATGCCTTTAAATGAAGTTGAAGAAATGATTGCGGGAGTTGATGCTGATATAATTTTTTGCGGACACACGCATGTTCCATGCGGATATCAGACAAGTAACCGCAAAACCGTTGTAAATGTCGGCAGTGTAGGCAGACCAATGACTAAAAATCCCGAAGCCTGCTATGTTGTAGCTGATTTTAAAAACGGAGAAATCTCCGTTGAACACAGATTTGTGGATTATGACCGCGAAGGAGCTTCCAAAATTATGTTGTCAAGGGGTTTTGAAGGAGCTGAAAAATTAGCGGAAATGATTTTGCACCCGACAGAAAGACATGCGTAAAAAGCAGGATAAGTAAGATAAGTTTGCCAAGTACCTATCGGGGAAGGAAGTTAGGCAAGAAGTTAGGCGGATAAATGAGATAACATTCTCCTCGCCCCTTGAGGGAGCGACCTGCGAGCGGAGGCTGGAGCGCTTTTGTTTGATAGCGATAAAATCGCTGAAAACAAAACGCGGAATTGCCGTTTAACG
>CADBNI010000062.1 GCA_902795965.1 uncultured bacterium
ACCCCTCTCCCTAACCCTCTCCCTCAAGGGGCGAGGGAATTTATCTCTGCTCCCTCCCTGATTAGGGGAGGAATTGTTTTCGACTTCAGCAAGGGTAAAGTCGGCTTTGTAGCCCCTCACCCGCATTTGTACGGCTCCGCCTACAAATGCTCCCTCTCCACAAAGGGGCGAGGGGAATTTTTCTTGAACTTCCGCTAAAGTAAAAGCTCTTTTTATTTTCATACATCCCTCCGTTATTTTTTAATCATATTTGTAATATCATAATATTTAAAAAATGATTGATTGATGATATATAATTGATTATAACATGTATAATAAAATTATGCAAGTCAGACGTAACAAAAAATTAAACGAAGAAAAGAAAAAGATTTTACTAAAAGCTGTCGGGGACATTATTCACGAAAAGAGAATGGAAAGAGGTATCGGACTTTTACTGCATTCATACGAATACGACCTTTCAAGCAATTCGCTTGATTTTGTAGAAAAGGGTATTCGCGACCCGCAGCTTACAACAATATGGAAAATTGTCGAATCCTTTGACATGTCTTTCCCCGAGTTTGTTGAAATATTGACAAAAAGATTACCAAAAAATTTTAAAATGAGTGACGACTAAGGGTTTTGGATAATTTTTGCCTCAACCTTTTTAAACGAATTTACACTGTTATTTATACTTTTTACAAGCTGAGCCGCCGTCTGCGCGTTATAAAACCTACCGCTTGTCACAAGCGAAGTGCATTCCAACTGTGCCAAATCATCTTTATTATTTATATCAAGCGCAATTACGTCTATTTTTATGTCACGTCTGATTTTTACAAGCTCCATAACGTACTTGCAAGGGCTTTCGTCACAATTTTCGCCTCCATCGGTAAGCAAAATTATATGTTTTTTTCCTCTAAACCCTAAAAAATCGTTTTTTACCGCTTGCTTTAGAGAATACGTAATAGGTGTCATTCCGCGCGGTTTTAATCTGTCAAGCGAACTTCCGACATTCAAAGCATTAGCGGGCGAAACGGGATTTATAAGGGTCGAAGCTCGGCAGGCATCTATCGGAGTAAACCCCGTTTTATGACCGTAAACCCGCAATCCTATTGATATATTAGGGTTTAAATTAGGTAAAATTGCACGCATAGTTTCTATCATTAAATCAACTTTTCGCCTGCCGTCCAAATATTCATTCATACTGTTTGAAAAATCAAGTATAAACAAAAGTCTCTCACCTTCCTCAACATTTTCAACCCTGTATTCGTCAGGTGAATAAACATTGTAGTCATTCGCAAAAACAGGCGAAAAGAAAACGGCTAACACAAACAAAATTCTAAACATAATACAAAGAATAGGCGCATTTTACGTAAATTTCAATTTACAAAAAGGCTAAGCCGT
This sequence comes from uncultured bacterium, assembly GCA_902795965.1. Classification (GTDB taxonomy): domain Bacteria; phylum Cyanobacteriota; class Vampirovibrionia; order Gastranaerophilales; family Gastranaerophilaceae; genus Stercorousia. Next base: position 1,381 of record CADBNI010000062.1, read on the forward strand.
TTGACGATTTGTTTTGTGTGAAATATTATAACTCTGTAAGTAAAAAGGATTGCTATTATTAATTAATTATGAGTATTAAAGAATATTTAAAACAGACGGAAAAAAGTTTATCAAAAGAATTTGAAAAGATAGAAGATATACGTGATTTTAATCAGGAAAAAGTTTTAAATGCGTTTATTGAAAATAAAGTTGCCCCCGAGCATTTTTATACCGTTTCGGGTTACGGACACGACGATTTGGGCAGAGAGGTTTTGGACAACGTTTTTGCTAACGTATTCAAAGCCGAAAAAGCATTGGTCAGAATACATTTTGCTTCGGGAACGCACACTCTTGCGTGTGCATTGTTCGGAAATCTAAAATATGGCGACAAGCTCGTATCCGTTGCGGGTGCGCCTTATGACACTATGCAGGAAGTTATCGGCACAATGGGTGATGAAGAAACAAAAAGAGATTCACTTATAGGCAACGGAGTTTTGTATGATGAAGTACCGTTAAAAAACGGGGAAGAAATCGACTTTGAAAAACTTGAACAAATGATTGATAAAACCGTTACAATGGTTTTAATTCAGCGTTCAAAGGGTTATTCTACAAGAAAATCACTCACTATTGAAACAATAGAAAAAATCTGCAAAATAGTTAAATCAAAAAATCCGAACTGCATTTGCTTTGTAGATAACTGTTACGGCGAATTTGTCGACACAAAAGAACCGTTGGAAGTCGGAGCGGATTTGATAGGAGGTTCACTTATCAAAAATCCGGGAGGCGGAATTGTCGAAGCGGGCGGTTATATTGCGGGAAAGGAAATTTACGTAAACCGTACGGCAAATCGTTTGACGGCTCCCGGCATAGGAAGCGAAGGCGGTGCAATGTTCAACCAGCACAGGCTCATATTTCAAGGATTGTTTATGGCTCCGTCGGTTGTTTGTGATGCCGTTAAAGGTGCTGTTTTAGCATCAAAAATATTCGACGAAATCGGTTATGATTCCGCACCGAAATATTGGGAAAAACGTACCGATATAATACAAAACATAACCTTCGGTTCGGCCGAACCTTTAGAACAGTTTTGCAGAACAATTCAGGCACTTTCACCTGTCAACGGCTATGTAACACCTATACCCGAATATGTTCCGGGGTATGAGGACAAAATTATTATGGCAGGCGGAACTTTTATTGAAGGCTCTACTATTGAGCTTTCGGCAGACGGACCTTTGCGTCCGCCATACACTGCTTATATGCAGGGCGGACTGAACTATGCACACGTAAAAATCGCACTCGAAAAAATTCTTGAAAAAGTTAAGAATTAGATTCTTTATCAGCTTTCAATAAATTTTCAACAACAGCAATTTGTTTTTTGAGTTTATAAAGTTCAATCTCAATATTTGTGCATTTTTGCAATTTTTTACGTTCCTGAACTTTTTTGTTATACTCACTTATTTCGCTTATTGCATTAACGATTACACCAACAATCACGTTCATGACGACAAATGAAGATAAAAGAATAAATGATACAAAATACACCCACGCAAAGGGAAAAACAGCCATAATCGGCCGTGCAAGCTCCGTTGCCCAATCGTCAAGCGACATTATTTGAAAAAGTGTAAACATGCTTTTGCCTATTGAGCCGAAATATTGCGGAAATGTTTCCGCATACATTGTCGTACCCATTATCGCAAATATGTAAAATATTAAAGCTAAAAGCACGCTTGCCCAACCGACATTTGGAATAGAATCAATAATGGCTTGAACAATTAAACGGAGTTTTTGTAAACGTGTCACAAGCCTCAATGCTCTCAACGCTCTTAAAACTCTTAATGCTCGAAATGATGAGAACACTCCGCCTGTCGGAACCCAAGATATTGCAACAAGCGTAAAATCAAAAATATTCCAACCGTCTTTAAAAAACGACTTTTTGTAAACATACAGTTTTATAAACATTTCTATCGTAAATATGATTACGCAAAGAAGGCAGGAAATATGAAAAAAATTGCCAAAACGCGAATATAAACCGGGATAGGTCATTAAACCCAAAATTACCGCATTGAAAATAATTACAAAAAGTATAAAATCAGTTACATATTTATTCTCTATAAACTTTTTTAATCCGTCACGCATCATGTTCTCCATGCAGACCTATTATATAAGAATAATTCATAATTGTCATTTTTTTAATATATAATTATATTAAGTTTTATTAAGAGTTAAATAAGCAATTATAACTAATTCTTGAGGATTAGTGTATGTTATTTTTGTAAAATATTTGACTAAATTGATTTTGTGGTAATATGTTATTATACCCCTTTGGGTCGAATTTAGTTAATGAAAAGGAAGGTTTAATATGTCATTACCAAATGTAGCATATTTTTCAATGGAAATCGCAATGGATCAGTCTTTAAAGACATATTCGGGCGGTTTAGGATTTTTGGCAGGCTCGCATATGTTGTCGGCAGGCTATTTGCAGATGCCTATGGTCGGTGTAACAATGCTTTGGTCTTACGGTTATTATGATCAGCGTATTGCTCATGACGGTCAGGTTGAAGTAGCTTATATCAGGAAATATTACGATTTCTTGAAAGATATCGGAGTATCAACGGAAGTTGATATATTCGGTGAAAAAGTTAAAGTAAAAGCATATTTGGTTGAACCCGACCTGTTCGGAACATGCCCCGTTTATCTTTTGACTACCGACATTGAAGGTAACAGCGATTGGGCTAAGAGCATTTCTCACAAACTTTATGACGGAAATGAAAAAATCAGAATTGCTCAAGAAACAGTCTTGGGTATAGGTGGTGTAAGAGTCTTGCAGGCTGTCGGATACAGCTTTGACGTAATTCACATGAACGAAGGTCATGCACTTCCGGCCGCATTTGAACTTCTAAGACAATATAACGGTGATTTAAAAGAAGTTAAGAAAAGAACCGTATTTACAACTCACACACCGGTTGCGGCAGGTAACGAAGTTCACTGGGTTGATACATTAATGGAAGGCGGTTTCTTTGCGGGTGCATCTCGTGAAACTGCGGTGCAATTAGGCGGAGAAAATTTCTCGCTGACGGTTGCGGCTCTCAGAATGTCAAGGATTGCCAATGCAGTATCTCAATTACACGGTTTGGTTGCAAACAAAATGTGGGAATGGGTTGAAGGAAGATGCCCGATAAGAGCTATTACAAATGCCGTAAACCTCCACTACTGGCAGGATAAGCGTATTCAAACCGCTCAAACTTCATACGATTTACTCTCAGCTAAACGCGAAATGAAAGCCGAATTGTTTGAATATGTTGCGAATGTTGCAGGTAAAAGATTTGACCCTGATGTTTTAACTATCACTTGGGCAAGAAGATTTGCCGATTACAAACGCGCTTGGCTTATCCTTATGGATAAAGACAGAATCAACAAACTTCTTGATGCTAATAAAATTCAAATTATTTTTGCCGGTAAATTCCACCCCGATGATGTTATGGGTAAAGAAATGTTCAACAAACTTCTTAACCGCTCTCACAGCCTTAAAAACGTTGTTGTATTGCCCGGTTATGAACTTGAACTTTCGGGCAGATTGAAACGCGGTTCGGATATTTGGTTAAATACACCTCTCAGACCGTTTGAGGCATCCGGGACTTCAGGCATGTCAGCTAATATGAACGGTGCTTTACACTTATCAATCTATGACGGTTGGACGGTTGAAGGTACGTTTAACGGAATTAACGGATATACCGTTGAATACGAAGGACTTGATGATGAAATGCCTTGGGAAGAACGTCACTGGAAAGACCATGAATGTGTAATGAATATAATTGAAAAAGAAATTATTCCGACTTATTACGAAAACAAACAGGAATGGGCAAGATTGATGCGTCAAGCAATCCGTACATCTGAAGCATACTTCAATTCCGACAGAATGGTTATTGAGTACTACAACAGATTGTACAAACCCATTGCACACAATGATTCAACTACAGGTGAAGAAAAACATGAAATGAAAATTTCGGAAACACCGACGTTTGACGCCTGGACGTTCTCAAATATCAAATAAAAATATCAAACAAATTATAAAAAGAGAATAAGTTTTATGCTTATTCTCTTTTTTTTGTAAAAAATTAAAACTCACTGTTTATAAGGTTTTTCAGGGTATATGTTACAAAATGTTAACAAAATTAATAAAAAAATTAAAGTTTTTAACCATGGCTGCCGACATGCATGATACGGAAACAAAATCGGAAAGGAAAGACCATCATGGGTATGGCGGC
>CADBNI010000063.1 GCA_902795965.1 uncultured bacterium
AACGGACTTTTGGAAACCTGGGAAATACCGAATACGAGTTGGGATAACAATACATACACTTACGGAAAAACATTTTTTGAACAGTACCTAAAACCATACATAAAAGTAGCGAAGGAATGTAAATATTTGTCCAACGAATGCTGGGCTGATGAATATATCAAAACAAACGGTGTTGCTGATAATGAGTATTTTCTGTCATCAAACAACAAAAGCTACGGCATGGTCTTAGCCAACGGAAGTGTTATCGGTTTTTATCCGAGAGGCACATTTTGTGAAGTATATGTTGATTTGAACGGTAAAAAAGGTCCGAATAAATTTGGTAGAGATGTATTTCTTATTTTAATATTAAAAAACGCAAATAATGGCTATGGTAATTTCCCCAGAAGCGGAGTATATATGAATGGTCAAGGTTTTTCAAGAACAGCATTAAAATCCGGTTCAAAAGGTTGTTCAAAAACAGCAACAGGCTTAGCAGGATTGTACTGTGGAGCATTAATCATGCATGACGGTTGGAAAATTGAGAAGGATTATCCTTGGTGACAAGTGACAACTTTGACCCCCTCTCCACGTCGCGTTAGGCTTTGCCTACGCTCCTTTCCTCTCCCTCAAGGGGCGAGGAAGATAGTTAAATTTTTAAATTTGAGTGGATTATCCGTGGTAGGATATTAATAAAAAACTAAAAAAAGCGGGGAAACCCGCTTTTTTGTTAGTTTTTCTTACCGTATCTTTTGTTAAATCTTTCAACACGTCCTTCGGAGTCAAGGATTTTTTGTTGACCCGTATAGAAGGGGTGGCAGTTATTACAAATTTCTACCGTAATGTTTTCGTTGATTGATCCTGTTTCGATTTCGTTTCCGCAAACACATTTGATTACGGTTTTCTTATAATCAGGGTGGATTCCGTCTTTCATATTTTACCTCTTTTCAAGATTCCAAACTTGATATTATTTCGACCAAATATATGATAACACATAAATAAAAAAGTGCAAGTTCATGCGTTTGTTTGATGTAAAATTTTTTATATTTTGACATAATACTTTTGTTATCCGCTAATAAGGTGAAAATATGAATTTGCACGAAGAATGTCTGCTTAAATATTTAATAAATCCCGATGAACTTACATATTCAACAGAAGTATTAAAACTTAATAATTTTATTTTGGAAAAAAAAATTATTTTAAAAAATTTCTGCAATAGCAGAGAACTGGTTGCTTGTTTGAAAAATACGTGAAATATTTATAATCGTTTTTATCACTTTATATAAATTTTTCTTATCTCTTGAATGAGTCAATTATTTGAGATTAAAACAGTACGTATAAGTTAGGAAACAATGTGAGGGTTTTGGTTACGGGGCTTATGCAGCCCCTGTACCCCACAGATACTTTCTTGTGCCGACAAGAAAGTATCCAAAGAAACTCCCGACCTGCTCCCTCGCTCACATCAATGTAATTGTTCAGCTTAAGGCTCGTAAACTCGCTATACTTTTGTGTCATTGCGAGGCGGGCAAAGGCTTGCCCGACGAATCCGGCTTATTCTTCATTTTACCGCTCAAACAATACGAGCCTTTGTTGTTTCCTCACAAACATTGATTGTTCGCTCGGTCAAAGGTCGAAAAATTTTATTGCAATTATTGTGCGCTACGCGCACCATAAAGCACTTACCAAACTTTTCTTACTTATCATACTTATCTTACATTTATTAATATCTTGCCAAAACTTTTTCGTTATTTTATAATCTAAGATATGTTTAAGAAAATTTTATACGGAATTTCAATTATATTTTTTATAGTTTTTTCTTTTTTGATTATAAGAAATGCAAATCTTAGTTCGTTTATCGATTCTGTGGAAAACAGAACTTTCGATTTGAGACAAAATCTTCTTGTTAAAAGCGGTGCTAAGTCACCAAACAAGGATATCGTTATTGTTGCAATAGATGATGCTACTTATGAGTATATTCTTGATAATTTTGGCGAATGGCCCTTACCTCGCGATATGTATGCCAAAATGATTAATTGGCTTGAGCTTCAAAGCCCCCGAGCGATTGCGTTTGATCTTATGTTTGTAAAATCGCTTAAAAGCAAAAATAACGCTGATGAAGCGTTGATAAAATCTTTTAAAAAATATAAAAATACATTTACTTCAATGAATTTGGATAATCAGACGGAAGATTTGAGAACTCCCCCAAATCTCCCCGATAAATTGAAACTGAAGATTAATAACAAATCAAATATTGATTTTGAAAGGCTTACATTTACTAATTGCCGAACTATTTTGCAGGGAATTTTAGATGTTACTTCAAATATCGGATTTATAAACGTTTCACGCTCCGAGGACGGTATTTTGAGAACAATGCCTCTTGTTGTAAAATATAAAGGTAATTATTATCCGCAGTTGGCGATGCGGGTCGGACTGGATTATTTGGGTGAACCGAATTCTACCTATGAAATTGACAGACAGGGAAATTTCAAAATTGCCGATAGAAAAATTTACCTTGATAAAGACGGCAGTGCGATTTTGAATTGGTACGGCGGGGCCGGAACTTATCAATATCTGCCTATGTATCAGTTGATAAAGGCCGTTAACGGTGAAAGAACAAATTTGAAATATGATTTTTCTAACAAAATTATTTATTTTGGTACTACCGCATCAAGTCTTTTTGACATAAAAACCGTTCCGACTTCAAAAGTTTATCCGGGGGTGGAAGTTCAGGCAACTTATGTAAACAATCTTATTGATAATAATTTTATAAGAAAGGTAAATAAAGGATATACGATTACGCTGAGTATATTGCTTGCACTTTTGATTATTTCTGTCGTAACTCGTATAAATTCTGCGTTTACTGCCTCTATGATGTCGTTTTCGGTATATTTTCTTTATCTTTTGATTGCTTATTATGCAATGAAATACGAAAATCTTTGGCTTGAAGTGGTTTACCCGTTAATTTTTTCAATATTTGCCTTTACGGGTGCGTATATTACGAAATATCTTGTAAAATCACGCGATTTTGAATATCAGTACAAACTTGCAACTACGGACGGGTTGACAGAACTTTATAACCACAGGTATTTTCAGGAACAGTTGAGAATGCAGATTGAACATGCCAAACGTTATGATACGAATTTTTCGTTGATTATTGCGGATATCGACTTTTTTAAAAAATTTAATGACAATTTCGGACATCAATCGGGTGATGCGGTTTTAAGACAGGTGGCGCAAACTTTTAAACGTAATGTTCGTGCGACGGATATAGTTTGTCGTTACGGTGGTGAAGAAATGAGTATTATTTTACCGAATACGGGCAAAGAAGAAGCATTTTTTACGGCAAAGAAAATATGTGAAAGGGTTGCCGAAAGGAAATTTAAATTGTTTGGCGGTAAAGAAACAGGTGTAACAATCAGCCTTGGGGTTGCAACGTTTCCGCATGACGGGAATACGGCATCAGAAATGATTGAGGCTGCCGACAAAAAACTCTATGAAGCCAAAAATAACGGAAGAAATCAGGTCAAATAGTTTTCAAGCTCTTTTTTGATTTGTTTTGCAGAAATTGAAAGTGTGGAAGAATATTTTAACGCTTCGTTTAAATATTGGACGTAGCCTTCGTTTGAACCGTTGAGTTTTTGGATTTGTGCCATTATGTAGTATAAATCACCTTCTTCGGGAAGTTTTTCGATTGCGGAAATAAGCAGGGAATTTGCACTTTCGTAATCTTTGTTTTTTGCAAGAATTTTTGCATAAATTTTGTACGCTTCGACATCTTTCGGATTGAATTCAAGAGTTTTTTGAAGATTGATAATTGCGGAATTTGTTTCGCCTTCTTCGTAATCAATTACCCCGAGATTGTAGTATGCCCAACTGTAATCGGGAGAGATGTCCAATACCGTTTGAAATTCTATCCGTGCGCCTTCTATGTCGCCGATTTCTTTTAAAATATTTCCTAAATAAAAGTGTGCATAAATATCTTCGGGATTGAGTTCTAATGCTCGTTCAAAGTAGTATTTTGCCCCTTCAAATTTTTTCTGTTTAAAATAACATAAACCGATTGAAAAATAGGTATTTGAGTCATTATTGTCCGCGGATAAAACCTGTTCAAAACAGTCAATAGCTTCGTTATATTTTTTCATGTCCGAATATACAAGTCCGAGATTGTATAAAGCATCAACTTCCTGCGGAGCTAATTTTATGGCTTTTTGGTAAGCAATTTCGGCATTTGGTAAATCTTTCAATTTTTCGTAGGTTATTCCGAGATTGTAAAAAATCGAACTGTCCTTAGGAAATATTTTTGACAGGTATAAAAATTGTTTTAGAGCATCTTCAGAGAAATTACAATCCAAAAGCAGAACCGCAAACTCTCTGCGCGCCTGAAAATTTGTCTTATCTTCCCTTAATATATTTTGTAATTCTTCTATTCTGTCTAATTTTGACATAAATAAATTATACAAGTTTTGTAAATTTTTTGCAAAAATGTAAATTATTACGTAAAATTGTTTTAGGAAAAGGAGATAAGAGCATGAGATTTTTAGCGATAATTTTATCATTATTTTTATTTGCGCAGACAGTTTCTGCGGCACCGTTTAATGCTAAAGCAAAAACAAAGAGAATACCTGCGGGAACGCAGTTTACTTTAAAATTGACAAACCCCGTATCGACTTATTCATCTCGGGAAGGAGCTGAATTTACTGCAATTTTGGTGAACGATCAGACGAACGATACTGATGTAATTTTGCCGATGGGTTCTCTTGTAAGAGGTACGGTCAGAAGAATTGAGGGCGCAAAGAGATTTTCAAAAGGTGCGGTTTTGTATCTTGATTTTGACCATGTAGTTACGCCGAACGGCAGACAACTTCCGCTTTCTCTGTCGATTGTCGGAAGAACGGATTTAACCTATGACGGTGGTATTACCGGTTCAAAAGGATATAAAAGCGCGCTTAAAGAAAACTGGGGTACTATGAAAGATATTACCGTTAATTGTACCGAATGGGGCGGAGATGTCTTTGATGATATTATTGTTGCCGATCAGCTTATGACGGGTGTCGGTGCCGTTGGCGGTGCAATCGGAGGCGCAGGTTATTATACTTACGAATTTTTTGCCGATATGGTTAAAAAAGGGAAACAGGTTAATTTGAATAAGGGTGATACTTTGAATGTAATTCTGACAGATCCCGTAGATGTACCGGTAATGTAATATTTTGATAATTATAAAAAAGGCGTTATTTTTAACGTCTTTTTTTTGTGTTAATATATTTATACAAAAGAGGAATTAAGTATTATGAAAATGTCGAAAATGTTTGTACAGACTTTGAGAGAATATCCTTCCGATGCGGAAGTTGTTTCTCATAAATTGCTTGTCAGAGCAGGGTATATAAGAAAACTTTCACAAGGGATTTATAATTATCTGCCTTTGATGTGGAGAGTTTTGAAAAAAATTGAAAATATCGTCAGAGAAGAAATGGACAGAGCAGGCGCACAGGAACTTTTGATGCCTTTCGTTCAGCCGAAAGAACTTTGGGAAGAATCGGGAAGATGGGAAGTCTACGGACGTGAATTGATGCGCCTGAAAGACAGACATGACAGAGAAATGTGCCTCGGACCGACACACGAAGAAATTATTACGGCTGTTGCACGTGACGGCTTGAAGTCTTACAAACAGTTGCCCGTAAATCTTTATCAAATTCAGTCCAAATTTAGAGATGAAATAAGACCTCGTTTCGGACTTTTGCGCGGACGTGAATTTATTATGAAAGATGCTTACAGTTTCGATTTAAACGAAGAAGGGCTTGATAAAGAATATCAAAATATGGCGCAAGCCTATAAGAGAATTTTTGAACGTTGCGGTTTAAAAACCAAGATGGTTCAATCCGATTCGGGTGCAATAGGCGGAAGCGTTTCTCACGAATTTATGGTTATTACCGATACGGATGCGGGAGAAAATGACGTTTTTTATTGTAACGATTGCGATTATTCGGCAAATTCAAATCATGCCGTATCAGGCTTGTTGGAAGCCGTTACGGATGGCGGATTTACGGAAAAGAAAATTGTTGATACCCCGGATACGACAACAATAGAGCTTTTGTGCGAATTTTTGAACGTAAAACCGAGCGTAATTTTAAAAGATTTGGTTTACATAATTGATAAAAAACCTGTTATGGCACTTATAAGAGCGGATAAAGAAGTTGAAGAAACAAAGCTGATGAACGCTTTTGGCGGTTCTGATATCAGAATTGCAACCGCTCCCGAAATTGAAGAAATAATGATAAATCACGGTTTTAATGCCGCAAAAGGATTTATCGGGGTGAAAGGCATGGACGATATCCCCGTAATTGCAGACGAATCGGTTAAAGACATGAAAAACTTTGTTGTCGGTATTAATGAGCAGGATAAACACCTTGTCGGCGCAAATCTTGATGATGTCAGAATTGACAAATTTGCCGATATAAGACTTGTTGAAGCGGGCGAACACTGTCCTCAGTGCGGAAAACCGCTGAGTGTTACAAGAGGTATAGAAGTAGGTAATATCTTTAAATTGGGTACAAAATATTCAAAACCGATGAATGCAGTATATTTAGACAAAGACGGAAAAGCTCAGCCTTATGTAATGGGCTGCTACGGCATCGGTATTTCAAGAACGGCTGCTGCCGCCGTTGAGGCACATTATGACGAATTTGGTATAAAATGGCCCGTTGCCATTGCGCCTTATCACGTTGTTGTTGTTCCCGTAAATATTAATGACGAACAACAAATGTCGGTTGCGGAAAAAATCTATAAAGACTTGTCTGAAGCGGGTATTGAAGTTGTTTTGGACGACCGTGACGAACGTGCGGGTGTAAAATTTAAAGATGCCGATTTGATAGGTTTCCCCTACCGAATTACGGTCGGAAAGACAATTTCGGAAGGGCTTGTCGAATACAAGGTTCGCGAAACAGGGGCTCAAGAAAAATATACTCCCGAAGATGCGGTTAAAAACCTTATAAATTCTATTAAAGCAGTATTATAGCAAAAATATTTTTGTCTGTTTTTAGTATTTATATGCGGCCGATTACATCAGATGAAATTTTGAGTCTAAGATTTGCAAAGCAGAATTTTCGCGACTGTTATCTTGTATCGTCTTTGAATGCGCTTACAAGATGTGAAAACGGCAGAAATATTTTGGAACGTAATATTTTGCGTGACGGGGATAATTTTTGCGTAAGATTTAATGATGTAAACGGTTCTTCCGAAACTTATCTTGTAAAACAGGCGGAATGTGACGAACTTATTTTGTGTGACAAATATATGGAGCCTGTTTTATTGAAAGTTCCGCATAATCCGATTGTAAAAGCGGTTGAAGTTGCAATGAATAAATTGCTCTCTGTGCATTCTGACAGAAAACCGTTTTTATGCAAAATCCCCGAATGTCAAGAAAAATTTGAGTTTAATAAGGTTTCAAATTTTTTGAAGATGTTTACGGGTGTAAGACCCGTTACACTAAATGAAGCGGGATTAAAAATGAATTTAAAGAAAGATGCTCAATCTGCGCAAAGACTTTTTTCCGAAATAAATGAAAGGGGCGGGTCTTTTGTTGCGGGAACGGGCTATCATCTCAGTCCGTTTGAAGATTTACCGCATTGTTATACAGTAACAAATATTGAAAACGGCAAAATTGATTTGTATGACTGCAGACGTCAAATACATATTACAAAGGACGAAAATAATACAATAGGTTCTATAAAATATTTTTGCGGATATTTTAATGAGATGCTCGGTGTCTGAACGCAAAATATTTGAATAAAACGTAAGTTACGACCGAGGCGATAAATATTGATACGATTTGACCTATATAGACGTTTTTTGTTACATATCGTACGATAAATTCCAATATGATTGCGTTGCAGGCATAGCTGACAGCCCAGGTCGTGCAGCATTTCAGATATTCTTTTATCCAGTTGCCTTTTGTGCAGAATACAAATATTTTTTGGTTTACGAATGAGAATACCGAAGAAATTATCCATTGCAAAGCCACGCAAATCTGATAATTTTCCTGCCCTAAAAAGTAAACCGCTATTGCAAAAATAATGTATGAAAATGCGGCATTATATCCTCCTACAAGCAAAAATCTTATTTTATCGGAAATCGAACACCATTTTTCATACAATTTTTTAATATTTTCCATTAATAAGCCTTTCCCGTTACGGATTTGTGCGCATTATATTCAAATTCATCATTAAGTTTTTCTAATTTTATTTTTTCACCGTAACGTTTTTCAAGAGCAAGCTCAATTAACAAGTCTGCGAAATGCGGGTTTTTCGGCAAAAGCGAACCATGCAGATATGTTCCGAAAACATTTTTGTATCTTGCTCCTTCAAACCCGTCACTGCTGTTGTTTCCGTTACCTACAACAGTTTTACCCAACGGCTTTGTATCGTTTTCAAGATATGTCAATCCGCTGTGATTTTCAAACCCAACAAGCGTTTTCGGATTTAAAAAATCGGTTTCTATTGTTACATTACCGATAAATCTTTTCTTTCCCGCAACCGTATATGCATCCATAAGACTTATACCTTTTAATTTGTCGCCTTCAAACGGTTGATAATAATGTCCGAAAAGCTGATATCCTCCGCAAATGCCCAAAAATACCGCACCTTTGTCACGTTCTGAATGTAAAAAATCTTTGTGGGAAAATAATTCTTCCGCAACTTCCTGCTGCTGTTTATCCTGTCCGCCTCCGATAAAATAGAGGTCATGCTCTTTTATATCGTCACCAAGCCCGATATTGTCGATTTCAACCGAAATTCCGCGCCACTGACAACGTTTGGTAAGGGTTATTATATTACCCATATCACCGTAGAGGTTTAAAAGTTTTGGATAAAGATGCGCTATGGAAATTTTTAAATCTTTTTCGGTCATTAAACTCTCCACGTAAGATTATATCACAAAAGCACATTTTAATTGTAATAATTTGCTTAACATTTAGACATTATGAAAAAAATATTGTTAAATAAAAGTATGAGTGACGAAATTAACAAAAAAGTTATTGATATATTTTCGGGCAATCGACTTTCCGCAAAAGAAAGAGTAAAGTTTTTTGCAGGATTTAATTACGTAAGAATTGATAAAGATAACAACGGTAAAAAATTTAATCCCGAGCATCTGCTTGAATATGCTCAAAATTGTCACTACATAGTCAGAGTAATGAGAGAATATCAAGGGGAAACGGTTCTCTATAATTATGATGTTCCGAACGAAGATTTGTTCAAGTTTATGAAAGCGTTTGATAACAATACACTTAACGGAACGATTATAGAAATTGATAAGTATTTCCCCGACAACCCTGCATAAAAATGAATTGTATTTTCAGAGAAGAAAATTTGTATAAATGTTTGAAGCCGTATCAATACGTTGGCGGAGAGTTTTTGTCGTACAATAAAGATTTTGAATCGGCAAAAGTTCGCTACGCTTTTGCGTTTCCCGATAAATATGAAATAGGAATAAGCAATTTGGGTGTCAGAATACTTTACGATTTGATAAACAAACAGCCGAATTGTATGTGTGACAGAGTTTACGCACCCGAACCCGATTTTAAACCCGAAATTCTTTACGGTTTGGAAAGTCGCCGTCCTTTAAACGAATTTGATGCGGTAGGTTTTTCACTTCAGTATGAAATGGCATATCCTACCGTTCTAAAAATGCTTGATATGGCAAAAATACCTTACCGAAACGATATGCGCACCGACAGTGACCCGATAATTATGGCGGGCGGACCTTGTGCTTTTAATCCTTTGCCGTTGGCGGATTTCGTTGACGTGTTTATGATTGGCGACGGGGAGGACAGCATTGTCGAGGTGTGCGAAATCCTTGAAAGGACAAAAGGCCTGCCGAGAAATGAACGGATAAAAGCCCTGTGCGAAGGTGAAAATTCCGGACGTTGGTCAAGCCTTACGGGCGGAAAAGTTAAGAAAAGAATTTCACAATTAAAATACGAAACGGCTCTAAAATCTTATCCAATACCGTATTCAACCTCGGTTCAGGACAGGGCGGTTGTGGAAATTCGCAGAGGCTGCGGAAGAATGTGCCGTTTTTGTCAGCCCGGGCATGTTACTTTGCCGATTAGGGAACGTGAAGCTGAAGATATTATAAAAATAGCAAAAGAACTTGTTCATAATACGGGATATGACGAATATTCGCTTTTGTCACTTTCTTCAAACGATTACAAAAATATAAATGAGGTAATCAAAGAACTTTCGGTTGATTTTAACGAAAAAAAAGTGTCCGTATCGCTTCCGAGCCAAAGAATTGACGGGTTTAATCTTGAGCTTGCCGATTTGGTTCAGAGTGTGAGAAAATCCACAATGACTCTTGCTCCGGAGGCGGGAAGTCAAAGGCTTCGAGATGTAATAAAGAAAAATATTACGGAAGAACAAATTTTGAATGCGGTTTTGACGCTTTATGAAAACGGCTGGTCAAGAGTAAAATTCTACTTTATATGCGGACTTCCGACCGAAACGCTTCAGGATATGGACGAAATGGCGGAACTTTTGAGTAAAATCAAATACCGTTGCAAACTACTCAAAAAAGAAAAAGATTTGAAACACGGCATGGATATTACCTGTACGCTTTCAATATTTGTTCCGAAACCTTTTACACCTTTTCAATGGTGCGGGCAAATGCCTTTGGACAAAGTCACCGAACATATAAAATATTTGAAAGAAAAAATTGCACATCTTAAAGGTGTAAAGATTAATTATCACGAACAGACAACATCTCAAATTGAGGCGGTTTTGACAAGAGGGGATAAAAGCCTTTGCAAATATATTGAAATGCTTTATAAAAAAGGTTGTTATCTTGATGCGTGGGGTGAATATTTTGACGAAAATATCTGGCATGAAACGGCAGTTGAGGCGGGAGTAAATCTTGCTGAACTTGCGCAGAAAGAGTATTCAAGGGAAGAAGAATTGCCTTGGGATTTTATAGATGTCGGACTTGATAAACAATGGTTGATTAACGAGTATAATTCGGCTTACAAAAATGCTACATGCCCGACCTGTGAAACAGGTTGTGTAAATTGCGGGGTCTGCCCGAACCTGAAAGTTAAAAAAGTACTTGCAAAACCTTATAAAGTAAGTGAAGATACAGAAAAAAAACTCGCAGAATTGAAAGTTCTTGAACAGCGTGACCCGACAAGAGAATCCGTTACGCATGAGCTTTTCAGATACAGAATTAAAATTACAAAAACGGGAGTTTTGAAGTATTTTTCTCATCTTGATTGGCAAAACACTTTCTTTAAAGCGGTTTTAAGAAGCGGATTGAATGTCGCTTATTCTCAAGGGTTCAATCCTATGATGAAAATTTCAATGGGAGTGGCATTACCTTTGTTTGCCGAAAGCGAATGTGAACTTGTCGATATAGAACTTTATGAAAATATTTCTCCTGATGATATCAAACAAAAGTTGGAAAAAGTTCTGCCCGAACAATCTAAAATTATAAGTATTGTAAAAATTGATAAATCGGCTAAATCCATTGATGTAACGGCTCAGTGGGCTGAATATAAAATTGATATTTTTGATAAATCGCTTTACGATTTTGAAAGTTTGAAGTATAATACGGACAGGGTTTTATCTTCTTGTGAAATTTTTATCGAGAAGAAAAACAAAAAAGGTTTACTCAAAAAAACAAACATTAAACCGTCAATAAAATCTTATGAGTTTAAAGGCGAAAGTTTGTTCATAGTATTAAAAACGGGTCAAAATACGGACGGTATACCGTCAGTGAGAGCAGACGCATTAATGAACCTGATTGCTCCCGGCATAATATTTACCGTAAAACGTACAAAATTCTTTGACTCGGAATTACACGAATTAAAGTAAAGGATTTCTTATGGAAAAACACAACAAACAACACAATTTGGAAAAAAGAATTATTATTGCAGAGCGCGATAATATTGCGGCGGTTCTTGAAAACGGAAGTGTTTCCGATTTTATTATTTCAAGAGGGGACGTTATTTTAGGCGACGTTTATCTTGCAACCGTTGACAATATTTTGCCGAGTATTGATGCGGCGTTTGTAAACGTCGGTACGGACAAGATGGGATTTTTGCACGCACAGGACGTTATGGGCAAAGGTGCGTTGAAAGAAAAATTATCACCGAAACAAAAACTGATTGTTCAGGTTGTAAAAGAACCAACGGGACACAAAGGACCGAGGGTTACGACTGAAATCAGCCTGCCCGGAAGATTTTTGGTTTTGATGCCGAACGAACCGGGTATCAGCATCAGTAAAAAAATTGAAAATTCAAAAGAAAGAGCAAGACTTAAATCTGTTGTAAGTCTTATAAAACCCGTAGGTGTCGGAGTTATCATAAGAACGGAAGCCGAAGGACAATCGGAAGCCGATATTCAGGAAGATATGGAAATTCTCCTTGAAAAATGGAACAATATTATTACTTCTGCAGAAACTCTCACTCCTCCAAATCTTTTGTATCGCGATCAGGATTTGCTTTACAGAACGATAAGAGAGGCTTGTACCGAAGATGTTAAAGAAATCGTTGTTGATACCGCTTTCGCGCTTCAACGTGTCCAAAATATTCTTCAAAATTGGCACATGAATAAAAATATTCAGGTAACTTTATACAAAGGAACGGAGCCTTTATTGATTGCGGAAGATATTCATAAAGAAATAAAAGCCGCATTGAACGTAAAAGTTAATATGCCCTCGGGCGGGTATCTGTTTATTCAGCAAACAGAAGCACTGACCGTTATTGATGTAAACAGCGGTAAATTCACAAGCTCGTCAACTCAGGACGAAACAATTTTGAAAACAAATATTGAGGCAGTTCATGAAATTGCGCGCCAGCTCCGTTTGAGAAATATTGGCGGTATGATTATCGTTGACTTTATTGATATGATGTCGCGTGCCGATAAATTGGCTATGCTTGAGGAACTTGAAATTGCACTTGAACCCGATAAGGCAAAACCGCAGGTCGGACAAATCTCGGATTTGGGACTTGTAGAATTGACACGTCACAGACAAGGACAGTCTTTGTCCGAAATCTTTACGAAAAAATGTCCGCACTGTCAGGGTACTGGATATTTCTTGAATGAATTTAACTTTGCGACTCCGACTGCAGAGGGCGAATACAGAGCAAAAGCTGCTAAAATGAAATTGCCCGTAAATAATTTCAAAAAGAAAAATAACAATAAAAAACAACAGGAACAACCGCAGGAAGTTGCACAGGTTGAAGAAGTTCAAATACCTGTTGAGGTTGAAGTAGAAAATCCTTCAGCGGTAGCGGTTCAAGAAACCGAAAAACAAACTGGTAAAAAACGAGGCGGAAGAAAATCCAAATTTGAAAAGAAACAAACCACTCCGGTTGAAGAACCGCAAATAGAAACTGCATCAACAGTTTTGAAACCCAACGAGGAAATCAAACCCGTTATTGAAGAAAAAGTTGAAATTGCGGAAGATGTTAAACCCGAAACTGTTGAAGAAGAAAAACCTAAAAAAACTCGCAGACCTAACCGCGGAACTTCCAAAACAAGAAAACCGCGTAAAAAAACAAAAGAGGAAAAAGTTGAAGAATAAGGTTTTGATACTTTTAACGGTACTGATTTTGACGGCAAATGCGGGATTTTGTCTCCCGCTTGCCGCAAAAAGTGCCGCAATAAAATTTTCGCTTGCAATGGCAGGGGTTGCGTTGTCTTCTGTTTTGATTTTTGCGGGATTGAGTATTTATAACAAACTTCGTTCGGGTTATATGTCTAACCTTTCACCCGAAGAAGAAGTCTTACAAACTCCTAAAACAAAAGCGGAAGCAATAAAATTCTTTATAAGAAAAAATCGTATTTAAAACCGAATGGGATAATCGTCAGGAATTTTCCAACCGTTTTGCATAATCACAGCAGTACACATATCACTTAAATTTCGTTCCGAGCAACTTATATTCGGTTTACAGCCCCAGGTACTATCAGTAAACATAGTATTCTTTTTAGGATATCGGGTATAATTTCCTAAAAACGGCATAATCATCTTTCCTGCAGTATAATAGCCTTGAGAATTTGCGAATTGAAATGCAAAGCAGTCTTTTCCTTTAATATCAGTTTTAGGCTTTGAAACAGGATAAAAAAGAATTCCGTCATATCCTACACCATCAACTAATATTTTACTGCCATTTTTGAATGTAACTTCAATTTTATATCCATTAGCTTTTTTGCTAATAATTTCCATATACGGCTCAATATTAGTGTTAACCCAATTTAAATTATTATTATATGTAGGAATATTATAAGCATTTTCTAAATTTGTTATTTGTCCGTTATCTATCCAGGAACGGTATAAAGCTTGATTAATCTCTGAATAAAATTTTTGTAAACGTGTTTCAACAACATGTTTTTTGTAATTTTGTATCAATACGGGTATTGTCAACGCCGCAACTACTCCGATTATGCCAATAGTGATGAGGACTTCGGCAAGCGTAAAACCAAAATTTTTATTCCTTAATGCAAAATAACAATTTACTTTATTCATATTTTTCTCCAAAAACTGATTTACTATATCATTATTATAAATTATAAAATCACTTTTGTCAATATTATATGATTTAATGTATCATCACTTGTCGGTTAAAAATATTGTATTATTCTCTTATGTACAGTATTAAAAATCTTTTGGGTAAGAGAATTAAAGAACTCAGAAAAGAGCGTTCCATGACGCAAGAGCAGTTGGCGGAGCTTATCGGTATTGATCCGCGAAACCTTATAAAAATAGAAAACGGTCAAACTTTTCCGAGAGTTCAAACTCTTGACAAGTTAATAGAAATTTTTGACATAAATCCTGAGGAAATATTTAAATCCGAACACTTAAAAGACATTGAAATCCTAAAAAATAAAATAATCGAAAAACTTAATTCTGATGAAAAATTGGTAAGACTTATTTATAAAATGATTTTTTAAAAACCGCAAAAACTTGTCATTCTGAACTTGATTCAGAATCTAAAGTTTTTGCGGCTTTAGTCTTATCTTCTTGAGTTTAATTTAGCAAACAATCTCAAAATTTCCATATAAAGCCATACGAGGGTTATCATCAAGCCCATTGCGCCATACCACTCGTAATCTTTACTCATCATATTTTGTGATGCCTGTTCTATAAAGAAAAAGTCCTGTATCAAAGCCATTGCGGCAAATCCTACAACTACAAGGCTGAACAATATGCCTATCGGACCTGCTTCAAAGATTCCCGGGATTCCTCTGCCAAAAAATGATGCCACAATTTGTATCAAATATATCAAACAAATCGAAAGCAAGCCCGTCTTTAAAACAGCAGCAAATTTGTCGGTATATGTAATCGCCTTTATCTTATAAAGTAACAACATTACAAAAAGTACCGCAAATGTTGCTCCTATGGCCTGAATAACTATACCTTTATAAGCAGCTTCAAAAAATGCCGAAAATCCGCCCAAAACAAGACCTTCTGCCAACGCGTAAGGTGCTGCGGTATATTTGGCAAGTTTTATATTGAAACATGTCGCAAGTACCAATACAAAACCGACTATACCGCCGCCCGCCATTAACATAAAACTGAAATCGGGATTGTTTTGAAAAAGATAATACAAACTAATCCCTGCGCCCGCAATCAGGCAGGCAAAAAGCATAAAAATTTTGTTGACAGTGCCGTTAATCGTCATCGGCTCGCCTTCAAGTACCGTTGCTTCAGGCGAAAACCTGTTGTTGTTTAATATAGGATTTGACATAATACACTCCTTCCTTTACCATGATTATACAACATATTATGTGAAGGTGTAAACATGTTTCTTGAAAATTTAAATAATTTTATTTCATATTACGGGAAAGGCAGAAAATTAAAATTAGCAGGGTTTGCTATTTTGTCATTTTTTGCAGGTTGTCTTGAGTTTGTCGGTGTAGCCATGATTTATCCCTTTATAATGCTGATCATAAAGCCCGAAGCCTTTCCGTTATCGCAATATATAAAAATAGAAAACAACCTCACAAGCGGTTTGCTTTTAGGGCTTTCAATACTTTTATTATTTATTTTCAAAAACGCATATATAATTTTTACTCAATATGTTCAAAATATTTTTGTCGCAAATTGGCGTCAAAGTATTGTCGAAAAATACATGAAATATTTTATATACGCACCTTACAAAAATACAATGAAAATATCCGCAAACGACAAATATTATACGGTAGATACCCTTTGCAACAATGTTATTGGCGGGTTTGTAATGCGAATATTAAACCTTTTGACAAATATGGTTATCATTGCAATGGTAATTCTGCTGCTTTTGATAAAATTTCCGCTTCCTGCAATGGCTACAATAATATTTGTCTGTGTTGCAATGTTTGTTCAAAATAAATATTTCAAATCAAGAACCTCAAAGATTGCCGAAATTATGGCACAGGAATCTCACAAATATCAGACAGCTGTGCTTGAAAATATAAACAACATCAAAGAAATAAAAATATTGTCTGCCGAAAATCAGTTTTATAAATACTTTCTTGATGCTGCTAATTCAATAAAAGATGTAAATGTAAAATTCGGATTTTATGGAGGAATACCGCCTTATATCATAGAAATTTTGGTAGTATTTGCACTAATCATAATGGCATATATTTTGTCGGTACAAACAGGTTCGGAAAACTCCGAACTAATAGCCTCTTATGCGATAGTTGTTGCTGCAATTTTTAGAATTGCTCCGGCTTTAAACCGTATTCAATCCTCAATTATAGCTATAAATTCCTCAAGAAATTTTGTAAAACAATTAAATGAGCGATATGAAACATGTGATTTTAAATCAGTTGAAAAAATATCTTCCGATATTTCCAAACCTTTGAATTTTTATGATAAAATCAGGTTTCAAAATGTTTGTTTTTCCTACAATGATACAAAAACAGTTATAAAAAATGTATCGTTCGAGATTAATAAAGGCGATTTTGTCGGAATAATAGGCTTATCAGGCGCGGGTAAAAGTACTCTTGCCGATATATTGACGGGACTTTTGCCCGTAAATTCGGGAAAAATTACGGTTGATGATGTTGAGTTGAATGAAAAGAATTTTTATCGTTTCAGAAGGCTGATAGGTTATGTACCTCAGCAAATTAATATATTGAATAAGACGGTTCGGGAAAATGTGGCATGGGGTTGTGATATTATTGATGATAAAAAAGTTATAGAGGCTTTAAAATCGGCACAAATTTATGATGTTATAGCAGAATATTCTGAAGGTATAAATTCAAATATAAGTGAGGGTACTAACGGACTTTCTCAGGGGCAGAAACAGCGTTTGGCAATAGCTCGCGCGCTTTATAGAGAGCCTGAAATTTTAATATTGGACGAGGCAACATCAGCTCTTGATGTTCAGATAGAAAATGAGATTACCGAGATGCTGACAGGTATAGGCAAGACAAAGACAATTATAGCGATTGCACACAGATTGTCGACATTGAAGGCATGTAATAAACTTGTTTATGTAAGAGACGGACAGATTGTCGATGTTGGTACTTTTGAGGATTTGTCCGCTCGCTATGCGGATTTTGGGAATTTGGTAAAATTATCAAAAATATAATAAAAAAGTACTTTACAATAAAATTTTTTTGTTATACAATAAAGAAGTCGGCAATGACGATGTTAATCCTCAGTAGCTCAATGGCGGAGCAACCGGCTGTTAACCGGTAGGCTGTTGGTTCGAGTCCAACCTGGGGAGTTTTTTCATGTCAAAAAGAGGGGTTTATCCCCTCTTTTTGACATGAGGAAGTTTGTTGGGTTA
>CADBNI010000064.1 GCA_902795965.1 uncultured bacterium
AGGGAGCAGAGATAAATTCCCTCGCCCCTTGAGGGAGAGGGTTAGGGAGAGGGGTCAAAAATGTGCCTTTACTCTTGCCGAAGTCCTAATCACCCTCGGCATAATAGGCGTCGTTGCGGCAATGACCATGCCTGTATTGATTAACAATATCAAATACCACAGTTACGACAACGCAAAAAGAAAAGTACTCAATTCAATCGGTGAGGCAGGTCGATTGCTTGCAATAGAAGGAGAAATAACAGGTTCAACAGATGCTGAAGATTTTGTAAAAAACAAACTTTCCAAAAAGTTATCTATTGCAAAAATGTGTGATGCGGAGCATTTGACGGATTGCGGATTACCTGCAAAGTTTTTCAAAACGGACGGCAAAACCGAAATGGACATGCCGACAAAAATGGCAGGCGGTACTGCAAATACGATGTTCAATCACGGTTCTGACGAAACGAAGGCGTACGCCAACAAGAACAGTTTCGGTTTTGTAACAGGTAACGGTTATTCCGTAAATTTATTCTATAACGGCGCCTGTGAACAGGATATAAAGAGTAAAAGTGCGATGGAAGAAAACTATTATTACTATACCCAAAAACACATGTGCTTTTTTGCGATTTACGATATGAACGGCAAGGGTGGTCCTAACGTGGTCGGAAAGGATATCGGACTTGTCGGTGTTTACTACCCGAACGAGGAAACAAGAGCTGTTGTGGCACTTCCTGCAGATTATGACTGGAGCAGTGCGGGGCGCGGTGGCGCACGCAGTACAAGAACGTTCCAGCAAGCGGGGCAAGCATGTGACGATATGTTTGGCAAAGACTATCGTATACCTGACCGTGACGAACTGTCACTCATGGCTATGGCAGGCAATTTGCTTGGTATAACGGACAACTTCTACTGGTCAGGTACTACGTTCGGTCCGGGCAGGGCTTGGGGCCAGAGCTTCCGCTACGGCTACCGCTACAACGTACCGCTTACCTACGTATACTACGTCCGCTGTGTCAGGAGATGAGCAGGTATAATAAACAGGATGAAAACGGCATTGAGATTTTCTTGGTGCCGTTTTTGATACCCCTCACCCGAATTGGTTACGTCATCCCGAACTTGTTTCGGAATCTTGCAACCGATACATGTGAGCCACTGTGGTAAGATGCTGAAATAAATTCAGCATGACAGTTTTGGTGAGCAAAGCTCACGAAAATGACTATTCCTCTATTCTTCTAATCTTCTATGTCTCTGAACCCCTCACCCTAACCCTCTCCCTCAAGGGGCGAGGGAAAAGAATTCTTGACGAAAGCATTTTATCTCAATTCTTTGTCTTTCAAATATCTCGGTCTTGCTTTCACTTCACGATAAACCTGACCGACATATTCGCCTATTATGCCGAGGCAAAACAGTTGAATACCCCCAAACACGCATAACAAAATAATCGTTGTAGCAATACCGTTCGGTGAATTATGCAAAAATATTTTTTCAAAAACGGTTTCCACTCCTACCAAAAAACCGAAAAGTGCCATAAAAAATCCCAAAACCGCCACAAATCTCAACGGAACTACACTGTATGAAGTTATTCCGTTCAGCGCAAGCGTTGTCAAAGACATAAAATTAAACTTTGATTCGCCCGCAAATCGAGGTTTTACATCAAAATTAACATAAGCCGTTTTTAAACCCGATTCGTTAAAAAATCCGCGCAAAAACAGTGCTTTTTCAGGATAAAGATTCATTATATCAAGAGCTTTTTTGCTCACAAGCCTGTAATCCGAATGATTTGGCGGAATTTTTGCACCCAAAATATTCATTGTTTTATAAAACATCAAAGCAGTCCATTTTTTGAAAAACGAATCCGTCTTTCGGTCATTTCTGATTCCCGAAACTATATCAGCACCATTCATAAATTCTTCAACAAATTTTTCGATAGCGTTTTCGTCCTGCTGCAAATCCGCATCAATAGACACTGCACAATCGCAGCCCAACTCTCTTACACCTTCCAATCCCGCAAGCAAAGCCTTTTGATTGCCGAAATTTCTCACAAATTTCAACGCTTTTACACGATTGTCAAAATTATGCAGACCTTCAATAATTTCCCATGTTTTGTCAACCGAACCGTCATCAATCAAATAAAGATAACTGCTGTTTGAAATTTTACCTTTATCTATCAATTCATCAAGAAGTGTAAGCAACCTTTTTGCCGTACTTTCGATGCATAATTCTTCGTTATAACAAGGTATAACTATTGCAAGTTGCGGTATATTCATTAAAGCCTCTTTTCATATTTGCCAAATACATATTTATATTATAATATACATGATATTAAGGCAAGGTTTTTATGACAAATAAAAAATTTATTTTAAACGCGGATGATTTCGGTATGTCAAAAGCATACAACAGAGCAGTTTTAGACGGGTATCACAACGGATTTCTTTCAAGTGCAAGCCTCTGTGCCAACGGAAAAGCGTTTACTTCAGCGGTTAATGAAATTATTCCCGAATGCCCGAACTTGGGTATCGGAGTTCATTTGAACATTATCGAAGGTCGTTCGCTTACGAAAGCACCGCTTTTGACAAACAAAAGAGGAAAATTTAACAACGGATATTTACAATTAATTTTAAAATCAAATAACAATAAATTTTTAGAACAGGTTGAATTTGAGTTCAGAACACAAATTGAAACGGTTATGAACTACTCAAAAGTTGATCATATTGATTCTCATGTTCACACGCATGCAATACCGAATATCTTTAAACTTACGGCAAAATTGGCTAAAGAATACGGTATTCCCTATATAAGAACTCAATACGAAGAAATGTATTTTGTGCCGTCATTCAAAAAACATCTTACCTTAAAATATCCGCCAAACCTTTTAAAAATAGCACTTTTAAACTCTTTTACACTCAAAAATCGTGAAGTAGTAAGAGAATACGGGCTAAAAACTAACGATTACCTCATAGGTGTCGGTTATACGGGTCTTATGGATAATCTGACGATTGAATACGGACTGAAAACTCTTGACGAAGATTGTGTTGCAGAGGCTCTTATCCACCCTTGTCATTATGCAATTTCAAACAAAGACCAACATTATACGGAATTTTTGATTACTCAAAACAAAGAGTTGAAGGACAAAATTTCAAGAATGGGATTTGAAATTACAAATTACAAAAAAGAACAGGTAATGTAGTTTTGCAAAAAACAATTTCCGTATTGCTTATTATAGCCTTATTTATCGGATTTGCGGTATTTGATTTCAAGCGTAAAGAAACAAGCAAGGTTTTGGAAATTATTACGGCAAACCAAATTACCGTTGATTTAAATAACAACGGTAAAGTTGATATTGGCGAAACGGTTTGTATTCCCGATACGGAGGTCTTTACTTCCGATATTTCGCATTTTGACGAAAATTTGAGCAAAAAGTATAATATATCTTTTCAAGATGCAGTTAAAATCGGTTATTTGACGGACGGTTTTGCAGATAACGCATTGAACGGAAAACGGATTAAGCTGAAACTTACGGGCAAAAGCGACCATAACTGCCAATATGCGGATATACTTATTAATAAAAATTCTTATCGCAAAAAACTTGTAAAATCAGGATTTGCGATTGTTGACGGCAAAATATCGGAAGGATTTGAAAAACAGTTTGAAAATGCACGCAGACTTAATCTTGTAATACTTAACCACAAAAGCGACAAGTATCACAAAATTGACTGCAAATACGGACTTGTTGCGCATGATGCGGTAATTATACCGTTCAAACAGCTTCCGAAAACTTCTAAACCCTGCAAATTTTGTCATGTAGACAATACACATAAGGAAAAACCGTTACCGCAAAACCAAAATTATCCGAAAATAATTTCTAACGGCAGTATAAAGATGTTCTTGACCGATTTGACATCAAAACTCAAACCTGACGGTTCTTGTTCTACAGAGGTTTGTAAAGAAGTTTTGTCACAGATCAATTCTTCAGAGATTTCAATAGATATGGCAATTTACGGTTGGGACAGCGTTCCTGACATTTATAATGCGCTTTTGAGTGCAAAAAAGCGAGGTGTTCAAATCAGAATTGTTCATGATAACAGTAAAAATTCTTATTATCCCGAAACGTCAAAACTGATTGAGCTTGCTGATAAAAAATCGGGTGACGGAATAAATTTTTTGATGCACAACAAATTTATAATTCTTGACGGAAAAAGAGTCGTTACCGGTTCAATGAACTTTTCAAGAACAGGGTTTTCTGGGTTCAACACAAATTGTATTTTCTTAATAAATTCAGAAGCGGTCGCAAAGATATATGCGCAAGAGTTTGAGCAAATGCTTGACGGGAAATTCCACAATGCAAAATCAAAAGTTTTGCACAATACGGTTAATTTGGGTGAAAGTTCGGTTACGCCCTTCTTTTCGCCGAAAGATAAAATTGTAACGACACAAATTATTCCATTGATTAACGGGGCAAAAAATTATGTTTATATCCCTGCGTTTATTTTGACGCATGACGGGCTTGCGAATGCTTTGATTAATGCAAAGAAAAGAGGTGTTGACGTCAAAGTTATACTTGATGCTACAAATACGGGAGCAGTGAGAAGTAAAATTCGAGCTTTGCGCAAGGCGGGAGTACCCGTAAAGGTTGAAAATTATGCGGGCAAAATCCATTCTAAAAGCGTGATTATTGATGACAGATATATTTTTGCAGGTTCAATGAATTTTACAAACAGCGGTGAAAACAAGAATGATGAAAATTCAATTTTAATAGAAGATGTAAGATTGGCAAAATTTTATCGTGGATTTTTTAATTATTTGTGGGAAAAAATCCCCGAAAAATATTTAACACATTATGTTAAAGCCGAAGGAAAAGAGGCAATCGGTTCTTGCTCGGACGGAATTGATAACGATTATGACGGCAAGATTGATTTGTCGGACGACGGATGCAGATAAGCCTGAGAGGGTTAGGGGCTCATGACAAATCGCATATTTGCGTAGTAATCCTATTAAATTTTTCGTCATCCTGAGCCTCCCGCTATTGGCGGGGCGGGCGAAGGATCTCATAAAATTAAATTTATTGAGATTCTTCGCGATGCTCAAAATGACATATATATTTTAATGAGATTGTGACGGTCGTTCGTTCTCTTGGATTTGCTCCACGCTCACAGAGTTTCGCACATGTGACTTCGTCACAGTATGCTCAATCTGTTCGCTATCCGGACTCACTTCGCTCCGTCCGTCCGCAAATCCGCTCCCTCGCAATGAC
>CADBNI010000065.1 GCA_902795965.1 uncultured bacterium
ACCTTCATATTCGGTATTTGTTTTTCTCGCAGTCAGACCTAAAAATCTGGCTTGAGAAGCTGCCATACCCATGACTTGTTCCCTTTCATTTTTTGTTTCCGTATCATGCATGTCGGCAGCCATGGGAAAAAACTTTAATCTTTTCTTTTAAAACATTTACATTTCTTTACAATTATGTTAAAATCACTCGGCCTTGTTCAATTTTGTAGATTTTTACACCTTTAAGAAAATCTTCTTCAAATAGAATTGTATCAACGGAAGTAATAATTGTTTGAATATTATTATCAATAGATTTCAAAAGATAGTTTTGCCGTAAATCATCAAGTTCAGCCAAAACGTCATCAAGTAAAAGTACCGGTTCGTCACCTGTTTTTCGGGTAATTATATCGAGTTCGGAGAGTTTTAGTGCAAGTACAACGGTTCTTTGCTGACCTTGCGAGGCAAATTTTGAAGCATCATCACCGTTAATCCTAAATATAATATCATCACGATGAGGCC
Organism: uncultured bacterium; assembly: GCA_902795965.1. GTDB lineage: Bacteria > Cyanobacteriota > Vampirovibrionia > Gastranaerophilales > Gastranaerophilaceae > Stercorousia. Next base: position 499 of record CADBNI010000065.1, read on the forward strand.
CTACACATGCCTGCCCTCTGCGCATTTCTTCAATCCTGCGTTCTTCAAGCGCAAGTGAAAAAGCATGTGCAATATCTTCAAGCACAATTTCGCCATTCAAAAAAGAGCAATCGTATTCGGCTTTCAGTTCTTCGGTTTCGCTGATTGTAAGGTGTTTTTCAAAAGCTATTTGTTCAATTTCTTTCAAAAACTTTTTCCTTAAATATATAATATTGCTCCCCGTAATAACTAATTGCTCGTTATAAACATCAAAAAGCGTATTATTAATATTACCCGTTTTCAGATAATTTTTTAGAAGATTATTTTTTTGGATACGAATTTTGTCATATTTTGACAGTCTTTCATCATAAGCGGGATAAATCTGCGAAATAGCTCTGTCGAGCCAGTCTCGTCTGTCGGAGGGATTTCCGCGGAGCAAAAGTAAATCCTGTGTAGAAAAAAGTACTGATTTTAAAACAGATTTAAAATTTTTCGGAGTAGTCTTTACTTTATTTACCGCAAGAGTGCGTTTTTTCTCTTTTGAATACGAAAAGTCCAATTCTACATCAGTGTTTGATTTTACTATATTTGAATTTATTTCGGTATTTTCCGCATCAAAATTTATCAGTTCAATATTGTTTGAGGTTCTTGGAGATTTTAAGGCGGACAAAAAATAAATGCTTTCCAATATATTTGTTTTACCCTGTGCATTTTTTCCTATAATAAGAACTTTGTCATAGTCCAAATCAAGCGAAAGATTTTTACAGTTACGATAATCGGTAAGTTTTATATCCCTCAATCTCATAAAAAAATTATACCTCAAATATACGATTTCTTGATAAGGTATGGACTAATTAGAAATTTTCTTATATAATATTTAACGCAAAGGATATTAAAATGTTACCGATTATTTCAGAAGAGAACGCGGCAATAGCTTTCGGTGAAATCTTTAAAGATATGCCGAACTGGCGCAAAAAGATGATTCACTACATAAAGGACGAAAATCCCGAAATCAATACGGCAATAATCGAAGCCGCAAACCAAACGGATTTAGATCCCAAAGCCGTTGCACTCGGAGCTTATATGACGTATACCTTGATAGAACTTGCAATGAAAGACAATGACAGTTTAATGAATTTTCAGGAAGGATAAACTATGCTGATTGAAGAACTTTTGGAAAAGATGGTAAAAGACGGAGGCTCCGACTTACATATCTCAAGCAACTTACCTCCCGTTGCACGTATTGACGGTAACTTAAAAAAGTATGATTATCCTCCTCTCAGTCCCGACGACGTTGAAACATTGTTATTCCCTATGCTTTCCAACGAACAAAGACGTACGCTCGAACAAACTTGGGAGCTTGATTTTTCCTACGGTATTGAAGGTTTGAGCCGTTTCAGGGTAAATTTTTATAAAGATAAAGGCAACTATGCCGCAGCATTCAGAACGATTACTTCTGTCGTTCCTTCTTTCGACCAGTTGGGATTGCCCGATATTGTAAGAAAAACCGCTGACAAACCCCGCGGATTGGTCTTGGTAACAGGTCCTACCGGTTCCGGTAAATCAACAACCCTTGCGGCAATGATTGACTATATCAACACAAATCGTGCGGAACATATTCTTACAATCGAAGACCCGATAGAATTTGTTCACACATCAAAGCAAAGCATAATTCACCAACGCGAACTCGGCATGGACACACGTTCATTTGCAAATGCCCTAAAATCCGCACTTCGTGAAGACCCCGATATTATCCTCGTAGGTGAGATGCGCGACCACGAAACAATCGCCTTAGCTTTGACGGCAGCAGAAACGGGTCACTTGGTATTCGGAACTTTGCACACGTCATCTGCGGCACAAACCATTGACCGTATCATTGACGTATTCCCCGAAGGTCAACAACAACAAATTCGTGTTCAGCTTGCAAACTCACTTGTTGCGGTATTTTCTCAAACACTTTTGCAAAAATTGCAACCTGACGGAACGAAAAAAGGTCGTGTTATGGCGCAGGAAATCATGCTTGTAACTCCCGCTATCGCAAACCTTATCAGAGAATCAAAAGCAGCTCAAATCTATTCAACAATTCAAATGAATCAAGGTTTGGGTATGCAAACGCTTGAAATGGCTCTCGCAAATCTTTACAAACAAAAATTGATTACCATTGACGATGCTTTGCAAAGATCTTCAAGACCCGAAGAATTGAAAAGATTGATGTAATAGTGCAAATATTTTTCTTTTTATGTTAAAATCTAAGCATAAAAAGGAAGGTATTATGGCACAACAAACTCAAGAAATCAGTTCTACAAAAGAACAAATAAGACAAACAAGAATACAAAAACTTGCGGATTTGGCTGACAAAGGAGTTAATCCTTATCCTTACAAATTTGAGAAAACCGCTAAAGCCGCAGAATTACAAGAAAAATACAAAGATCTTGAAGCGGGTGTGGAAACCGAAGATGTTTATTCGGTTGCAGGTCGTGTTATGGCTATTCGTAACACAGGCATGTTTATTGACCTGATGGACGATTCGGGTAAAATCCAAATTTTTTCCCACAAAGAAAACCTCTCCGAAGATCAAATCAAAATCTTAAAACTCATTGATATCGGTGATATCGCAGGGTTTACGGGAACAATAAGAAGAACTCCGCGCGGAGAACTCTCAATAAAATCAACATCTTTGGAACTTTTATCAAAGGCTCTTTTACCTTTGCCAAACAAACAAATCAGCAAAGAAAAAGCCGAAAGCCTTACGCACTATCACGGCTTGACTGACGTAGAACTCAAATACCGCCAAAGATACGTGGATTTAATAGTAAACGAAGACAGCAGAGATACATTCAGAAAAAGAAGTTTGATAATCCAAAAAATCAGAGAATACCTTGCAAAACAAGGATATTTAGAAGTTGAAACACCTATTTTGCAAACAATGGCATCAGGTGCAAACGCAAGACCTTTCAACACTCACCACAACGCTCTTGAAATGGATTTGACCCTCAGAATTGCGTTGGAACTCTACTTGAAACGCTTAATTGTCGGCGGAATTTCCGAACGCGTATATGAAATCGGAAAATGTTTCAGAAACGAAGGTATCGACACCCGTCATAACCCCGAATTCACAATGATAGAACTTTATCAGGCTTATGCGGATTACAACGATATGATGACATTGACCGAAAATATGGTTGCTTATGTCGCTCAAGAAGTTTTGGGAACAACAAAAATCAAATACGGTGACAACGAAATCGACCTGACTCCTCCTTGGGACAGAAAAACAATGCTTGGTTCAATAAAAGATGCAACAGGTGTGGATTTCATGGAAATTTACAGCGCAAAACAAGCAATAGATGCTGCAAGAAGCCTTCACGTTCAGGTGGATGACGGCATGAATTGGGGTCAGGTTGTAGAAGCGGTTTTTGAAGAAAAAATCGAACCTTCGCTAATCCAACCCTGCCATATCATTGATTATCCGAGAGAAATTTCTCCGTTGGCAAAAGTCCACAGAAATAACGACAGATTGACCGAACGATTTGAAACAAGAGTAAACGGTTGGGAAATCGCCAATGCGTTTTCGGAACTTACGGATCCGATTGATCAAAGAATGAGATTTGAGGCTCAAGCGGCTGCAAAAGCTGCAGGTGACGAGGAAGCGATGGAAATTGATGAGGACTTTATCAATGCTCTTGAATACGGTATGCCTCCGACAGGCGGTATGGGAATGGGTATTGACAGACTCGTAATGCTGTTAACAGACTCTCCGTCAATAAGAGATGTAATCGCCTTCCCGACTATGAGAAACAAAGATTAAAAAAACGGCTTTTCAGCCGTTTTTTTTAATTATTTAACGTATTTCAACATTGTTGCAATAGCTCCAAAATCGGGTTTTACACAATTTGCTTTCAAATCTTTCAAAATTGTAAGGAACAAGTACTTACCATACTTATCAAATCACCTTACTCATTCTACTTTAGCCATTATTGTCTGTAATTGCGAACCCCCGTTGTAATCATTGCAATACCGTATTTGTCGCAGACTTCAATAAGTTTTTGGTCTTTTATTGAACCGCCGGGCTGAATTATCAAACCTATTCTGCCCTGAATTGCCGAATAGATACAATCTTCGGATTGCAATGCCGAATCTGATGCCAAAATTGCATCTTTTGAATTGTCACAGGAATAATTTAATGCCCATTCAACCGCAGGCAAGGCATTTGTATGTCCTTGTGCAATAGCAGATGTTCTAAAATCTTTTGCAATTACAACAGAATTGGTTTTTGCATATTTAACGACTTTCCACGCAAAAACCGCATCTTCAATCTGCTCGGGAGTCGGTTTTTCTCTTGTTACGACTTTGAACAAATCCTTATCGAGAACACTGTTGTTTTTATCTTGAATTAGCGTTCCAAAAGGTGTAAGGATTACTTCTTCCGACACTAATTTGTGATAATCTTTCAACGGTGTGTTAAGTTTGACAAGTTTAATTTCTTGATTGTCGCGGAACAGCTCCAATGCCTCGTCATCAAAATCGGGTGCAACAACAACTTCAATCGCCATTGAATTAAGATGTTTTGCAACTTCTCCGTCAACTTTTTTTGACAAACCTACAACCCCGTAAAATGAGCTAATCGGATCGCAGTCAAATGCTTTTGTATAAGCCTCGTACAAAGAACGACCGAGTGCAACGCCGCAGGGTTTTGTATGCCTGATAATCGAAACACAATTTACGTCATAAAATTCGCTCACAACATTCACAGCCTCTGTTACGTTGATGATATTGTTAAACGAAAGTTCTTTGTCAAATAAGACTTCATAATCCGCCATTTTTTCGGTTTTATAAATTGCACCATGCTGATGCGGGTTTTCACCGTAAGTTAAGTCTTTAATTTTTTCAAAATTGAAAGTTCTAAACTCCTGTTCTCCCGAAAGTTGTGCCAATCTTGAACAAACCGATTTGTCGTAAGCCGAAGTAAAATTGTATGCTTTGGCAGCCAATTTCATTCTGCCGTATTCGTTTGCGTTAAGCGCAATATAATAATCAAGTTTGTCAATAATAACGGTGACGTTTTTATAGTTTTTTGCGGCAGCTCTCAAAATTGCACAACCTGCAATATCAATTTCTTTTATAATTCCGTCAATATCATCCGATTTTGATGCAATTTCATCAAATGATTTGAGATTAACAACAACCATATCAAACGGTTTTATAATTGATTTTTCAAGCGAAGAAAGTTCTTTTGTATCCGAACCGTTAGCTAAAATCCCCGCAAAAACGGTTTCGTTCAATGCAGCATAATCTTTTGTCAAAAATCCCGAATTAGCCGAAAATTCATTAATATTAATAACTTCGATACCTTCTGCTTTCAGAATATCAAAAGTATCTCCGCCTGCAACTATTTCATAGTCAAATTTTTCAACAAGATTTTTTGCAAAATCCGTTAATCCCGTTTTGTCGTATACACTGATAAAAGCTCTGCGTTTCATTATTCTTCCTTTATATTCTTATTCATTTTATTATTATAACACTTTTTAAAAATTTTTGATATTTTCTTAGCATTTCGTAACTATTTATTTTACTTATAATTTTTATTTGGTATATTAGAAACTGAAAAGAGGAAATTTTGATGAGCGAAAGAATAATTGAAGGTGTCGGAAAAAAGATAGTTGACGCACTAAAACAACAGTCCGAAATAGAAATCAACAATGTTGTAGAAAACGCAGAACCTGTGGAAACAGCAGAACCTGTAGTTCAGCAGACTTTTGAAGATACGGATTTTTCAAATGATTTTGAAACTGATAACACGATTGAATTTCAACAGGAACAAACCTTTGAACAACCGCAATTTGTTCAGCCCGAACCCATGACTTTCAATACGCAGTCAATTAATTCAACAATTAATGACAAAAAAGGGTTTGCAGAAGATTTGGAAGATTTTGATATTCCGACAAATGTTGCGGTTTTAAAACAACTTATTAATCGTTTGCCCGCAGGTGTTTCAAAACAAACAGGCGCACAAATTATCAAGCAGACAATGGAAGCGTTGGGAATTTCCATGAAAAATGTTTTACAGGAAGCTCAACAGGTTCAGGAAAATATTAATATGTCTTCGACCGAATGCCAGGCATCTATTATTGAACACAAAAAACAAATCGGTTTGCTTGAAAGACAATCTCAAAAATTGCAAAGACAATATGCAGCTTTGAACGACATTATCAGCCTTTTTGTTCAAACAAATATTTAGCTTATGGCAGACGATTATAAAAATATACTTGAAAGTCTTAAACTCAATTCGCATTTCAGAAGTATAAAGAATATTGAAGATAAAGACGAAAAATACATTTATCTTAACGGTAAAAAACTGATTAATTTGTCCTCAAATAATTATTTGGGATTCGCGGATAATCGGAGGATTACCGAAGAATTTTTGGATTTTGCGGACGGAAAATATTCCTTTGGGAGTGCGTCCGCAAGACTTTTGACGGGTAATCTTAAAGTTTATGAGGAACTCGAGAGCCTTATTTCTTTGATGTTCAATAAGGAAAAAACTTTGCTTTTTAACAGCGGTTATCATGCCAATGTCGGGATAAACAGTTCGCTTGCGGGCAAAGGTGATGTAATTTTTTCGGATAAACTCAATCATGCAAGTATTATTGACGGCATGAAACTTTCGGACGGAAAATTTTTCCGCTATCCGCATAATGATACTGATGCGCTTGAAAGACTTTTAAAGCGTGAACGTGCAAATTTTAATAATGCGATAATTGTTTCGGAGAGCGTTTTTTCAATGGACGGTGATATTGCGGATATTGAGAAATTAATTGAACTTAAAGAAAAATATAATTGCCTGTTGGTTCTTGATGAAGCTCATGCGTTCGGAGTTTTTGGGAAATGCGGTTTGGGTGTGACGGAAACCCTTGGTGTTACCGATAAAATTGATTTGATTATCGGAACTTTCGGTAAAGCTATCGGGTCAATGGGTGCTTTTGCAACGGGAAGCCGTACGTTGATTGATTATTTGACCAATAAGGCACGTTCGTTTATTTTTTCTACCGCACTTCCGCCCATCAATGTTGCGTTTACCAAGTGGATTATTGAAAATAAACTGCCATATACTTTTGAAAAACGTGTCAAGATGTTGGATATCGGCAGAAAAGTCGGAAGCCAAAGCCATATAATTCCCGTTGTGATAGGCGGGAATAAAGAAACTTTAGAGGTTTGTGAGATTTTGTACAAAAACGGATTTTTTACGCTTCCGATAAGACCGCCGACCGTTCCCGAGGGTACTTCAAGACTAAGACTGTCGCTTACTACCGATATAGAGGAAAAGGAAATTTTTGATGCAATTTCACTGGCTAAACAAAAATAATAACGATAATTTGATAGTATTCTTTGCGGGCTGGAGCTTTGATTATAAGCCGTTTGACTTTTTGGATTGCGGTGATTTTGATGTTCTTGCGGTTTACGATTATAATGATATAAGTCATTTTGAACAAAAATCTCATAAATTTATAAATTACCGCCATAAATATCTTATAAGCTGGTCAATGGGCGTTTATACGGCATACAAATTTCGTAAGATTTTTGCTGATTTTGATAAGAAAATTGCGGTGAACGGTACGGTTTTTCCTGTTGATGATGAGTTTGGAATTCCGCAAAAGCCCTTTTTATTGACTTTGCGTCATGCGAAAACAGGTTTGGAAGGAAAATTTTACCAAAATATTTTTGATAAACCCGAGGAATTTCAACGCTATATTAAAACTCCCGTTGAACGCACTATTGACAACCGTGTTGAGGAATTACAGGCACTTTATGAGAATATTAAAACTTCATCAAAGGTTTATGAAAAATTTTATGATAAAGCTCTGATAAGCAGTAATGATAAGATTATTCCGCCCAAAAATCAAATAAATTTTTGGCAAAATTTCAATGTTCCTTTTGAACTGCTTGAGTGCGGACATTTTCCGTACTATAATTTTACCTGTTGGAACGATATATTATGCAGATAAACCCCAAAACAGTAAAAAAACAGTTTGAAAAAAGCCTTACGACTTACAATGAAAATGCGGTTGTTCAAAATTTGATGGCGGAAAAATTGGTGAATGAACTTGTAAAATTTCGCAGTAATTTTGAAAGTGTTTTGGAATTGGGTTGCGGTGCAGGACTTTTGACGAAAAAAATTGTTGAAAACGTAAGGTTTTCAAAATATTTTGCCAATGATTTGGTTGAAAATTCCGAAAAATATGTGAAGTCGATTGTTCCCGAGGCTGTTTTTTATTGCGGGAATGCTCAAAGGATAAAGCCTTCGCGCAAGGTTGATTTGATTGTGTCAAATGCAATGTTTCAGTGGATAGATAATTTGTCAAAAATTAGTGAGAATTGCAAAAATTCTTTGAATCCTTCGGGAATTTTGGCATTTACGAGTTTTTCGCCCGAAAATTATAAAGAAATAAAAGATTTGACGGGGCTTTCGCTTGAATATAAGACTTTTGATGCAGTTAAGGAGATTTTTGAGAAAGATTTTGAGATAATTTATTCGGAAGAATTTCGTCATACAATGAATTTTTCAAGCCCGTTGGAGGTTTTGGCTCACATGAAAAACACGGGTGTAAATTCGCTCAACTCAAAACATTGGACAGTTGGCGAGGTAAAGGAATTTTGCGCCGAATATATGGAAAAATACCCTCAAAATCCTCTCACCTATGCGGGCATGATTTTTATTTGCAAGCGTTAAGATTCGAGTTCTTTTCTTATTTCGTCAACCGTTACGTGCAATATGGGTGAATTTTCGTCTTTGCGCAGAACTACGTTTTTAATCCCCGATTGGACAATAAATCTTTTGCATAATATGCATATAAAATTATGTCCCCAGATATACATTGTTGCGCCTTGGCATCTGTCTTGTCCTGCTTGAATTATGGCATTTTGCTCCGCGTGGATTGAACGGCAGGTTTCGTATCTGGTTCCCGATTCTATGCCGTTTTTGATGCGGTAACATTCCCCGCGTTCAAAACAGGATTCTACTTTGGAAGGAGTTCCGTTGTATCCCGTTGCTTTAATCTTTTTATCTTCACCTACTATTACGGCACCGACTTGCGCTCTTATGCAGTTAGATCTGCTCGCACAGGTTTTTGCCAAATCCAAAAAATAATCTTCCCAAGATTTAATATCCATGCCAATCTCCTCTTTTTTATTCTACTCTAAAATCTCAAGGGTTGCAAATATTAATTTTACGTAATATTATACTTTTATGTTATTTTTTAGACGTAAACTCAAGACGATAGACAGAAGTGTTCTTGATGAAAAAATTTCGGAATTTTTGAGGGGCGGAACTTGTTGTGTTGATGAAAATTCTGATGTTGTTGTTTCGCTCACGACTTTTCCGCAAAGGATTTCGGAGATTAAATATACTTTGTATTCCCTGTTGAATCAATCTGTCAAGCCTTTTAGGGTTGTTTTGTATTTGGCGGAAGATGAATTTGAAAATGTTCCCGAAGATGTTTCGGAATTTTTGAAATGCGGATTGATTGTCAAGTTTTGTAAAAATATTTATTCTTATAAAAAGTTGATACCTGCTCTTTTGGAATTTCCGGAAAAATTGCATGTGACGGCTGATGATGATTTGTTTTATGATAAGGATTGGCTCAAAGATTTGGTTTTGACTCATGAGGCTTATCCCGATTGTGTTGTTGCTCACAGAACTCATAAGATAAAACTCTCTGCAAAATTAAAAAATGATATTTTGCCTTTTGGTGAGAATTATCCTTTTGCTCCTTATAAGAAGTGGAAAAAACAGACAAATTCTTGTGAACCTTCTTATTTGAATTTTTTGACAAGCGGGGCGGGAGTTTTGTTTCCGAATGGTTGTTTTTGTGAAGATGTTTTGAGGGAAGATTTGTTTATGCGCCTTGCTCCGAAGGCTGATGATGTGTGGCTTTGGATGATGTCAGTAAAGGGCGGGTGCAAGATTGTTTCTCCCAAAAAGTCGAAAAGATTGACTTATGTAAACCCTGCAAGGGAGCGGGGGCTGACGGGGGAGGTTACGTTGTTTTCGCAGAATAAGAATGGCGGTAATGATGCGCAACTGCGTGCGGTTTGGGAATATTACGGAAAATTAAGATAAGTACTTATCAAACATACCATACTCAAAATTTTTTGCTTTTTTAAATTTTATCATTAAAACCCATGGCGGGTAGTAAATTTGTACGAAATCTCAAATTTTTTCTAATGAATTCGGACGATTTTTCCCAAAAATACTGTATTATTTCAAAAAAATAAGTTATGATAGTTACAGAAAGGCAGTTGTTTATGAGCAGTTTTTATCCGCAATACGATTTAGCAGGAAGAATTCAGCACACAAAACTTGATACGGGCATAGGAGGATTACAGCCCGCAAGAATTACGCGTATGGAGGATCCGTCCGTTCCCGATTTCAAAACGGTGTTTTCGGGGTTGGTCGAAGATTTGAATGCGGAAATGAACGAGCCTGACAACCTCTTAAAGGACGTGATGTCAGGAAGTAAAAACGTTGATATTCACGATGTTATGACAGCAATGGCAAAATCCGAGATAACTATTAACGTTGCAACTCAACTGACGGGAAAAGTCATTCAGGCGTATGACAAAATTATGCAAATTCAGGTGTAAAATATAAAAAACAGACCGGGGTTCAAAAATGGATATTCAGGAATTAATGGAGAATAAACCTTTATTTTTCGGCATCATAGGCGGTGTCGCAGTTGTCCTTGTGCTTATAATCGGTTTAAGCATATATTTTGGAAATGCGAACAACGCTTCTCCGGCTGATGTAAACAAAGAGCCTCTTAAAGAAGACGTAAATCTGCTTACTACCGATAACTTGGGGAAAGCAATAGAAATACAGGCACTTTTGGCAAAGTATGACATTGCTGTCAGCCGTAAACTTGACGGTACAAAATCAATCCTTTACCTCAAAAAAGGCGATTGCAAATCGGGCAGAAAAGCCTGCTATACCTCGGACAGAGATATTGCATTAGTACAAATCGTACAGAGCGGGCTAATGGATCAGAACGTAGGTTTGGAAATCTTTGACAAAGGTGATTTTACTTCAACAAAAGAAGATAAAAAAATCAGGCTTTCAAGAGCAATAAACGGTGAATTGTCAAGACTTATCAAAAGGATTGACGGGGTTGACAATGCTTCGGTATTCATCTCAATCCCCGAGCAGACAATGTTTACATCTATGCAAAAGCCCGTAACCGCTACGGTTCAAATTACTCTTGCAAAAGATGCATCAAAACTTGATCCGTTAAAAGTTAAAGCGATAACAAATTTGCTTTTGGGCAGTGTTACCGGTTTGGAAGCTGAAAATATCGCAATAACGGACACAAACGGAAATACCTATCACAGTATTATGAATGCTGAGGACGAATTACTTCAGCGTATAGAAGAAAACGATAAATATATGACGGCTAAAGTCAGTCAGCAATTAGACCGGCTTGTCGGTAAAGGAAATTATGTTGCAACTGTAAGTACTTTTCTTCGTCAAGCTCCCGTAGAAAAATTTACGATTGACTATGATCCCGAAAGAAAAGCATCGGTTTCCGAACAAACTTTCACTGAAGGTTTAGGTGATCAGACAACGGATTCCAACAAAAACGTAAATGCCGTAAGTGTTTATCTCCCCAACGGTTTGCCAAACGGGTCTTCGGATTCTTCGCAAAACCGCAACTACTCGCGTTCGGCAAGAGAAACCCAATATGGAGTTACAAAAACCCAAACAAACGAATATATTAAACCGGGGGTTATTGAAGACATATCTATTGCGGTAACTTTGGACAAAAACGCTATTCCCGCAAACACAACGCTTGAAGAATTAAAAGAATTGATTGCAAAAGCTGCAAGTCCGAAAATTTCTGCCGAAAATGTGTCAATAGCATTCTCTGACGCAAACGATCCTTACCTTGCATCAGACAGACCGGCAAACCTCCCAAAACCTGACGAAACCGGTAATCCCTGGTGGCTTGCAATAATACTTACCGCAATAGGTTTGGTAATCGTATTCAGAATAATTTCAAATAAAGTAAGACAAATTCAGGAAGATAACAGACGCGAAGTTGAAATGCTCAGAGAGAAAAACGCTATGCAGGAACAACAGCTCTCGGATATAAATCAGCGCGCGGCTCAATTAGCGGAAAGACAATCGGAATTGGCTCAAGGGTTGATTGAACAACAAAATCGTCCCTATCTGCAAGAACCTGAACCGATAGATTTTGAAGGTGCAATTTCAAGTCTTTCGGCTGAACTTGCAAACGGAAACAGTGAAGAACTCAGCGACAAAATAAAAAGCTGGATTGAACAGGTGTAAAAGAAAGGAAGTGAAAAGAGGTGAAAAGAGAAAAGACCATATTGGTTAGTTGCGAGTGAATATAAATTTATTTTTTCGGCGCAGCGAGCTTAATGAACTTTTCACATTTCACTTCTCACCTAAAAATATATGGCAATAGAAGGTTTTGATTATAAAGGTTTTGCACAGAATTTGGCGCAACAGGCGTTAGAACTTATTCCGCCTGATTTTAACGACAATCAAAAGAATTATGTCGCGAATACTTTATTAAACTTCTCTACCGTTGCGGGTGAAGCACTTTATAACGATACTCAGCTTAATTTTAATCTCGATCAGGCGGTAATGATTACGCAAATTATCGCGGAATGGTCGTTCCACAAATCCGTTGACCTTGTAAGATCCGGTATCCCTATTCAGTATTGGGATCCGATTATGCAAAAAATTGCATTTACGATTTTTGAAATTGCAAAAAATGCCTTTCATCAAGGCTTACCGCAAGATCAATGCTTGCAGCTTATTGAACATCACGTAAGAAAAACTTATCTTGATTGCATTGCAGAACTTAAGGACAAAAATTTAATAGACGAAGGCTTGATGCAAAAGGCGGCAAGCCAATCAAATATTGATGCAATGGTTCAGCAGCAGGCTCAACAGGTTGATGCACAACTCGAAGAAGCGCAGCAGACGGGACAAATTCCCGAAGAACTTCAAAATTCACTGCCCCCCGGGACTCAACTGCCTACTCCGCAGGAAATTCAAGCTCTCGCTAACAGCGGTCCGAATACAAAAGTCCTTAAATTGGCTACGCTTGCCATGTTGTTCCAAAGGGTCAGACAGGAAAAAGTTCAGAGTTTCTTGAACAAATTTAATCCCGCTGATGCAAATTCCGTAATAAAATTTATGGACGTTGAAGGACTTGAAGATAAAGTAGACAGACAGGCAGCATTGAAATATCTAAAAGAAATTCAAACACAACTTCCGTCAACGGATACGGAAATAACTTCAGATAAAGTGCTTGAAGATATTCAAAATGTTGCGCAATATTTAGATAAATCACAACTTGAACAAAAGTTAAGATTTGAAAGACCCAAGGTAAAACGCTTTGTATTTACGGCTTTGGAGGGTGAGTATTATGAAATTCCTCCGAGAGTTGCAAATGTTATTGCCACACATCTGTCTGATAGTGTATAATAATGATATGATAATTAAGAAAAAATATCAAAAATTGAGGGATATGCAACCGCAAAATGCGGAAATTTCCGCTGAAAATGCGGAAGTTGAGCTTCCTGAAGAACCTTTGATTGAAAAAGAAATTAATGAAGAAGATATTGATATTTTTAATCTTGATAATATCGATTTTAAACAACGTAACGAAAGACGCAGAGGCGACAGGCGCAGAGGATTTCGCAGGGTAGACGACAGAAACCTTATTTCTCGTGCAAGGGAAGAAGCTCTGACAATACGTGAATCGGCAGCAAAAGAAGGTTACGAAGAAGGTTTGGCGCAGGCAAAAGACGATATTAAAGAAGTCAGAACTTCCATAACGGCATTTTTGGGTGCTAAGCAGGAAATCTTTGATTACGTTGCTCCTTACATTATGGAAATAAGTCTTGATATTGCAAAAAAAATTATTAAAAAAGAATTGGAACAGGATAAAACGTTAATTTTGAATAATATTCAGCAGGTTTTGAAAACTTTGTCAAAAGAAGAAACAAAAATTACGTTGAAAGTAAATCCCGTTCAGGTTTCACTCGTAAAAACAGAAATCCCCGAAATTATGAGTAATGCGGGACTTGATGCAAAAATTATGATAGTTCCCGATGAAACAATAACGGAAGGCGGTTGTATGGTTATGACAACAAACGGTGTAACCGATGCAACGATTGAAACGCAGTTGTCGGTAATAAGTGAGGCTTTGAAAGAAATTTAATGGCACAGGAACAGGCGCAAGGCGGAGGAACAAATTTAAGCGAAATTTTTATGGCAATATTTGTATTATTGCTTATAATTCTTTTGTTGTGCGAACTTCCTAACTGGGTTATTAACGTTTCAATTTGTCTGAATATTACTCTCGGTGTTGTTCTTTTGATGATTTCTTTGTATGTAAAGAAAACGCTTGAGCTTGCATCGTTCCCGTCAATTATTCTTATCGGTACGATGTTCAGACTTGTGCTTTCAATCGCATCAACAAGATTGATTTTGGCAAAAGGTGAGGCGGGAGAAGTAATTCACGCGTTCGGAACATTTGTTACGGGCGGAAACATGATTGTAGGCGGTGTAATCTTCCTTATTATTACGGTTGTACAGTTTATGGTTATCACAAAAGGTGCCGAACGTATCGCTGAAGTTGCCGCACGTTTTGCTTTGGACGCTATGCCCGGTAAACAAATGACGATTGATGCGGACTTTAACGCAGGACTTATTTCTCCCGAAGAAGCTACCAAAAAGCGTGAAGATTTGCAAAGAGAATCAAACCTTTTCGGTAGTATGGACGGTGCTATGAAGTTCGTAAAAGGTGATACTATTGCGGGTATCATAATTACCTTGATTAATATTATCGGCGGTTTGTGTATCGGTTGTTTGATGAATCAGATGCCTATTGCTGATGCGGTTTCAAAATACACTACGTTGACAATCGGTGACGGTCTTGCATCTCAAGTTCCTTCGCTTTTGATGTCTATTGCGGCAGGTATCTTTATGACACGTTCTTCCGCTGCTGATTCTTTGGGTACTGATGTTACCGGTCAGATTATGAGCAAACCTAATGCACTTTTTTTGGCTGCCGGTTTCTTGCTTTTACTTGCAGTAACAAGCGGTTGGACAGGATTGCCGTGGATTCCGTTTACGTTATTTGCAATAGGGCTTGGTGTTGCAGGATTCTCAACTTTGATTAACGCAGATGTTCAATCTCAATTAGGTCAGTTGGAAAATGTCCGTCAGAATATGCAGGATTTGGTAAACCCGAACAGAATGTACGAACGCTTGGGTGTTGATGTTTTGAGCTTGCAGGTCGGTTCTAATCTGCTTGTAATTGCAGACCCCGATCAGGA
Source organism: uncultured bacterium (assembly GCA_902795965.1). Taxonomy (GTDB): domain Bacteria; phylum Cyanobacteriota; class Vampirovibrionia; order Gastranaerophilales; family Gastranaerophilaceae; genus Stercorousia. The sequence continues at coordinate 15,844 of CADBNI010000065.1, forward strand.
AGGTCAGTTATTGGCTAAAATTGCGGCTTTACGTCAAAGGGTTACGGACGAATTGGGTTATATTTTGCCTAACATAAGAATTATGGATTCGTCTGCACTTGATGCAAATGAATATATGATATCAATTCGCGGTAATACCGTTGCGACGGGTTATGTTTATCCTGGCAAATTGATGGTTATTGCCGATCAGTGGGATGCTATAAAAAAAGAGGTACCTCAAGACGCGATTATTGGTATAGACCCGACTTATCAGACTCAGGCATACTGGATTACGCCTGATGAGGCTAAAATGGCACGTTCGGTTACTGCGGTTGATTCAACGGACGTTATCGTTACGCACTTGCAGGAATGCGTGAGAAAACACGTTGACGAAGTTATGACAAAAACAGATGTTCTCAAACTTATGGAACTTGTTCGTTCTCAAGACCCGACACTTGTCAATGACCTTGTTCCGACAATTATTTCTACAAGCGATTTGAGAAAAATCTTTGTTAACCTTATCAGAGAAAAAGTTTCTATCAAAGATATTATATTCGTGTTTGAAAGACTTTGCGATTATGCAAGATTTTCAAAAGAACCCGATATATTGTCGGAACGTTTGAGGGCGGCTTTGGGACGTCAGATATGTCTTTCAAATGTCGGGGACGATAAAGTTCTTTATGCCCTGACGCTTTCTCCAGAATGGGAAAAAACGCTTGATGACAGTTGCCAAAGAACAGAGCTTGGTACAATGTTTCTTTTAAATCCCATGCAGGTGCAGGAATTAATTGAAACCACCGCAACAACATTAATGAGAGCGCATCAGGCTTGCGGTCAACAACCCGTAATTTTATGTTCGCCGAGAATAAGACTGCCTCTGTATCAGCTTTTGGAACGTCATATTCCGACGATTGTGGTTATTTCTTACTCCGAACTTATAACGGATATTAAAGTTGAGGCAATCGACACGATTGGCGAGTCTTACGCGGTAGAATAAAATTTTGCACTTGACAAAATACCAAAAATCGGAAATAATATATATGCAGGGTGAAGCCTTCAAGAAATTCGGGTTTCCTAAAGGCTTTCTTCACACCCTACAAGAAAATTGATAATACTTGTAAAAAATGTCCTATAAGCAGTAGGGCATTTTTTATTACCGTTCTTCTCATAGCATTTCCCTCCTTTCTTCGCCAATTTCTTCAATAATTGCGTGTGCGAAGCGGAAGCATTGGTGCTATACCCTGCATATTAATTATAAATCAATTTTTTAAAAATTGCAATACTTCTTTTGATGTGCTATAAACATTAATATGAAACGAATTGCACTGTTTTTAATATCAATTTATCAAAAATTTTCCAAACTTACACCGTCGGTTTGCAGATTTTATCCTACGTGTTCGGAATACACAAAACAGGCAATAATAAAATACGGATTTTTCAAAGGCGGTTGGCTCGGGATTAAACGTATCTGCCGCTGCCACCCCGCAAACGAAGGCGGGTATGACCCTGTACCTTAATCAATAATTTCAGCTATTTTTGCTATTTTATTTAAAAGATTTTGGTTGTGTTTAACCTTATTAAAAAATTCATCATAATTTTCGGTTTCTTCAAAATCGAAAAGTACTTTAGGATTTACTTGCAAAGCCTTGCAAATAGCTTCAAGATTATCCGCCGAAACAAAATTATTCCCGAGTTCAATCTGACTTAAACTCTTTGCCGAAATACCTATCTTTTCGGCAAGTGCCTCCTGCGTTAATTCTAAACCGAGTCTTTTTTCTTTAACCTTTTTGCCAAATTGTTTTTTTATGTCCATTTAAAAATCTTAGTATACTTTAAAATAGAATTACACCTATTGACAATAGAACTATTATACGTTAAAGTAGATATATACTATTTTAGATAAGAGTTTAATGGAAAAATGAAAAAATTTGTTTTTAAGTGTGCTGAATTTGCTATAATGCTTGGGGTAGTGTTTGTTGTAATAGTAATAACCCCGATTTATGCGGTGTATAAAAAGATAAGGGAGTTTATTTTACCCATCTGAAACTTCTTACGTAATCGTTTCCGTTGATGTCACCGTTAATTTCTACGGTAAATATTCTGTAAATATCTGTGGCATTTTTGATATTCGGAATTTTTGCTATGTTTTCCCGTAAAAGAAGTTTTTCCGTTGAATCGTTTATTCCGGGGATTGTGTTAAACAGAGTATTAAGTGATGCATTTTTTATTTTTCCAAACACTGTGGTAATATTTTTTGACAAACTTCCCAAAAGCTGCATATCCGCTATTGATGTTACAATGTCGTAATTGCCCGTCATATACATATTCAAATCATGTCCGCTTGAATAAATATTTATTTTGTCTGCAATTCCGTTTGCAATATGAACATCTCCGGAAATACTTTGGAAATCTCCTGTTTTAAGCGGTGTTACCAAATCAACAAGTCCGTTTATTGAAAGTCCCGTAATTCCGCTTTTGAAAAGGTTTCCTGCTTTTAAAAGGTATTCAAGAGAACCTAATTTCGGCATTCTTCCATTTGCAATTTTGAATGTTCCTTCTCCCGAAAGGGTTTTGAAACAATCTTCATTTGAATGTCCTTTGCAAACGAGGTTAAAATCACCGTTGACAGAGCCGAAAACCTGTCCTTTCAAATCAAACAGTGCTTCTGACATAATTGCGGCATTTGCATTGTTAAGATGAATATCAAGCGTTGATTGTTCCTTCGACATGTCGTGTTTGAAACTTCCCAAAACTTTTCCTTCAGCAATATCAAATCCGAATTTGTTAATATCAATCAACTGTTTGTTTGTAATTCTTAAATTTGCTTTAAAGTTATCCGCATTAATATTTCTTACCTTAATTTTATCGGCTTGAATTTCGGAGTTGTTAATTATTACCTGAGATATGTCAAAGGGTTTTGAAGTCTGATGAAGTGTCGGATTTTTGGTAGCTTCCGCTTCAATATCAGTCATTGTATCGGTAATTTTGTTGATGTTCAAATCTGCTAATTTGATTTTTATATTGTCCAAAATGTAAGGAGGAGCAAGTCTGTTTTTCATAACGGCATCAATGTTTACGTCATTAGTGAGAACTGTTCCTCTGCTTGTGATAAAAATTTTGTCGTTTTTGAAATTTAGATTTATATCTCTGATTGTTGAATCAAAGAACGGAATGTCGATACTTGTTATGTCTAATTTACCGATAATTTTCGGGTTAAGTGAAGTTCCGTTTAGTACAATGTTTGAGGTAAATACTCCCTGTTTCATAAACGGTTTTCTGAAAATTATGTTGAAAATTTTTGCATCTGTCGGGTTTTGTGTTTTTATTCTAAAGTTATTAAAACCTACATTGTTATCGGAAAGAAGATTTAATGTACCCGAGGCATTAAGCTGGGTTTTGACAAAAGGTTTGTTGTTTTGTGAGAGGATGATTTTGTCATATTGAAGGTCGTTAATTTTTACTTTGTTCGGTGAGTATGTGTTATCAACGGTTATTTTTACGGGATTTTCGACATCTCCGATTGTTGCTCCCATATAGTAAAGACTTGAATTTTCTTTTATGTCGAATGTTGATTTTGCGTTAAGATTTTTCAAAGTTCCGTTGATTTTAGAGGTTAAAATGGCATCACCTTTGAGTTTTATCGGATAAATAGAATTTTTGTTGAAAAATTCGTCAAACAAATCTTGTGTCGGTTTTGCATTCAGATAAATGTTTAGGTTGGGATTTTTTTGAACATTGTAGATTTTTCCGTTTATAAATATTGGTGATTGTCCGATTTGCGCATTAATTTTATTGAGATTAAGAGTATCATTTTGTAAAAGAATATTTCCGCTGTTTAATAAAATTTTCGTGCTTGTCGGTTTGTAATTTAAACCGATATCGTCAAGAACGGTATATACATTGAAGTTGTTGTTTCTTGCGCGCATGCTGATATCAATGTTTCCGTTGATAAATTCGGTTTCGCTTAATTGTTTTTTTATTTCGGACGGAAGAATATTTTGCAAAGTTTTATCATTCAGTGTATTTAAATCAAACGAAGAAATTTTTCCGCCCCCGTTTATGATTGGAGTTTTTGAAAATAAGCGTGAAATATTCAGTGTCAAATTGTAGGGGCTGTCTTTAAATTTCCCGCGTAAATCGGCAAGTTTAAAGTTTGAATTGTTAAGCTCAAATGTACTGTTATTTACGATAATTGAGCTTTTTGCTCCTTTGTTTGAGTAGATTTTTCCTTTCAGATTAATTTTGTCATATTCAATGTTATCAATTTTTCCGTTGTATTTTGCGGAAAAACTTGAATTAATTGTTGAAATATCGTTTGCGTACGGGATTTTCACAGGAAGCGATTTTATACCGTCCCCGAGATTAAATTTATTTGATGACAGCTTGACGTTAATAGTATCGTTTTTGATTTTACCGTCAATTTTTATTTGTGAATTTATGATGTTGGATTTTAAATCAAAATCCGCGTTAAGATTGTCAAAACGGATTTTGCCGATTGCTTTTGTAATAGGAGCGGGCAAGTCGTTTAATCCTATTGTGTTTGAAAGCAGTTCAATCGTTCCTTTTGCGAACAAATTTTTGTTAAAAGCAATATTGTTGACATCTTTTACCGTACCTGTAAGATTTAGGTTAACGTTTGCTTTGCCGTTTGCGGATTTTAAAGGCTTGACAAGCTGTTGAACATCTTTGAGCATTGGGGAGGTCTGAATGGTTTTTAAGAGTTTGCCCAAATCCTGATTGTTTGAAATTACATTGAAATTAAGATTGCCTAAAAGTGTGCATGTACCTTTAATTGAAATAGGACTACCGTTTAGCGTTGCGGTTTTGCTTTCAAAAACGGTATCTTGGTTGTCAAATTTCAAATCACCCGAACCGTTTAGTATTTCTAAATTATGTATATCCAAGAATGAAACCGTTGCATTATTAAACCAAAATTTGCCCCAAGCGTGAGGGTTAATTTTAGTTCCCATAACACGGAGATCTATTCCGCCTTTGCCTTTTATATCCATAATCGGCACAGGCCCCATTTCAAATCTCAAAATTTCATGTAAAGGGTTCAGTACGATTTGCGCAGTTTTCAAATCAACATTGTCGGTACTTGTAATATGCAAATCGGCACTTCTGTCTTTGTCAAGATTTATCGGGCCTTTTACCCAAACAGTTTGGGTCGGGCTTGTCGGAACTCTAACGTCAAGATCAAATTTTTCGCCTTTAAACCCTAATTTTATGGTCGCTTTTTCTGCATTTTTAATGGGTTTAACCATATATGCATCAGTCACAAGCACATTTCCGTATACATTCGGATAATCTGCTTTTCCCTTTATTTCAAGATATGCTTTTGCATTTCCCGCAAAGTCCGTTTGTTTGAGTTTTAACAAATTAATATCAGGGTCAAGATCGGGTTCACCCGGTAAGAGCGGAATAATTTTTTCGGCTTTTGAGTTTGTGACTCCGACTTTGACATCAAGAACGGGAAGTTTTGCGTTTAATTTGGTAACTTTGCCCGTTACAAAAGCATTTACGCCTTCGCTTTTTATTTTAAAATCATTTATCTTAATTCCATCATTTATTGTTGAAATGTCACCGCTGAGTTCAAGTTTACCGCTTGAATGAATCGAAGATTTGATATCGTCTTTGAAAATTCCCAAATTTTTTATAGAGGTATAAAAATTTATCTGTTTGCGGTTTTCTTCGTTGGTAGTTTTGGCGGTAAGATTTATAATCCCCGAAAGCGATTTTATTTGATTGTCGGAAAGTTGACCCGCATATTGCGCAAAGTCCGACAAATCAAGATTTACAATATGTCCGTCAATATCTATTTGGTTATCTGAAATATTTGTAACGGGAAGTTTCAGGTTCAAATCCGTTTTTATGTAAGATTTTTTTGTTCCCGAATAAAAATCCGCAATAGTGGATAAGTCAATATGTTTATCTGCCGTAAAATCTTTTACCGTCAGATATTGCCCGTCAAGTTTCAAATTTTTGTTCTGAAACTCGTCAAACAAATTAATGTTGTAATCGGCAATATTTACTGATGCTCTGTGTAATTTCAAATCAGATTCGGGTAAATTTTCTATTTTGTATTGACCTAATCTGAAATTTTTGTCTTTATCATAAACTAAATTTGCATCAATTTTGTTGGCAGAAAACTGTTTAATATCAATATTTTTTAAAATTAAAGGCAGTAATCTGATATTAATTTTCGGATTTGAAATATCTAAAGCTATTGATTTATCGTCATTTATAACCGCAAAATTATTTGCGGAAAGCCATATAGAGGGGATTAGTCCTGTTTTTAAATCGGGATTTTCAAGTTTTATACGATATCCCGTCTGCTCAAACACTATTTTTTCAACCAAATCCGCTCTTTTCGGCAGATTGATTACTGCGGGAATTCCCCAATAATAAACTCCGTAAAGCAAAGTTACGGACAAGATTGATAATAAGATTTTTAAATTCCTTCCCACAGGAAAATTATACTATTAACAATGTAAAATGTAAAATGCGGATTAATTCTTAATATAATAAAAATACTTATCCAAAAGCAGAGGTACAAATTTTGCGTTCAATGCACTGAAATCAAATACAAATTCGTTTACTCCGGCTTTTGAAAGTTCTTCGATATGTTCAAATTTCTCCGCAATTTTGTCCTCAAACATGTGCATTCTGCAAAATCCGTCACACGTAAACGGAAACATTTTGCATAATGACGGATCGTATAACGCATATCCGCCTCTGTGGCATGGAGCTTTACACGAAAGACGTGAAATTATTGCACTGTCGTTGTTCAACGGACAAAGTCCAAGACTCGGAACTCTTATATTGCCGGCAATCGTGTATTTTTTGTTCGGAATATCGTTTTTAATTTTTTTGATTGTTTTAACAGCACTTTCAATATCGATAAATGACGTGAAATCAACCGTACTAATCGGTGCAAGATTATTCAGACACTTGACCGACAAACTGTTCAAAAGATTTATTCCCTGACCGATTTCAACGGGAATATTGTTAATATCACAGTCGTTTATTGCAGTCCAAAAATATCCGATATTATTGATAATCAGACTGTCGGGTGCGGGAACTTTTAAAAGAATTTGTTTTACATATTCATAAACTCTGTCAAAATCCCGTTCTATAAGTATTCTTGGAGTAGAAAGCTGAAATTTTATTCCATACTTTGTACAAAATCTTTTTACTTTCATTATGATTTCGTGAAAACTGCTTGTTGCAAGGTCGCAAGTTGCCAAAATTTCACCGTATTCAATCGAATATATCGGATTTGTACCGATTTTTTTAATATATTTTTCTAATTCTTTGAGCTGTGCCAATTCGGACAGGCGCAAATTCAGCCTGTGTTCCGTTGTATAATCGGGGCATTTGCCGATTTTGGCTTTTTCAACTTCCCATTCAAAATTTTTGATATTTCTGCTGAATTTAAAATCTTTTCCTTCAGCACTTTCAACTACTCCCAAAAAATGGTTTGTGCGATAAATGCTTTTGCGAACGTGTTTGAACGGAAGTTTTTGGTTCTTAAACAATTTGGGTTTGTCAAGAATTTTTTGGATAAGTTCTATCGCCTCAAGAATTTCTTCCGAATTGTTAAATTTTCCTTTTATAACAACGCTGTCAATGGCTTTGAGTTTTTTTATATCTTCTGCGCAGTAAGGAAGATTATCACTGTCTATCGCAAGCGGAAGTTTTGTATATTGCTTGATTTTCGCAATATTTTTCATGTAAATTTCTTCGGTAATTATAATTTCGTCAGCCTTGTGGAAACTGTTAATAAAATCAATTCCCGCAAGATTATGAATATCAAAATAAGAATCCGCAATAACTTTAAAAGGAAGATTATAAATTTTGATTGCCTCAAGTATTGCAAAACTGTTGATAAAAATTCCCGAAATTCCCGAAGTTCTTAAAAATTTGATGAATTTTTTTATTTCGGGTAAATTTTCTTCCGTAATATCATGTTTAAAATTAACGTAAATCTCGCAGTCGCAACGTTTTGCAGTTTCAACAAATTCGTTAATGTATTCAAAATTGTTGTTCAAAAATTTTTGGTAATATACGTAATACTCCCGACAATTTGTTGCTTTTGAAAAATTTTCAATATCTTCGGGTTTTTTTACGGGTGCAACAATTCTGATACTTTCCATAAATTTATTATAGCACAAAAAATAAGGAGCCTTTAAAAGACTCCTTATTCTTAAATTTCTTGGTCGCCTTAAACGGCACCGCTGTCTTGGTCGCTCGCCTTAAACGGCATTCCGTGTTCTGCTTTAAGTGATTTCATCACTTACGCAAAACAGCTCCAGCCTCGGCTCGCTCCCGCTACTTGCCGTACAAAACAGCTCTTGCTGCATCAGTTGCAGGAAGAATTGTCTGGTCATAGTATTTAACAGGGTAGATATCCGTCGGTGATTTAACGGTACAAGCACCTGAAGTATTTGCTTTTGCAGTACCTGTTTCATCACAAAGAACTTCTTTGTTAGGTCCTTTCAAACCGTTTACGTCAATAAAACCGTAACAAATTTTGTTTGTACCTGCAGCACCTGTTTCGTATGCTTGAGTACAAGCATAATCAGTCGGGTTAAATTGGAATACGGAACCATCGTTAAAGAACAAAGTAGTATTAGCAGAACCGTCAGCACCATTTGTTGATTTAAATGTTACACTGTCATAACCTACTTGCTTGTCAGCTTTAACAACATTCATTCTTTGTGACAAGATGTAAGCTGTTGTGTTAGGCTTGTCATTTTTACCTGCATTAGTGGTAGTACTGTTTGTTGAAGTAGTATCAGCAAAACTGATGTCATCAAGTGCTACGTTCAAAGTTACACCTTGAGAAATGGCGGACAATGCTTTTTTGTAAGCTGCTTTGTACTGTGCGCCGTTTGTTTGGTTAATCAATGTAGGCATTGTCATTGCTGCTACAACACCG